>JBJERM010000294.1:0-10388 GCA_051882315.1 Ruminiclostridium sp.
AAGCTGTGCAATATAAGCTGAAAGACCGCCCATAAAAACACCTCCCGATTAACTTTGTGTCATTATTATAGCTTATTTTCCCGCCCATTTCAAGATAAATTCTGCACTAAAAATATACTGAATTTTCAATAATTTTTACTTGCAGAATCTATTTTTCACAAGCGGGATTTCCCTTAACAACGGGATTGTAAACGTTATCACTTGCTTTCCCCGGCGGGCTTTCTGCTGCCCTGCTTCGGAAGAGCTTTTTTCTTTTCGCCGTGGATAATTTCTGGCTTTTCGCCTTTTTTTACGCAGTCGGCTGTTACCACAACCTTGACTACGGTTTCATCGCTTGGAGACTCGAACATTGTTTCGTTCAGGATATTTTCAAGGATTGTGCGAAGTCCTCTTGCGCCGGTTTTGCGCTGAATGGACTTCCTTGCGATTTCCCTTAGCGCCTCGGTTTCGATTTCAAGCTCTACCCCGTCAAGGCTGAACAGGTAGCTGTACTGCTTTACAATAGCGTTCTTCGGCTCAACAAGAATCTTGATAAGTGCGTCCTCGTCCAGCTCGTCTAAAACGGCGATTACAGGCAGACGTCCAACCAGCTCGGGGATAATTCCGTATTTTACAAGGTCATCGGGCTCAACTGCGTGGAATGCCTTGGTAAGGGACATTTCGCTCTTGTCTGCAAGCTCTGAGCCGAAGCCGAGAGATGAGGAATTTATGCGGGCGGAGATAGTCTTGTCAATTCCGTCGAATGCACCGCCGCAGATAAACAGGATATTTCTTGTGTCAATCTGTATAAACTCCTGATTCGGGTGCTTTCTGCCGCCCTGGGGAGGAACGTTTGAAACAGTACCCTCAACGATTTTGAGCAGCGCCTGCTGAACGCCCTCGCCGCTTACGTCCCTTGTGATTGATGTATTTTCGGAGCGGCGGGAAATCTTGTCGATTTCGTCAATGTAAATAATTCCGTGCTCCGCCGCCTCTATGTCGTAGTCTGCCGCCTGAATAAGGCGAAGAAGTACGTTTTCAACGTCCTCGCCTACATAGCCCGCCTGTGTCAGGGTGGTTGCGTCGGCGATTGCAAAGGGAACGTGAAGAACCCTTGCAAGTGTCTGGGCAAGCATAGTCTTACCAACGCCGGTAGGTCCTAAAAGCAGCACGTTGCTCTTCTGAAGCTCAATTTCCGCACCGGGGTCGTCGTTTGCAAGAGTACGCTTATAGTGGTTGTAAACGGAAACGCAGAGGGTTTTCTTGGCTTCCTCCTGACCGATGATGTACTGGTCGAGAACCGCCTTTATTTCAGCAGGCTTTACTACGCCCTTGGGCGCTTTTCTGCCGTTTGAACCTGTGGTTTTCTTTCTTGGTGCAGGAGGCTCAACCTCGCCTTCCTCTGCAAGCATACGGTAGGAGGCGATAACGCACTCGCTGCATATAGCCGCATTGTTGGAATACAGCATTCTTGCAACCTTATCGTCGCCCTTGCCGCAAAAACTGCATCTGAGCATAAAAATCCTTTCTGTTATCTGTTAACGTTTTTCGATAATCTTATCAATAAGTCCGTATTCAAGAGCCTGCTGGGGAGTCATAAAGTTATCCCTGTCGGTATCTCTTTCGATTACCTCGATAGGCTGACCTGTCATTTCGGAAAGAAGGGTGTTCATCTTCTTCTTGATACGGATAATGTGATTTGCGTGAATTTCAATATCGGAGGCCTGTGCTCTGCCTGTTCCGCCTAAGGGCTGGTGAATCATAATCTCGCTGTTGGGAAGCGCAATTCTCTTGCCCTTTGCGCCTGCCGCAAGAAGAAAAGAGCCCATAGAAGCCGCCATACCCATACAGATTGTGGATACGTCGCACTTGATGTAGTTCATTGTATCGTAAATTGCCATACCGTCAGAGATTGAACCGCCGGGGCTGTTGATGTAAAGGCAGATGTCCTTTTCGGGGTCCTGACCTTCAAGGAAAAGGAGCTGAGCCACAACAAGACCTGCTGTTACATTGTTGACCTCGTCGTTAAGCATTACAATTCTGTCGTTGAGCAGGCGGGAGTAAATATCGTAAGCGCGCTCGCCTCTGCCTGTCTGTTCAATGACGGTTGGTACAAGACTCATAAAATCCATAGATTACCATTCCTTTCTTTCGGGGGCAGCCCCCTTTTCGACATTATTCTTATTTGTCACCTATATAAATATCAGAGCCTCTCAAGGAAGCTCTGATATTATATATGGTTTATCAGTCCTTAGCCTCTGTTTCGGTAACCTCTGCGGTTTCCTTGACAAGGTCGAATGCCTTTTCAGCCTTGATGTCCTTGGAAAGGCTTTCTGTGGAAATAACCGACTTAACCTTTTCAACGTCCATCTTGTGCTCTTCAGCAAGCTTAGCGTATTCTGCCTCTAAAGCAGCGTCGTCAACTTCGATATTTTCAAGCTCTGCAATCTTTTCAAGAGCAAGTCTGAGCTTTACCTGAATTTCAGCGGGCTTTCTGAAGCCCTCCTTGAACTGGTCGAGGGTCATACCTGTGTACTTGAGATAGTCGTTGAGGGTTACGCCTGCATATCTGTTTCTGTATTCCCATTCACGGAGCATATCGCTGATACGGTTTTCGTACATAGCCTCGGGGATTTCGCCCTCTAAGATTTCAGCAACCTTTTCTGCAAGAGTATCGCTGAGCTCGTTTTCAGCACGCTTCTTAGCGGATTCCTCAAGTTTTGCCTTAACGTCAGCCTTGTACTCGTCGAGGGTATCAAATTCGCTTACGTCCTTTGCGAACTCATCATCAAGCTCTGCAAGCTCCTTGCCCTTGATTTCGTGGATTTTGCACTTGAATACTGCGGGCTTGCCTGCAAGGTTCTCAGCGTTGTAGTCCTCGGGGAAGGTTACGTTTACGTCGAAGTCCTCGTCAATGCTCTTGCCAACAATCTGGTCCTCAAAGCCGGGGATAAATCTGCCGCTTCCAAGCTCTAAGCTGAACTTTTCAGCCTTGCCGCCGTCGAATGCCTCGCCGTCGCAGAAGCCTTCAAAGTCGAATACTACTGTATCGCCCTTTTCTGCGGGTCTGTCTGTTACGTCGATAATTCTTGCGTTGGAGTTTCTGACTCTGTCAACCTCCTTGTCAACATCCTCGTCTGTAATAGTCTTGACTGTTTTTTCTACCTTTAATCCCTTATAACCGGAAATATTAACCTCGGGCTTAACGGTAAAGGTTACCTTGAAGAGTACGCCCTCTTCCTTTGTAACGGAAGCAACCTCTGTCTTGGGAATATCAACAACATCAAGCTTAAGCTCGTCAATTGCCTCTGCAACAGTCTTCTGATAAATGCTGTTTACAGCGTCCTCATAGAAAACCTGCTCGCCGTACTGAGCTTCAATCATCTTTCTTGTTGCCTTGCCTTTTCTGAAGCCGTGGATTGTGATGTTCTTTCTCTGCTTTAAGTAGGTAGCCTGAACTGCGGCTTCAAAATCTGCTGCATTTACCCTGATTTCCGCCTCAACGGTGTTTGCAGCGGTCTTGTTGTTTGAAATGATTTCCATTTTTAAAAGTCCTCCAATTAATATTCTTTAAAATTATATCATAAAATTTTTATAATTTCCAGTATTTTTTGAAAAATATTCGGTTTTCACAGAAAAATCAGCTTTTATACTATCTTAAGGGGCATAAAGCCAAGATAATCCGCCGAAATCATACGGTATTCCGTTTCCCCGTCACTGCCCATAAAGGCGTATCTGTGCCCCACGCCGTGAACGTGCCCGTAGTAGCAGCGCTTTATCCCGTACTCACGGATAACCGAGAGAATATGCTCGTTGCGCTCCCCGTTGTAGATAGGCGGGTAGTGGATAAAGGCGGTAAGCTCGCCGCCAAGCTTAAACCCCTCCTGCACCGACATACGAAGCCGCCCCTCCTCACGGTTCAGCACCTTCTCGTCGCAGGGGTCGCTTCCGTCGTTTATCCAGCCTCGGGTGCCCACAATGCAAATGCCCTCAACTAAAAAAGCGTTGTTGCTGAGAATACTGATTTTATCGAAGCCCTTTTCCGCTAAAAAGCCCTTCATTTTCGCAAGGGTTGACCACCAGTAGTCGTGGTTGCCCTTAAGGATAATTTTCCTGCCGTTAAGACGGTCGTTGATGAAGCGAAAGTCCTTTTCGGTGTCCTCAAGCTTCATCGCCCAGGAAATATCCCCGGGAATTACCACCGTGTCCTCCTCGGAAACAACCCTGTTCCAGTTTTCAAGAAGCCTGTCAACATAGCCGTCCCAGCCCTTGAAAATATCCATAGGCTTGTTGCAGCCAAGGGACAGGTGCAGGTCGCCGATTGCGAAAACGCTCATTACTTCTTAAGGAAGTCAAGAACAACGGCGGGCATTTCCTGCTTTTCAACCGAGCCGGTAAATCTTACGGTCTTGTTCTTTGTAGCCGCAAGAGGTGCGGGCATTTTGGTGCCTGTCTGCTGTTCAAGCTTTTCTATAATCGTAAATTCGTCAAGCCCCTCTGTTTCGCCGCCGAGAGAGCTGTAAACAGCCTTGCCGAACTTGTAGGGGTTAGCGGTTGAAGCGACGATTGTCTTTGTTTCATCGCCGGTAGCAGCCTTGTAGTCCTTGTAAACCTTGTATGCAACAGCGGTGTGGGTGTCCATAAGATAGGAGTATTCCTCGAAAACCTCTTTTATGACAGCCTTTGTTTCCTCGTCGTTGCAGCAGCCTGCATAAAAATCGGACTTAATCTTTTCAAAAACCTCGGGAGTTACCTCGTATCTGCCTTCCTTGGAAAGCTTGGTGAACCACTCGGTAATCTGCTTGTCGTCTTCCCCTGTCAGGTGGTAGAGCAGACGCTCAAGATTGCTGGAAATAAGTATATCCATAGAGGGAGAAACAGTTGTGTAGAACTTTCTGTTCCTGTCGTAAACGCCTGTGTTGATGAAGTCGGTAAGAACGTTGTTGGAGTTGGAGGCGCAGATAAGCTTATTTACGGGAATGCCCATCTGCTTAGCGTAGTAAGCGGCAAGAATGTTGCCGAAATTACCCGTAGGAACAACGATATTTACCTTTTCGCCGTACTCGATTTCCCCATTCTTGATAAGGGAAGCGTAGGCGGAGATGTAGTAAACAATCTGAGGAGAAAGTCTGCCCCAGTTGATTGAGTTTGCGCTGGAGAATACAACGTTCATCTTTTCCAGCTCGGCTTTCAGCTTTTCATCTGTGAAAATAGCCTTTACGCCGTTCTGGCAGTCGTCAAAGTTGCCCTTGACAGCGCAGACATGAACGTTTCCGCCCTCCTGTGTGGTCATCTGACGCTTCTGCATATCGCTTACACCGTCCTCGGGATAGAAAACGGTGATGCAGGTGCCCTCAACGTCCTTGAAGCCTTCGAGAGCCGCCTTGCCGGTATCGCCCGAAGTTGCAACAAGAATTGCAATCTTCTTTCCGTTGATAGTTTTCTTAGCGGAGCAGGTCAGAAGATAGGGGAGAATCTGGAGCGCCATATCCTTGAAGGCGCAGGTAGGACCGTGCCATAACTCAAGAATGTATGTTCCCGTAAGGAGATGTGAAAGCTCGGAAACATTTTCGGTATCGAAATTGCTGCCGTAAGCGCCGTTTACGCAGTGCTTAATTTCCTCATCGGTAAAATCGGTGAGGAAAAGCTTAAAGATGTCGAAAGCTCTTTCGGGGTAGGACTTGTCGCAAAGAGCGAGAATATCCTCCTTTGAAAGTACGGGCAGCGATTCTGGTACGAAAAGTCCGCCCTCAGAAGAAAGCCCCTGGGCAATTGCCTCTGCGCTTGTTACAACAACGTTGTTGTTGCGTGTGCTTCTGTAATTCATAGCTGTTCCCTTTCTTATTTTCATATTAATATGTATATGTGTACGCATTTATTGCGTCAAAAGCGTCTTCATAGTAGTTTATTTCAAGCAGACGGGGGTTTTCCTCGGTAGTTATCGTAACCTCTGCTACATCAAATCTTACCCCTGCCTCTGTTCCTGTTTCAAAAAGATATGAACGTGCAGCCTTTATTATCCTGCTCTGCTTTTTCTTTGTAACAGCCTCAATGCCCTGGGTAAGACTGCCGAATTTGCGGGTCTTTACCTCTACTACTGCAATTAAGCCCTCTTTTTCGGCAATTATATCAATTTCGCCGCCTTTGATGCGGTAGTTGCGGGCAAGTATTCTGTAACCACGGTTTATCAGATATATGGCAGTCTGCTCCTCGCCGAAAGCTCCTCTTTCACTTCTGACGCTCATGGCTTGTGCCTCTTGAAGAATGATTTCCGGTGCTCGGGGCAAAGGCCGTACTTTGCAACCATTTCGTAGTGCAGCTTTGTTCCGTAGCCCTTGTGCTTTGCGAAAAGGTATTCGGGGTATTTTTGGTCAAGCTCCTGCATGTATCTGTCCCTTGCAACCTTTGCGAGAATTGAAGCCGCCGCTATGCTTGCGGAAAGGCTGTCGCCCTTTACAACCGCCTGCGCTTCACAAGGAAGCTCCGGCAGCCTGTTGCCGTCAACAAGGGCAAAATCCGGCTTTGCAGAAAGTCCGATTACCGCCCTGTTCATCGCAAGGAAGGTTGCGTTAAGTATATTAAGCTCGTCTATTTCAGCCGCCGTAGCCGTGGCAATACAGTAAGTCTGCGCCTTTTCGGTTATCTCATCGAAAAGGGCTTCCCTTTTTTTCTCGGAAAGCTTCTTGCTGTCGTCAAGACCCTCAATGAACACGCCCTCGGGCAGTATCACCGCAGCAGCGTAAACGTCGCCTGCAAGAGGACCCCGTCCCGCCTCGTCAATGCCGCAGATTATGCCGTGGGAGCTGCGAAAGCAGCTGTCAAATTCAAATCTCTCCTGCAATTGGAGGCATTTCGAGGGTGATTTTTCCAATTTTTCCACTCCTGTACTCGTCTAAAAGGGTTATCGCCGCACGTTCTGTATCGGGCTCGCCGCCTGAAATCATCATGCCACGCTTACGGGCGATAAGCTCAAGGATATTTCCCTCTAAGCTGTCCAGCTTGTACCGCTCCTTAAGCTTTTCTGGGTAATGCTCCGTAAGATAAGCGCCAAGCTCCATGGCAAGTGCCTCAACATCGGTAACGTCGTCCTTTATTGCGCCTGTAAAAGCGAGATTAAGGGCAACCCGCTTATCGTCGAACTTCGGCCAGAGAATACCCGGCATATCAAGAAGCTCAACCTCCTTGTCGATTGTTACCCACTGCTTTCCTCGGGTAACTCCCGGTCTGTCCTCTACCTTTACCTTTTTTGCGTTCGCCATACGGTTTATGAAGGAGGATTTTCCCACGTTCGGGACACCAACCACCATAATCCGCAGAGCCTTTCCTATATTTCCCTTTTCCCGCCTTTTTTGCAGCAGTGCTGACAGTCGGGATTTAAGCATAGGAAGGAACTTATTTATGCCTTTGCCGCTTCTGCAGTCGCAGACAAGCACGCCAAAGCCCTGTTTTTCGTAAAATTCACGCCAGCGGTTAGTTGCGCTGTCGTCGGAATAGTCGCATTTATTCAGAAGCAGTATCCGTGGCTTTGAGGAAACCAGCTCGTTTATGACGGGATTTCTGCTTGATTCGGGAATACGGCTGTCAACAATTTCCACTACTGCGTCCACAAGACGGAGGTTTTCCTCAATCATGCGGCGGGTTTTGGTCATGTGACCGGGAAACCACTGAATGTCGCTCTCGTAAGCCATCAGACAACTCCTCCGAACTTATCGAAGGGCATTATCCTAAGATACACCTTTCCGATAATATAGTTTTCGTCCACAAGACCTATTCTGTCATCACGGCTGTCGGAAGAGCCGTTACGGTTGTCTCCGAGAACAAAAATCTGTCCCTCAGGAACGGTTATTTCCCCCGAAAAATCTATGGGTGCTCTTGTGTAGTCGTTGATTGCGTGACCGTCCTCGTAAAGAACTCCGTCGCTTACCTCAAGGGGAAGCGCCTCGCCGTTGCGGTAAACAACGCCCTTGCTGAAATCAATGCTGATTTTATCTCCGCCCACGCCGATAACACGCTTGACTATCGCCTTGCCCATACCGTCTCCGCTTTCAGCGGGGAGATTTTCCGCCCAGAGCACCACAATATCGTTGTGCTGGGGCTTATAGAACATATCGGTTACAAGAAGGCGCTCCTTGTCGTGCAGTGTGGGGAGCATTGAGTCTCCGTCAACGGAGGAAAGCCTTGTGAAAAGAGTAAAGATAACCACTACGGCAAGCACGGAAAAAAGAATGGTGTCAAACCAGTCGTAAGCTTCCGCTGCAAACCTTTTCTTCCTTGCTTCCGGGGTTTCCTCCGGAATGTTTTCAGCTTCCTCAATATTCTGATTTAAATTCTTTTCTTCCATTTAAAAGCCTCTGGATATACCTTATAATAAATAGATTAAAAACGTCAATAAATAGCGAATTGAGGCAATAACGGAAAACCCGCTATTACCCAATCGTCTATTTTCAGGAGGCTATCAATACTTAGCCTTAACCTTAGCTGCCTTACCAACTCTGTCCTTGAGGTAGTAAAGCTTAGCTCTGCGAACAACACCTGTTCTAACAACCTCTACCTTGTCAACAGCGGGAGAATGAACGGGGAAAACCCTTTCAATTCCGCAGCCGTGTGCAACACGTCTTACAGTAAAGGTTTCGTTGATTCCGCCGTGCTTCTTAGCAATAACGGTTCCCTCGAAAACCTGAATTCTGGACTTGTCGCCTTCGGTGATTTTTACATGAACCTTGACTGTGTCACCTACGTTGAACTGAGGTGCTTCAGCCTTCATGCTGTCCTGAGCAATGATCTTGAGTGCATCCATTTTTAAATCCTCCTGTTACGGCATTCGTGCATTATACTGTTACCGGCGGAAGCCTGTCCGCCTGAAGCCTTGCTCTGCGGCTTTAATGCAGAGGAATACCCGTTTAATGTTGAGGGAGCAATTGCTCCTGCATTAACCCTCGCCGCTTATGCGGCGGTTACAAATGCTTTTATATTATACCACTTTTCTTTGTAAATTGCAATACCTTTTTTGCTTAAATCCGCTTTTTTCAGGCGAAAATTTCACCGTTTTTGCAGTAAATTCCTGTGCGTTTTATGTTAATTCCGCCGATTTCCCCGCCGTACTGCTTCTCGAAGGCGTCAAAAACAAGGTTTGCGTTTATGTTGAACTCCGTTCCCGAGGGCAGGCGCATACGAACATAGCCCTCCTTAAGTTCAAGCAGCTTTATATGGGGTTTCAGGTCAATTTCCGAAATTCCCTTCTTCGTCTTTTTCTCCGTAATTATCTGCTCCTGCAAAAAGAAAGAGTTAAGCTTTTCAAAATCGCAGTCAATCTGCACCTCGTACTCAGACTCAGCGATTTGGGTGGGCTTTATTTTCGGCTCGGCGGCGTAAAGTATCCGTATATCACGGGGCAGAGCTGAATTGAGCCTGTCCCGGATTTCTTCAAATGACAGCTCCTCGGTAAGCTTTGTGTCAAGGCTTTCGCAGACTCCCTCCGTGCCGAGAGCCAGCGGCAGCGCAAAGGTGATGTAGATATGGGGGTTGAAACCCTGCGTTTCCCAGACAGGAAGCTTACAGCGCTTCACCGCCCGCTGGAATACCCTGTAAAGGTCAAGGTGGGAGATATAAACCGCCCTGCCCCTTTTAGAAAAGAAAATTCTTACGTTATTATTCAAAGCAGGCGCCTCCTATGCATTTATTCACACCGCAGCCCCCGCATTTTTCACGGCAGTTGGGCGTTGTTTTCCCCTCGTGGGCAAGCCTGTTTTCCTTTTCAAGAAACTTTCTTGAAACAAGAATGTCCATGTGGTCCCAGGGCATAATTTCATCAAGACTTCTCGACCTGTTTGCATAGAAAGCGGGGTCAATTCCGCAGTCCTTAAAGGCTTCAATCCACTTGTCATACATAAAATACTCGTTCCAGCCGTCAAGCTTGCAGCCCTTTTTCCATGCGGCATAGATTACCGCCGAAAGCCGCCTGTCCCCACGGGCAAGAACCGCTTCGATAAGGGTGGTGCTGTACCTCGACCAGCTTATATTTACCTTGCGGGAGTTGATTATGTCAAGGATATATTTCTGCCGCTTGTCAATCTCCTCCTCGGTGGGCTGAGGCTCAAACTGGAATGGGGTAAAGGGCTTGGGGATAAAGGTTGAGAGGGATACGGAAATCTGTATGCCCTTGCCTTTAGGACGGTTGGGGATTGAGTAGTAAAGGTCGATTATCTTGTCGCATAAATCCTTTATTCCGTCCATATCCTCAAGGGTTTCCGTGGGGAGTCCAAGCATAAAGTAAAGCTTTACCGCCGAATAGCCGCCCTCAAAGGCGATACGGCAGCTGTCCATAACGTTCTGCTCGGTTATATTCTTGTTGATAACGTCACGAAGCCGCTGGGTTCCAGCTTCCGGAGCAAAGGTAAGACCGCTTTTTC
>JBJERM010000295.1:0-2988 GCA_051882315.1 Ruminiclostridium sp.
GAAAGCTTAAGAAGCGCCGAATATTACGACTCTATGTATTATGACGGAGAGAAAATCTACACGGTAAAATGCAACGACGATATAGGTAAATACCGGCTTGTGGAGATTTCATTTGAAGAAAACGACGAGGGCTGTTTTGTAACGGAGAGAGATTTATTATGAAAAAAGCCGTATGTTTATTTTGCACACTGACGCTTGTTTCTTTTTCCTCCTGCACTAATTCGGAAAAACCGGAATTTGATGAAAATGCGATACAGTATTTCATCTACGACAACACGGATATTTCGGTTACCGGGGCTTTTGCAGTCAATGAAAAGGGTGAACTGATTACTGCCGAATACAGAGAGGAAAGTACTTTTCTGAATATCTATGACGAAATCGGCGGCATAGTAAGCAGCAATAAGACGGATTATTTGGGTATTTCCGCTATTGAGGTAAAGAACGAAAGCTGCTACATAGCCTACACCGATGAAATTGAGGGCTACGGCTTCGGGTCTTTTATAGACAGATATGATATTGAAAGCGGCGAAAGGGAGATTGTGGGCTATTTCAAAAATCTGGACAGCATAAGCTCCTTCTGCTTTTCGGGAGAAGATATTTACGCAATCGGCACGGACTGCACCAAAAAGGAAAAAAGCACATATCTCTATAAGGACAGGCTGAGCGCAGACAACGGCGGCCTTGGAGTTTATATGTGCAGCAAGGGCGAGGTTAAGGAGGTAGAAGCGTATTTTCCTTTCGCGATAGCATCCGACGGCGAAAACGTTGTATTGTACGGGTGCAGCAACGAGGAAGGCTACTATTTTGCAAAAGTCAACGGCGGTAGTATTTCCGAAATCCACTATACCGATAAGCTGGGCGAAGTAAAAGATATGAGCCTTTGGAACGGGGTCTGTGTTTTACATTCAAACAATAATCCTATGAAGCTTTGCGTAAGCAAATGGAACGAAGCGGGCTTTGCGGAAATAATGCCGAACGTTATGCCGAGAATGGGATGTAAAATAGAAACTGACTATTGTTATTACGACAATATTATAAGCGGCAGAATTGAAAGAATATATCTTCCCGCCTATTACAAGGGAAACAAGGCGGTAAAAATGCTTTGCTCAAGCCTTACCAACGGTGCACCCTTCGGCTGCGGCTACGATGTAATAACACAAATGCCGGAAAGCGATGAAATGGCGCTGAAAGTGCTGTCGCAGGACAGAGATTTCGATATATGCTATCTGAACAGCCGCAACACTATTGCGGGGAATATCCGTGACAAGGGAAGCTTTTACCCGCTGAACGAGGTCGCGGGAATAAAGGAATATCTTGACGAATGTTTTCCCTATTTAAAGGAAGCGGCTATGGACGAAAAGGGAAATATATGGATGATACCCGTAAAAATCGACGCCGCTGTTCTGACATATAACAGCAAAAACACCGGAAAATACGGCGCCCATTTAAGTAAAAAAATATCAATAGCGGATTTCAAATCCTTTATTGAACAGCTTTCCAGGGACGGCAAAACCGATAATTTCAGCTTCAATTCCTACACATATATCGAAAACTATATTACGGAATACCTGCAAAGGAACAGCACCTTCGACACCGAGGAATTTCGGAAAAACGCAGAGTTTTTCAAGGAACGTATGAATTATTCTTTAAGTGCAGGAGCTGCTGATGTGCAAAATTTTGTAGGCGGCGAGGTACAGTTGGAAATGCTGAGTGGAAATACCGATAATTATTATGCGGGACTTACCCTTTTCGATAACACAGACCTGTCTATGCTGAAATGCAGGGATTTATCCGCCGCCCCTGCTCCTTACGCTTCCGAAAATTCCGCAACCCTTGCAAATATAACCATAATGTGCGTTAATCCAAATTCCGACAATCTATCCGACACGCTGGACTATATCAGCACAATAGCGCAGTACACGCTCCTGCAGAAAAACACTTTTCTTTTCGCCGATAAGTCAAAATATGAGGGGGAAAGCATTGTTTCAGATATATACGATATATTCAGCAACGCAAAGGTAGGATATGCAATTTCGGCTGAGATTTATAAAGAGACTTTCGACGATTATCTGAGCGGGAAAATCAGTCTTGAGGATTTTATTGAGGAAGCAGACCGCAGGCTTTCGGCTTATCTAAATGAATAGGTGCGCAGTATGCAAAATGACAAAAGAAAAAAGTCCCGAAAGAGGCTGAAATGGAATACAAAATGCAAGCTCTGCCTGCTGCCAAGCCTTATCGGAACGGCGATATTTTTCGTTATACCCTATATAAGAGTTCTGTATTACTCTCTGATTGACAACCAGTTCCGCCGTAATTTTGTGGGCTTTGACAATTACATTGAAACTCTTAATAACGAGTATTTTCAGCTTGCCCTGAAAAACAGCCTGCTGTTAATAGTTATCTGCGTTCCGGTGCTGATTTTACTTTCGCTGGCAGTATCCTTAGTGTTGTCCTACGGCATAAAATGGGTGCGAAAAACACGCTTTGCATTCGTTTTGCCTATGGTAATTCCAACGGCAAGCATTGTGCTTATCTGGCGCAGCGTTTTTGAAAATGACGCAACCGTTCTGCCGATTTATCTGCTGTTTATATGGAAGAATATTGGTATCTGCATTGTGCTGTTAACAGCGGCATTTACGGCTATAGAGCAAAGTATTTATGAAGCCGCAAGACTTGATGGGGCGAACAGCCTTATTCTGCACACAAAAATAACAATTCCGATGACCATGCCCACGGTGTTTTTCACGGCTCTTTTATCGGTTGTAAACAGCTTCAAAATATTCAAGGAAAGCTACCTCTACTACGGCACTAACTATCCGCCCGACCACAGCTACACCCTGCAATATTATATGAACAACAACTTCCTGAAGCTTGACTATCAGAGCCTTGCCACAAGCGCAGTATTAACCTCGGTAATCGTTTTTCTTATCGTCCTTGGCGGTATGGCAATTCAGCGGAGGTACAGACAATGAAAAAGACTGTTGGAAT
>JBJERM010000296.1:0-10255 GCA_051882315.1 Ruminiclostridium sp.
GGAAACTGCGTAGGGGATATCGTCGCCTGTTGTTCCCTCGAAAACAAGGTTTGCATCGGGGCATACCTTCCTGATTTCAGGAATAATGCGTGAATAATCAAAAATGCCCTTTCCGACTCCTACCTGTTTTAATGCACCTTCGTCGGAAATCACGCAGTCCTTTATGTGGAACACCTGAATCCTGTCGCCAAAGGTTTCAAGACCCTCTTTCAATATATCATACATATCGTTGACATTCGATATATCGAGATAATTGTATAAATCAAAGATAATCCTGATGTTGTCCCTGCCGATAGCTTTTACAGCTTTTTCAAGAGTTCTGACGTTCCAGCAGACGTGTCCGAATGCGCCCTCCATACCGATATATGCATTATTGCTCTTTGCATAATCGGCAAGCTCCGAAAAAGTATTTATAACGCAATTCAGCGCCTCTTCGGTGCGGTTAAGGGGATTGTAGGTCCACTTGTCTCCGTTGTATGAGCCCGTTTCCGAGCCTACAACATTACAGGAAAGCTCATGACAAAGGGAAAGATAATCCTTGAAAACCGCTATTCCCTTTGCAGCCTTTTCCTTATCGGGATGAACCGGGTTAAAATAAGCTCCAATAAGCGGCACGGTTTTTCCGGCATTTTTAAAAGTGTTACTGAACGCCACGGCACGCTCCGTTGTTATTGCGCCGGGCGTATAAGCAACGTCGTCAAGACATTTGTAGGCAACAAGCTGAACTCCCGAAAGCGCCAGCTCGTCAAGCCGTTTTACAATATTTTCTTCACCCTTGACGCCGAGGTCGTGGGCACGTATAAAAAGCTTCATTATCGCTGAACACGACCCGAAGCGTCGCCGCCTGCGAGAGTTTCAACTTCTTTTCTGGACACAAGGTTGAAGTCCCCGGGGATGGTGTGCTTAAGCGCGGAAGCTGCAACACCGAATTCAAGAGCAGACTTGAAATCCTTTCCGTCCAGAAGACCACAGATAACGCCGCCTGCGAAAGAGTCGCCGCCGCCTACGCGGTCAACAATGGGGTGAATCGAATATTCCTTGGAGTGGTAGAACTCCTTTGTATCTCTGCTGTAAATGCAGGCAGACCAGCCGTTATCCGAAGCGGAATGGCTTACACGAAGAGATGATACGCAGTATTCAAAATTATAATCTGCAACCATCTGCTCGAAAATGGATTTATAGCCGGCAAGCTCAAGGTCGCCCTGGGTAACATCTGTGTTTCCGGGCTTATAGCCGAGAACAAGCTCTGCGTCCTCCTCGTTTCCGATACATACATCAACATACTGCATAAGGTTCTTCATAACCTTCTGAGCCTTTTCGCTGCTCCAGAGCTTCTTGCGGAAGTTGAGGTCAACAGAAACCTTTACGCCATGCTTCTTTGCAGCCTTTAAAGCCTCTTCGGTGAGTATAGCGGCAGCATCAGAAACGGCGGGAGTGATTCCCGTAAAGTGGAACCAGTCTGCACCTTCGAAAATTTCATCAAAGTTGAAATCAGCGGCAGAAGCGGTAGAAATTGAGGAATGCGCTCTGTCGTAAACGACCTTTGAGGGGCGCATGGAAGAACCGCTCTCAAGGAAATAGATTCCCAGTCTTTCGCCGCACTTTGCAATATGACGGGTTTCAACGCCGTACTTGCGGAGCGCTGCAACTGCGCATTCGCCTATCTCGTTTGCAGGAACAGCGGTAACGAACTCTGCGTCGTGACCGTAGTTTGCAAGGGATACAGCAACGTTAGCTTCGCCGCCGCCGTAGCATACGTCAAACTCATCAGCCTGGATAAACTTTTCGTTATTAGGTGTTGAAAGGCGGAGCATAATCTCGCCCATAGTAACTACCTTAGCCATTGTAATAATCTCCTTTTATATTAAATTTCCTTACTTACTTTCAACGAGATGAACCGCAAAACCGCTGTATTCATCTGCGAGATAAATAACGGTCATTCTGCCATCTGCGTCATATTTCGCACTGTCCATATCGAACTTAACGCCTTTCTGCTGAAGCTGGAAAACGGCTCTGCGGACATTTGGAGTTGAAACGGCAATATGACCCATAGTACCCTTGAAGGGAGACTTCATACACTCAATCTGAGTTCCTGCGAAAACGCTTGAATTTCCGACCTTCTGCTCCCAGCCGAACATATTCATAAAGTTGGCGGCAGTATTCTTTGCCTCGTCCTCGTTACGGCAGTTGATACCGACATGGACAAGACGGAAGTCCAGCATCTTGTTAACCGCAGTCTTGCAAAGAGCGGTAATTTCGTCCCACTTCTGAGCCTTAACGAGCTTATCGGGAACAATCCAGGACCCGCCGCAGCATACAATTTTCTTGAATGCAAGATAGTTGTTGAGGTTATTCTCGTTGACGCCGCCTGTGGGCATGAATTTCATCATTGAATAGGGAGCAGCTACCGCCTTTATGTAGGGCAGGCCTCCAGCCTGTTCAGCAGGGAAAAACTTAACAAAATCAAGTCCGAGCTCAAGAGCCTGTTCAATCTGTGAGCCATTTGCAACACCGGGAGCGAAGGGAATACCCTTATCGAGACAATGCTTAACAACAGCTGGGTTAAGTCCGGGAGCAACGCAGAATTTTGCGCCTGCTGCGATCGCTCTGTCACACTGGTCGATGGTAAGCACCGTACCTGCGCCTACAAGCATATCGGGGTACGCCTTTACCATCTGTGCGATTACCTTATCTGCGCCTTCTGCTCTGAATGTGACCTCTGCGCAGTGAATACCGCCGTCGTAAAGAGCCTTAGCGAGAGCAACAGCGTCATCGGTATTTTCAAGCTTAATTACGGGAACTATACCCGTACATTCGAGCTGTTCGAGAAATTTCTTATTATCCATTTCGTTTGTTCTCCAATTCATTAGTTATCTGCCGAGCCAGCCGCCGTCAACAGCGAGGGTAAAGCCGTTTACATAATCCGAAGCAGGGGAAGCGAGGAATACTGCCGCACCCATAATATCGTCGGGAGTGCCCCAGCGTCCTGCAGGAATTCTTTCGAGAATTGCTTCGCTTCTTTCAGCGTCAGCACGAAGAGCCTGTGTATTGTTGGTTGCCATATATCCGGGAGCGATGGCGTTTACGTTAATGCCGTACTTTGCCCATTCGTTAGCCATAGTCATGGTTATTCCCTTAACGGCAGACTTGCTTGCAGTATAGCTGGGAACGCGGATTCCGCCCTGATAAGAAAGCATTGAAGCAACGGAGATTATTTTTCCGCCGCTATTCTGCTTGATGAACTGCTTTGCGCATGCCTGTGAAAGGAAGAACAGCGTGCGGCAGTTTACATTCATTACGGCATCCCAGTTTTCTACGCTGAAGTCAATAGTGTCCTCGCGCTTGATGATGCCTGCATTGTTTACAAGAATATCAACGTGGCCGAACTTTTCAATGGCAGTATTTACGATAGTTTCAATGGGGTCGAGAGTGGAAAGGTCAGCAACAAGGAACTGGAAGTTTTCCTCGCCGAGCATTTCCTGCGTAGCTGTGCTTGGAACCACAGATACGCCAAGCACCTTAGCTCCTGCCTCAACAAAAGCCCGTGAGAAGCCCTGCCCAAGACCTGTATCGCTTCCCGTTACAATAGCAACTTTTCCCTTAAGACTGAATTTGTCCAGTATCATAATCTGGCACCTCCATAGTAAAATAGTTTATTCTTATGGAATAACAATTCCATTCTTTGCTAAAAAATACCGACAGCCCGTAAAACCGAAACATAAATAAATATCGTCACGGTACTCACAAGACTCGTCCATACCACAAGCTGTCCCGAAAGCTCCGAGTCAGCGCCCATTTCCTTCGCCATGATTGCACTGGCTACAGCTACGGGCGTTGCGAAAACACCCACATAAGTTGCGAAATGCTCTCCGGAAAGCCCGGGCATTATTGTCATTTTCAGAATATACGCTCCGCTCAGTCCGATTATCGGTACAGCCACTGTACGGACTATCGTTCCGAAAACTATTTCCCGACGAAGCCTTTTAACGGCAGAGAACTCAAACTGACCGCCGAGAACGATAAGAGCGAAAGGGGTACAGATAGATTTCACGCTTTCGAGGGTTTTGTACAAAAGCTGAATGTCCCTCAGCCTGAAATCAATCTCCCAAATCATAAACAGCTCACGGATTCCCAACACTGCAATTCCTGCAAGAGTAGCAATAATCAGCGGATTTCGGATAACGCCCGAAAGCACCTTTTTTACGCTTACGCTGCCTTTTTCGCTGTTTCCGTTGAACATGGTAAGAGTGATAACCGCCAGGGTATTAAAGGTCGGGACGCAGAATGCCGACATAATTCCGGCGGCGGCAGCGCCCTTGGCACCGAAAAGCGCCTCAGCCAGTGGCAGACCAATAATCGCATAGTTCGACCTGAACACAGCCTGAATGAGAGAGCCTCGTTTTGCGCCGTCCTTAGTGAATGCACAAACCATCGCTATTGCCGCAAAAAACAGCAGTATAACCATGATTATGCCGTACAGGATAAAGGATGGTTCGAGCTCCCGAAGACTATCAATATTATAAACGTTATAGAACAAAAGCGCAGGAAGCAGCACCCGGAATGTAAGACGGTTACCAATGTCAAGAAATGGCTTGGTGAGCATTCCCACACGCTTCAGCAGGTATCCCAGTGCTATAATCAGCACAATGGGGAATACTGCATTTGCGGAGAAAATGAGTGCGTCTATCATATCCTGTCCAGCTTCTCCATGGGGAAATACTCGTTAAGGCAGCTGCTTGTCGCATTGACCATACGACGGAATAGTTCCCGTGCCTTATTGAGTGAAAGAACCGAGCATAGCGGCTGATTGACGAAGGCCTCGAATATTTCCGAGAAATCTCTGTGTTTTATTCCGTAATATGTATTTTCAATGTTCAGCGCATTACGCAGAACAAGGGTGTTGACGTTATCCGGCAAGGGTTTCGCGGTTATAGGCTTAACGCCGCTTGGCGAGAAAACGCAGTTCGTTTCCACCACCGAGCCTAATGGCAAGTCAGGCATCTGTCCCACATTGGGAACGTTTGCATTGGAAACCTTCGGAGGAATAATTCCGAGGAGAGCCTTCATCAGCTCTACAACCTCCTCGTCGCTTTTCCTGACCTCTATAATCTCTTCCCCGTCGGCAATACGCCTTGAACGGGATATTTTGTCAAGTTGATCCTGCTTACGGTATTCAACAGTAGTAAGATGATAGAGCCACTTATCAGCGGCAGACCTGTCACAGATATACCAGGAATTATTCATAAACTCTACTAAATGCCTGTCACCTGCTGCTGCAAGAACGCCGAAGCGCCTGAAAAGATCCATTTTAACCTTGTTGCCATATAGGAAGGGATTATCACTCAGATGATCGTCAGGCTTGCGCCCAAGCTGTTCGCAGTATCCCTTTTCGTAAAATCTGTCTATAAATTCTGGCAGAAGTGTAAAGACATCATGTCCGTTATAATCTGCGGAGGTTATCCATGTAAAATGATTTATTCCGCATGCGTCGATAATAATATCCTGTCGGCTCGGACGGGGAACTCCCAGCACCTCTTCTGCCGCACAGCAGAGAAATTCCTGCGCATGAAAAACCTCATGACAGCAGCCGAAAGCCTTTATCTCGGGAAATACATCGTACAGCGTCTTTGTGCAGACAGTCATTGGGTTCGTAAGGTTAATTACCCATGCATCGGGACAGTTTTCCTTTATCGCCCTTGCAAATCCTTCGTAAATCGGCACAGTACGCATAGCACGGAGTACACCTCCGGGACCCACCGTATCTCCCACCGACTGATATATTCCATATTCTTCGGGAAGATGTACGTCGATTTCCATATCGTCAAAGGTTCCCGGAAGAATTGAACAGGCAACAAAATCCGCGCCGTTCAGAGCCTTTGAGATATCCTCATGTACCTTATATTCCCACTTTGAAACAGCGTCGGGAGACCTGTTTATTACATCGCCGATTCTTCGGTTAAGCTCCGCCGCAGGAAGGTCAATATCATACAGAGCTATCTCACCGCCCAGACCTTCCGAAAGGGCAAGATCTGTCATAAAAACCCTTGCCCATGCCTTTGAGCCTCCGCCTAAATATGCGATCTTGATTTTCTTCATAGTTTTTACCTGTCGGAAGCATTCCTTTCCATTCGCTTTACCTCTGTATAACACAGCAGGAAAGGGGCTACGCCCTTTGCGTCGTTTTCAACCACAGGCTCGGAAATATAATATTCATAGCTTCCGTCACGACGTAAGTTATTCTCGGGTCCGAGTCCTGCTACAAGGCAGATACCTCCGAGATTAAGGTCGCCGTCTTCGTTTGTTCTCAGATATTTATTGCAAATACCGTCAAAGGTGGCTTTTCCTGCCTTGGCATAGCTCTCATTCAGCACTCCGAGACGGGCGCCCTTCATCATAGCGTATGCAATCATACTGCTGCCGCTGGTTTCAAGGTAATTCCCCTCTCTGCCGCCGCAATCAATAACCTGCCAGTACATTCCCGTTTCAGAATCTCTGTACTCCGATATTCCCTCAATGGCTTCAACGAAAATATCGCACAGCTCCTTTGCAGAACTGTCATCAGCCATATAGTCGATTACATCGATAAGCGCTGCACAGAACCAGCCCATAGCCCTGAGCCAGAAATTCTTTGAGCAGCCTGTTTCCTTATCCGCCCAGAATATTGATTTTGAGCAGTCCATGCCGTGATAGTAAAGCTTTTTGTTTTCATCAAACATAAGCCTGCGCACATTTCTGAACTGTGAAAGCGTATCGGAGCAGTCTCCGTCACCGAATTCACGCTGAAATCTTACGCTGAATACCTGCGCCATATAAAGACCGTCAAGCCATATCTGATTCGGGTAGATTTTCTTGTGCCAGAAATTTCCTGTATCTGTACGAGGCTGATTTTTCAGCTGTTCATACTGAAGAAGAATAGCTTTTTTGTATTTTTCCTTGCCCGTCATTCTATAAAGGTCGAAAAGGACTCTTCCCTCGTTTACATCATCAAGGTTGTATTTTTCCGGTGAATAGCCACGGATTGAGCCGTCCTCGAAAACATAATAGTCAATAAATCTCTCGGCGAATTCGGCATACTTTTTCTCGCCTGTTATTTCGCCTGCACAGAGCAGCGCGGTTATCATGCAGCCGTCAATATAGTTCCAGTGAGCAGGCTTGCCCCCACGGATACTCTCAATATTCCATAATGGTGCGTCAGGCGCTGAAGCTTCAAGCAGCTTCCCGATATATTTATCTATCTGTTTGTACTCTGTCACTCATTAACCAGCTTTCCCACATTGTTAGCCATCAGCTTTTCGCCGTCGTTATCAATTACTTCAACATTTCTGATGACAAGACTATTTACATTATCAAAATACATTCCGGCACGGCACATTTTTACATTGTTGTTGCGCATGGAGGGGTAATTAGGCTCAGCATTTTCATCATAGGTGAAACGAATATTCTCAAGAGTAATCTCCTCGATAGGCTGTTCAGGTAAGCCGTCACAGTAGCAGGCTGCAACCTGGCAGTTCTCACATTCCATATCACGGAAGGTGAATTTTCCGAGATAGGGCGTCCTATCGTCCACCGGCAGTCTTTCACGAGTTGTATTATATTCCGAAAATCTGTCGGGATCGCAGCAGTTATACCACATATTTATTATAATAGGAGTAAGAACGCCGTCCATTTTGATATTTTCGAAGAGTACGCCGTCGATAATTGCATCCTTTCCTCTCCCCCGACGTGTTTTTATGCGTAAACCACGATCGGTTCTATTGAAAATACAGCGGTTTACAGTAAGATTTGTTACTCCTCCTGCCATTTCGCTGCCGAGAGTAATTGCGCCGTGACCGAACTGCATAATGCAGTTGCGTATTGTATGGCGGTTTGCAGGAGTTTTATACTTCCTGCCTATCTCAATCTTACCTGATTTAATTGCAATACAGTCATCACCCACGCTGAAACGACAGCCGATAATATTAACAAGGTCGCATGCCTCCGGGTCGAGAGCGTCGGTATTGGGACTATCCTTCGGGGCACTTATCTCAAGGTCAAGAAAATTCAGATTGCTTGAAAAATAAGGGTGGAGCTGCCACATTGCAGCGTTCTTGGCAGTAATACCGTGGACTGTAATATTGCTGCATCGATTGAAAAAAACAAGCCGAGGTCTTGCAATCTTACGTTCCTTTACATTTATCCACCAATCGCTGTTCTGAGCGTTTCCGTCTATAGTGCCTTTGCCGACAATGCTGATATCCTCGGCATATTCGGCAAAAACAAGAGATTGATGCATAGGTACTGCATTTCCCTCACAGGTACCGAAATGGACAGCTTCGCCTGTTACAATATCCCGAAGCTCTCCGGGAATTACAGGATAACGTTCTGTGTCGGTGGAACCGAGCAAAACCGCATTTTCAGCCAGCTCAATGGTGATGTGGCTTTTAAGGTTGATGGGTGCAACGCTATACACACCTTCGGGAAAAAACAGTCGCCCGCCCTTTGGTAAACAGTTTATAGCAGTCTGAATGCTTGTTGTGTCGTCGTGAACGCCATCACCTGCTGCGCCGAATTCCTTTACATTTATTGCGGCGGTTTCAGTTGCAGTTGTAAAATGAATCGGTTCATATCCCGATACACTGAGAGTGTAATCGGTTGAGGATGTCAATGAAAACAGCGAAAAAACGTTGGTTTTCGCACAGAACTGTTTCTTTCCGTTAAGGGAAACAGTGTATTCTGTTTCGCTGTAATAGGGCGAGTTGTTCTCAAGCTCGAAGCAAGCTGAAACTGAACCGATATATAATGCTTTTATCATAGCTTCTCCTGTAAATAGATTTATTTTCTTCCCCAGGAAGCCTTTTTTTCAGCGTCATGGATAATGCTGAGGAATAATCGCTTTATTCCGATAAATAACATATCAAAGGCAACATACATAAGACCGAACAGAATAGGTTCAACAGTAACCACAGCGCCGGTTTCACTTTCCCAGGAGCCGATAATAATAACGTTTATCATGGTATAAGTCTGTACGATGCAGTAAAGAAGCAAGCCGGAATAAATAACATTCAGAAAAATGGACCAGAACTTTCGTACCGTAACCATCATCCACTTATCGTACGCACCCTTCGTAGGCTCGAAATAGTGCAGCATATTGTTTATCAGCAAATCAGTTACCAGTCCAAGACCGACAGCAAGCGCAACCATAAGGTCGAGGCCTACCAGATAAAGACCCAGTCCCCAAAGGAAAAAGTAACATATTGATCCGCCACACCAGAATTTAATCAAAGAAATCTTTACCCAGGATGGAACCATCACTTTAGGACCGGACTTATACTTTCTGATTTCCTTTTCTGAAACTTCGGGAGCATTTTTCGCATTTACAAGCTTTTCAACAGCGTCAACTTCCAGCTTATAGTAATTCTCCGCCGCAGGCTTTTCATTTTGTTTTTTTGCCATACCTATTCCTTGCTTGTATAAAATATACTTATAATATTGCTTACCGCACAGAACGCACGACAAAAGTGAACGAACCGGCGGCAAGCACAGAACCAGACTTATAAAAATTTGTCAACACGATTTTTCAGCTATATCTTACAGACTGTGAAGCTGTTCCGCCGATACAGCCGTCGTGTTTCATAAAAAGGAAGCTTTAATCTTCTCCGGAAATATCGATAGCTTCCATATCCCCGTTACCCTCAACCTCGATTGAAGTATTGATTTTTCTGAGAAGCTTGCTGTAAAGCGGAAGAGCAGCTACGAGAACAACACAAACGATGATAAGGATAATATGAAGCATTATCGTATTCTGAGCAACAGTAATATATCCATTTGTTGAATCAATTACAATAGGATTTTCAGTACGCGTAAGCGCCTCGTTAATTCTGGTATAATATACCGAGTCGGCAAATATCAGAATGCCCATCATTACAAAATAAACTGCAAGCATAGGCTTACTTGCTTTCTGGCGCTTCGGGAATGCCCTGATAATGCATACAAATGCAAGAATAGAAAACAGCATTCCTGCAAATTCACATTGTCCCATATTCGGTGTATTGATCTTTGCGGTGGTGTTTGATATTGCTGAAAGATTCAGCGAATAAATCAGAAATGCCGCTGCCAGCGCAAGCAGAGCAATACCCTGAGGGCTGCGCTTTAAAGATACTAAAAGCTTACGGAAAAACTCCTTGATTCTTCGTCCTGTTCTTACAAAAAAGGAATTTTTAGTTTTGCCCTTCGGCATATCGGCCTGACTATTTTGTTTCATCTTACGGTCTCCTTT
>JBJERM010000297.1:0-10203 GCA_051882315.1 Ruminiclostridium sp.
AACTGATGATACCCCTCGCAGCCCTCTGTTTCGGGATAATAATGCTGAAAGAAATGCGATTTGGTAAGCAGATACCAATCAAAAAATATAATATCGAACGCCTTGAGCGAATACAGCATTATCAGAAATCTCACAAAAAACGCCCAGATATCATACTCTCGCTGAATGCCGTCCCATGCTGCATAGATGAATGCACCAACAAATGCAGCCAGACATATAACTCCGATTACCCAACCAAGTATTCTTGCGCCGGGAAAACGCTCATCATGCTCCAGAACAGCTTCCTGTATATCCTTTGGCGCAGAGCTGAAAAATTTCTTCGACTGAATGAGCGCAACCGCCGCCCATAACAGCGCAAACAGCGCCGCCATTAAAACAAGTGATAATATCAAAGTCACCGCCATATCCTAATTCCCTCTTTTATCAAAATGCCAGTTCAGAAAATCAATACCACCAAGCCGCCGACCGCTGCCGCCCCGACAGCCCACACCAACGACAGGAAAAGTCTTTTCTTCAACACCTGTTTCCATGTCTGTATGTAGGGGAGATCCTCCGTCCTTGGTATTATCCAGAACCTGCTGTGTCCCACCCATATCTTGTCTATCACTATCCCGTCATACCAGTTCATGACCTCCAAGAATAGAAGCGCCTGAAAATATGCCGTCAGGAAGTCGCTTATCCTGTTCCATAGTCCGATGATAAGAAGCAGTGCCGCAAGCATTATAAAATAAAACAACGCCATGAAAAGCTTTCGTTTCTTTTTTACTGTTTCGCGGTCGGAAAGCCCTATCTCAAATGCCCGCTCCTGCACCGGTTTCGGGTAAAAATAAAGACCGTTTATCGCGCCGCCTCTTACAGCGAAACACACCGTTCCTGTAAATATTGCGCAGTAAATTATCAA
The DNA here is from genome assembly GCA_051882315.1 of Ruminiclostridium sp. Lineage (GTDB taxonomy): Bacteria > Bacillota > Clostridia > Oscillospirales > Ruminococcaceae > Ruminiclostridium_E. The sequence goes on from JBJERM010000297.1 coordinate 902, forward strand.
TTGCAGAACAATAAGCCACACCACCGCAATCACCCCCAGCTTTCGGTTATTATAATGCCTTCGATTTGCCTTTCAGCTTATAAACCGCCAGCCTGTCATTGAAATTGCGGATAACAGGTATTGCTGAAAACAAAAGACCTCTTACAGTGTATTTCTTCATAACTTCATTAAAGCTTATCTCTTTAATGAATTTCAACCCATCGCACAACGGAACAAGTTCCTCTCCGGTTTTCGTTCCCCAGCCGAATTTGGCGTTTGTGTTTTTTACAGTATCATGCATTCCGCTGTTACCCGCGACAATAGGGTGCATAAGCTCGCACAGAAGAACGCTGTCCCCAAAATTATCACGAATGACATTCAGCGCCGCTCCGACCTGCTCTTTGGAAAAGTACATCAGCAGACCCTCCATAATGACAAGGGTATGCTTTCGCTTTGCTACAAGGGAAGTCCAGTCGTTTTCCAGCGCATTGCCGGCTATCATTTTACGGCGGTCGCTGTCCTCAATAGCCTTTCGCCTGACCTCTATCGAATCCGGCAGGTCAATGTCATACCACAATATTCCGCCGTTATCCACACGCTCAAAGCGGTTGTCAAGTCCGCAGCCGATATTGAGGCATACAGCGTCAGGGTGCTTTTCAATGAAGCCCCTTGCAAGACCGTCGAAAAGCAGCGTTCGCGATACAACACCCTCGTGGCTCATGAATTTATCGTACTTCGACGTGTCAATTCCGAGCTGCTCCACAATTTCAACTGCCTTGTTATCGGTTATCCGCGGATTTTTGCGTTTTGTTTCACTTGCCTTGACAGCAAGCGGTATCAGCGCAGTTTCCTGTACATCGCCAAGCTGAAGATTTGTTTTTGTCATCATATCATTTACCTTTCCTATTAGCAAGTTAGCTTACGCTAACTTGCTGCTATCAAAAATGGTCAGTTCGCACCGACCGGTTTTATTATACAGCATATATATTAAAAAGTCAATAATACTTACAAAATTATTGGCAATTTGAGCCAAAGCAATAGTGTAAGAAAAAAGCATTGACCCGCCATACAGCGAAAAGCTACACGGCGGGTCTAATAAAAAGAAGATATGGGCTAATTGTTAAAGCCAATAGCTTCAGTATGTTTGGCAATAGAAAAGCTCACGCTTTGAACCAATGCGCTATGCAAAACACCACAAATCTTAAATATCGAACATATCATAAAATTCTGATTTCAATTCCGAAAGGTAATCCATACCCTTTTCGCCCATAAAAGGCAGGTGAGATGCATTCTGATTCTTACCGACAAACGGCGCACTTACAAGAGTAAAATAGTTCCTGTCGTGGCAGTATCTATGCATTTCTCCGCTTCCCAGACACCATGCTCCGCTCATAGCCTTGAACAGGTCTATTCTGTCTTTCTCCTTTGGGATATATTCGATGTTTTCATTATTGCAGTTTATTGCTTTCAGGCTGTGGCTGCATATCATTCCTGTTACTTCAATATCCATTTCGGACATTACCTGTGAAAAGCCAAGAAGCGCATCATAGTCCCCCTGTATCACGGCAGAGGGCTGGCTTCTCCTCATCATCGCCATAGGTCCGCCCATTGGAGTAAGGCGCTGAATTTTGTTCTCAATCCGGCTAATAAGAGCAGGATTTACTTCCTGCCCGATGAGTTGCCCAATGCTTTCCAGCCACTCAAGTGTACCGGAATATCCATACGGAGCCCCATAGACATAATCCGTTCCGCAGCTTTTCTTCAGCATTTCCGCCGCTTCAACGGCTTCGTTTCTGATGACTAAATTCAGCGCGGCGCTGCCTGCGTTTTCGATGTCCCCGACCGTGCATTCCAGCCCCATTGTATAGGCACATTCCCAGCCGAACGCTTCTCTCATCAGATTTTGTATTTCCCACACGTCACTGCGAACTCTGTACGACCCCGCCGACGCTCCGAGGATATTATATGTTTTGTCATGTTTCGGTGCAGCTTTTACAACCTCATTTGCCAGCATACGGTACACCGACCTCAAGCCAAATGTATAATCTCCCCTGAATCCGCCGTCCTCAAAGGAAATCAGCCGTGCGTTGACCTGCTCCTGCATATACTGACATACACCGGCGATATCCGTGCCGATAACTGCGATAACAGCAGAGGCAACCACAAAGATTATTTCCGGCTGATATGCTTCGTCAATTTCAAGAATAGCATTCTCCAAGCGGGACACGTCACCCATAATTACATCGTCCTCGCTTATATGAGTAGTGAACAGAGTTTTTCCCAGCTCAATTCCAAGAGAGCTGTATAACCCGCCGCCGAAGTGAGTAGTTCCCGCAGGACCGTATTCCAGCACAACAGCATTTTTTATCGGCATAAGCGACCAGATAACAGCCATTCTATCCGAGGGAGATGGATAAGCTCTGCAAAGGCTCATCTTTTCATCGCTCCTTTCATCATATTCATTGAAACAGGCGGCATATTGGCTTCTCTGTCTGCCTGTAAGAATGCTTCAACGACCATGCCGCAGACTTCAAAGCCGAGGGTGTTGTACGCTTTCATCATTCTCACTGTGGAAATCCCTTGTTTTCTCATCTCCGCCGCATTTCCTGCCCCGATGTTGAAGTCCGGTTTTAGCAGAGGATAGATATACTGCATTGCGGCGATATTTGCTGCTCTGGTGACGTATGGGTCGCAGTATTTCAGCAGTTTCTCCCTGAATTCCGCGCTGTCATCGTCAAGGTCGCTTATCTGGAGCAGCAAAGGTTTGATGTCAAGCCGCTCCGCAAGAAAGCTGTGCAGCTCATAATTGCACAACGCTGTGTTTCCGCTGATATAGGTTTTTCCGCTCAAAACGGCCCTCGCCTGTTCTATCTGCGTCGTACTGCTTTCATAAAGAGAACCTATCTCGGAAGGTATTTCTTTCCCAAGAATCGCAAACAGCTGTTGATAGCAGCTTAGTATTCTTTCCGGATCACTGTACCGCTCGAATACGACATAGGGTGTGCCGAACCTTTTCTGCATTTCCTTCGCAAGCGGCATTCCAACAGGGTGTACCACTATATTGCATTTGGCTTTCGGAGCACTCCTTATCTCGTTTACAGAGGTTTCCCCAGGAAGCACCATCGCAGTTTCTATTCCGGATTCCGCCAGAAAGCGGCAGACCTCGGTCTTGGAAAAATCTCCGAGCCGCAGCCCCAGAACATTTACGCAGTCCTTAATGTGCTGTTTCTCCATGATATCAACACTGACATTCAGAGTGTTCTCTATTCCGGGGAGATGATCGTCGGTCTTGAAATTTTCCGCATGAACAACGATCACAGGCAGCCCGTATTTCTCAGAATATACCCTCGCCATAGCTTCTATATCGTCGCCTGTAACCTCTACAACGCAGGTCGTGACCAGATAAACCGCTTCGGGAGTGTACTCCTCCATCAGCTCAGAGAATGCCTCGTCCAGCTTTTTCTGGCAGCCAAATGTCACATCGTGCTGGTCGAGAACAACAGACACGATCTCGCAGCCCGATGATCTCATTGAACCGCCTGCTGTGGCAAGCTTTGTGTAATACGCGCACTCATCAGGGCCGATTACCACCATTACGGAGTTATCGATCTCCTTGATAGTAAGCATTGCCCCCATAAGCGGACAGTGATAACCCGGAAAAAGAGCGTAGGAAAGCGGCTTTACTTGTTTCATATTTGCTGCTTCGCTAAGACGCTTCATTTTTGCAAGCATTTTGTTTCCATCTAATCCCATAATTTCTCCTATGCCAACTGGCTGTATGCTATTATCGGTTTTGTCCTGCCGGGTACGTTCATTATCTCACACTCAACATTGTAAACATCTCTCATCATCTGCGGCGTGACGACCTCCTCCGGAGAACCCTCGCTGTATTTTCTTCCGTCCTTGATGACAACGATATGATCGCTGACCTCTAAAGCCTGAACAAGGTCATGCAGCACCATTACCACGCCTATCCCTGTTTCCCGGTTGAGGTTCTTTACAAGCTGCATGGTGTCAAGCTGATGAGATATATCGAGGTAGGTCGTTGGCTCGTCAAGGAATAATATCTCCGGCTTTTGCGCAAGCACAGTCGCTATCCATACCCTCTGCGATTCGCCGCCGGATATTTCATATATGGATTTATCCCGGAACTGCCATGTTCCGGTGACTTCCATTGCCCATTTTATTATTCTTTCGTCCTCGGGACTTGTTCCCGAAAGCATTCTCTGATGCGGCATTCTGCCGTAGCTCACAAGCTCCTTTACACGGAAATCTGACGGCGCACTATGTATCTGCGGAAGCACGCCAAGACAGCGCGCCAGCTCTTTGGGCTTCATGCTCTGAATATCCCTGCCGTTCAGCATGACGCTGCCGTGCTGATATTTTATCAGCCTTGTGACCGCTTTCAGCACGGTGGATTTTCCTGAGCCGTTCGGTCCGATAATGGTAGTGATTTTGTCGCGCATGATACTGATATCCATATCCTCGACGATCACTCTGTCGCCGTAGCCTATCTGAAGCGCATTTGCCTTAAGCTCCATTGAAGTTACCTCTCTTTCTCAGCATATAAAGGAAGAACGGTCCGCCGAACACGCTCATCATTATTCCCACAGGTATCTCTGTACCAGGCATTATGCTTCTTCCCAACGTGTCCGCGACCAATACCATGAGGCTGCCGGTCAGCAGGCTTGTAGGTATCAGGACCTTATAATCCGAGCCTACCAGCATTCTTGAAATATGAGGAGCTACAAGCCCGACAAATCCGATCATTCCTACCTGAGAAACGGTCGCGGCCGCTAAGAATGCCGATACCGCCGATAGTGCAATCCTGCTAAGGTTAACGCGAACTCCAAGATTTTTCGCCATTTCATCACCAAGCTGGAGGGCATTTGCAGGCTTAATGCATAGGAACGCGAAAATTATCCCGATCACAGCGTAGATAGTCATGATTTGAACGTCCTGCCACATTCCGCCGGAAAGACTTCCGTTCATGAACGCAAGTACACCTTGAAGATTATCGCTGTTCTGGAGCTGCAAAAACGCATTGTAGCCGCCAAGCACGGAATTTACCGCCACGCCGGAAAGAATTATCCTGAGCGGGTCAACGCCGCCCTTCCACGCTACGAGATAGATAAGAACACAGGCAAGCGCTGCACCCGCGAACGCAAACAGCGGAACAGAATATGAAAGATTCGGAAACAACAGTAAAACCGTTATCGCCGCTGTGCTGGCTCCTGCACTGACTCCGATGCTTCCGGGATCGGCAAGTGGATTTTTCATCACCGCCTGAAGCAGTGCTCCGGCGACAGAAAGGCATGCTCCCACTATAATCGCAAGCACGGCGCGGGGAACACGAAGCGTCATTACGATAGCGTATTGGGTTTTGCCGGCTTTTCCCGTAAACACATCAAAAATATCGCCAAGCGAAAGACGGGAGCTTCCCATTATTACAGCCAGCAGGAACATCGCGGCTATCACTATGATTAGCACCGCCCAGACAATGCTTGTTTTCAACATCCGGTTTCCTGTCTTGTTTTGGTTTTTGGTTTTAATCATATCGTTCACTCATATGCAATAGTGAGCACGGGGAGCACCGAAGCACTCCCCACGCTCCATTTGACCCGCATTTATCCCACAGTAATGCCGGTGTTCTCTGACATAATTGTAATAAGGTTACTGATATTGTCGATGACATTTATACCTGCGGTAGAGCAGTATGTCACATCAACATATATCACATTTCCTGCGACAACGGCAGGAATAGCATTCCAGTAGTCGGGGTTGTTTGCAAACGCTTCGTTCATGACTGCCTTGTGAGTTTCAGCGTCTGTTCCGCCTACGCACACAACATAGTCCGGGTTGTAATCAAGCGCCTGCTCATAGTCGAGCTGAACCATTGAGGAAGCTTCATTTTCAAATACGTTTGTAAATCCTATCATGTCCAGCATTGAACCAAGCGTACCGTCATTTGTCTGGATATAATGCATATCCGCGCTGCCGGACTGTAAAACCATCACGCTCTTACCCGAAAATGCCGCTTTTGCATTTTCAAGATCCGCTTCCAAATCAGAGAAACGCTGCATTATTGACTCTCCCGCCGACTTTGACGCCTCGTCAGTACCGAATGCGTCAATCAGCGCCTTGGTCTGCATTTTTATAGAAGCGTAGGATACGGTATGTCCTGCATAAAGATAATAAACGTGAATGCCCAGACTTTCCAGCTTTGCACCCGCCGTTTCCGCGCCGTTCATTGCAAGCAGCACAAGGTCAGGCTCAAGAGCTACCACGGACTCATAATCGAAATCCTCCGGACTCATAACAGAAAACGATACGGTCGCAGCATTTTCAGCCAGATCCTCAGACCATGTAACAACTCTGCTGCTGGGTATTCCTACAAGGTCTACTCCAAGCTCATAAAGAGCAAGCACAGGCGCAGCCGACAGAGCAACAACGCGCTCCGGCTTCTGCTCCAGAACAAGAGGTTCTGTAAAGCCGATTGCCTGCATATCTTCAGGATATTCCAGAGTAAATCCGGTGTTTTCTTCACTCTCGGAATTTGTTTCTGAAGTATCGTCAGAATTTACCGCGCTGTTCTCGGAATCGACCGAAGCAGAGTCAGCCTGAGATACCGACTGCGTGCTGACGTCCGAAGGGGTTTTCCCGCTTGAGCAGCCTGCCAGCAAAGATGCCGCAAGAACCACCGCTGTGATAAATGACAGATGTTTTTTCATAGTTGTTCTCCTTTGACTTTATATATTCAGGGCTTAAGCCCTAGTTGATATGTTTTATTGCTCCTGCGCAATTATTTTGTCCGCAAGCTCACTGTAAACCTCCTGCATTTTCGATTCAGCAAGACATTCAAACACGGTACCGCCCTGATTTTCCGCCTCTTGTATTTCAGTAGAGCGGGGGATATACTGCGTTATCTCTGTGCCGATCTCTTTAAGGGCTTCATTTACTATCTCGACTTCATTTTCGAGATTTTTCGCATTCAGAATAAGTCCGCGAAGCTGTGCGTAGCCTCTTTTGCCGAAATTGCGTATCGCTGACGCAATATTATTAGCCGCATAAAGCGACATCATTTCGCCTGACGATACCACATATACATCTCGGGCATAGCCGTTCCGTATGGGCATCGCGAATCCGCCGCAAACTACATCTCCAAGCACATCGTAGATTACGATATCCGGCTTGTATGTATCAAAGGCTTTCAGCTCCTCCAGCTTTTCAAACGCTGAAATAATGCCCCTTCCGGCACAACCGACCCCCGGCGTCGGACCTCCGGATTCCACGCACATTACACCTGCGTAGCCCTCAAACACAATATCGCTCAAGGTCAGTTCATCGCCCTTGCTCTTTATCTGTTCAAGAACAGTGGGGATTCTTTTGCCTTTCATAAGATTTTTTGTCGAGTCTGCTTTTGGGTCGCAGCCTATCTGCATAACTTTATACCCCTTATGGGCAAGGGCAGCAGAAAGATTTGAAGTGGTAGTTGATTTTCCAATGCCACCTTTTCCGTATATAGCGATTTTCCTCATCGGCTATTCGCCTCCATTATCGTCGAATTAGCTATAGCTAACTCAATGAGATTTTTTTAGACGCTCGATTAGCGTCTTAAATATTATAGCATATCAGGTAAAACAAAATCCACTCCAAAAAAGCGAAAACAGCTCCAATTTATAACCGAAAATCAATTTTTTTCACTGCGTTATTACGATACTGGTGGGGAGTAACTCCCATTATCCTGTGAAAAACATTTGCAAACTTACTGCCGTTCTCATACCCGACCCGACCCGCAATTTCAAGAATAGTTTGATCCGTATGCTGCAACAGACGGGCTGCTTCACGGATCTTCATGTTTCTTGAATAGCCGCTGATCGACATTCCATATACAGACTGAAAGCATTTATTGAGCTGATAAGCAGACGTTCCAAAATGCTCCGAAAGCTCAGTAACAGTTATGTTCTTTGAAGTATCATCTGTAAGATAATCAAATATCAGCTTCGCAAGAGAAACCTGTTTTTCTGAAACGCACCTCTGCTCGCTTGCCGATTTTTCCGGCTGAATACTATTCAAAAAGACAAACAATTCAAGAACCTTTATTTTCAGATATGCCTTTATAACAGACGGAGGTACACTATACATCTCCGAAAATATATGCTCGATCGCAGGCATTTGTCGAAGCACATAATACCGGTTCTGCTTTATTCTGAATTTTTCAACGATCTCCATCGGCTTAACATACACGTCCTCCAGCAGTTCAGACAGGCATTCCGGTGCATTGTCAATGTTGATCTGTATTGTTACACCCTGAAATTGCCCGGTGGGGAACACGTCCTCGCGATAATCATTGCCAAAATTGTGAATCAATATATCTCCTGCGGAAAGGAAGAAATATTTGTTTTTCAATTTACATTCCAATCTTCCGTTTCTACAATGGTCAATATGAATTACATTCTTCCCGCAAAAAGAATTATCTGTTCGGAAAAACGAGGTATGTATGTCGTTATAAATCACATCTATCCCTGGAAAAACATTATAATTTGCCAGATGAACGTTTTTTTCCGCTGCACAATTTGCCGGATCACTATGCCCATTAAATTCCGGTTCTGTGTAATTGTTTGCCGGGCATCTGCCCTTGATTAAAACCATAATCAAAATCAACCTTTCGCTTTCGAGCTAACATTTGCAGTATTATAATAATCCAATACGCGCATACGCAAATCAAAGGTTCGCATATGCGCGAGGATTTAATATTTCAGCGTTGCAATTTCTTTGTTCACAGATATACGCTGTTTTATTCCCTATTCTTCAGCACCTCCGCAGGCGAGATTTTTTTCAGCTTCGCAGTAAGCAGAGCGTTTACCGCAAAGTATATCAGCATTATACCTGCAAAAATAAACACATAGTAGTACCACGGGAACGCGATATTCATTCCGCAGGCAATGTTGGAGATAGCATAAGGATAAATTGCGTCCATGCACAGCTTTGCGGCGGGAATTGCGATGATAGCGCCAATCGCAACAACTATCGTGTTGCCATTTAGATACAGCTTACGAACTTCTCCTGTGCGGTAACCGAATATCTTCACCAACGAGATTCCGAACGAGGCACGATCAATCATGACGTTCATCATCAGGTACATGACCACGCAGAAAATAATCGCCGAAACCACACTCATCATTATCACCATAGGCATCATCAGGTCGGTAAATACCGCCGAGGAACGTTCAATGCTGCTCCGGGTCGTTACCGAGTATAAACGTCCCTCCTCAATGTCGAGTGCGCTGTCGGAAAGGAGCATATTGTAATAATCGTCCTCC
>JBJERM010000298.1:0-10047 GCA_051882315.1 Ruminiclostridium sp.
GTCGGTTGAGGTTTCCGTAAGCTCCACCTCAATGTATTCGTGAGGAACTCTGTATTTATCTATTATTTCAATTATGCGCTTCGTCAGCTCCAGATTTCCAAGATGCACTCTCGAAAAGTTTACGGAAACCTTTACAACGGGAGTTCCCGAGTCAAGCCAGCGGCGTATATCCCTGCACACATGCTCAAGCATATAGAAGTCAAGAATACAGATAGAATGACTCTGCTCAAGAACGGGTATAAACTCCATAGGCGGGATTATATCGCCGCAGTGCTTCCAGCGGCACAGCGCCTCCGCACCGCAGATTCTGTAATCGTTAAGCTGTACCTTGGGCTGATAGTAAACAAGAAATTCCTCGTTTTCAATCGCTTCGGGAAGCAGGGTTTCTATAAGCTTTGAATGTTCAAGGCTGGTCTGTGTTTTCTCATCGTAGAATACATAGGGAACCTTTGCCGTGTACTTTGAAACATTCAATGCGGCGCCGATTTTATCAACTATCTGGGAAGAAGAATGACACTCGTCGGGCATCATATAAAATCCCGAATGAGAGCTTATAGTAATCGTATTGACCTCGGAAATATTGGTGCTGAGAGACACTCCGCACATACAGTTAAGCATATTCTGGAGGTTTTCCTTACGGAAAAGCGCAGCAAAGGTATCTCCGCCTATTCGTACAACGCACTCGTCCTTTCCGAGATATGACTGTATTTTCGTTATGTAGCTTCTCATTATCTCAGTTCCCGCCTGCCTGCCCACACGGTCGTTCACAACGGAAAATCTGCTTAAATTAAAGTAGCAGGCACCAAAACCTCCGATTTTTCCTTCTGCAATAACCTCGTCAAGCCGCTTCATGAAATAGTTGGAGTTATAAACACCCAGGACGGGGTCCTTATACATCATTTCCTCAGCAATACGCATTACCCGCCGTCTGCCGTGGAAGGAAAAGATTGCCTTGCCAACAACGTTTATATGTTCAAGCTCCTCACTGCTCCATTCCTCTGAGCCTGCAAAGGGATAAAAAGTATATACAGCGATACTGCCGTTTCCTGCAACCTCACGCACAAGGAAGCAGCGCTTAAAATCCGTTTCTCCCTCGTCATAAAGCACATGGGAAAGACCTATACCCTTGCTTTCCTCGGCGGCGTTTGAATAAAACTCAATATCAATCCGTGAAATCCTGAGAACCTTGCAGACGGGAGCAAGAGCCTCGGCATTATCGGGGTGAATTTCCGAGGGCACTCTTTCCAGATCAACTATAAGCTTATCCATAGCAAGAGCATATTCTTTCAGATTTAATTCCATACGTAGTTCTCCTTACCGATATATTTATTTCTCGGTGCTTCTTTTGTCGGCAGTAATCCCGTTGTCCATAAGCTCTTCAAAATCCCCCACGGGAACAGGCTTTGCAAAATAAAAGCCCTGAACTGTACTGCACTTGCTGTCACGGAGGAAATCAACCTGCTCTTCGGTTTCAACTCCTTCGCAGACAATAGAAATATTCATTTTATCAGCCATATCTATGACGCTTGAAAGCAGGATACCGCTCTTATTTTCAGCGGGATTTTCCGTGAGAAATGACTTATCTATTTTCAGTACGTCAACAGGCATTTTCTTAAGCATTGAAAGAGAGGAATAGCCCGAACCGAAATCGTCGATTGACATTCTGAATCCACAGGCTTTGAGCTTTTCGATGGTTTTTACCGCTTCGTCCTCGTTTGCAAGGAAAACGCTTTCTGTAAGCTCAAGCTCCATAAGACCGGGGTCTATATTGTATTTTCTTACAACATCGTTTATTTTTTTCACGAAATTTCCGGTAAGCATGTGTATTCTTGAAACGTTTACCGAAATCGGCACAACCGGTTTTCCCTCGTCCATTCTGTTTCTGAGGTAGCGGCAGACCTGCTCATAAACGTAGAAATCAATTTTAACGATAAATCCGTTCTTTTCAAGCAGAGGCACGAAGCTGTCCGGGCTTACTACCGTACCATTTGGCTTTATCCAGCGGATAAGCGCCTCGGCTCCCACGATTTCAGTATTGTCAATTGAAACCTTGGGCTGGAAGTAAACCTTGAACTCGTTGTTGAGCAGGGCTTTTGCTGCGTCGGCGGAAATCTCAACCGAGCGGTTAAGCTCCTCCCGCATTTCCTTACAATATACAGCGCACTTGCCAACAAGGCTCTGCTTTGCGTATTTAAGGGCAAGATTAAGGTTATCGTAGGCTGTATCAAAATCCATACCCGAAACAGCGTCAAATATAAAGGCAGCAGAGGAAATTCCGAAGCCCGTGCTTCCGCCCGCAAGCTTCTCGTTAGCGGAAAACCTGCTTAAAAAGCCCTCATAGGCGGAAATAAGCCCGTCGCTGTATTCCCCGAAGGCACAGAATTTGTCAGCGGCAATCCTGCACACATACTTTATATTTTCCGAAAAATATTTCAGCGCCCCGGCATAGCTTTTCAGCATATTATTTCCCGCCTCAAAGCCGAATTTATTGTTGATGTAGCTGAAATTTGAAAAATCCGAGAAGAACATTATAAACCTGTCTCCGTCAAGGGCGGAGGAAACATACTCCTTCACCTGACGTGAAAAACAGTTGAAGTTCATAAGTCCGGTAAGGCTGTCGTAATTGGAGGCGTAGTCAGCAATCTCCTTTGCCTTATCGAAATCCCTGAGTCTGCAAAGATAGGAGAAAACAGTACGGGTAAGCTCCTTTAAAGCCTTTGCCTGCTCAATTGACCAGAGATAATGGGCGGAACACTCCTGAAAAGCAACCGTTCCCACAAGGCTTCCTCCCCTGAAATAACCGCAGACAAGAGCGCAGCGAACCTTGTTGGAGCGCAAGTGAGCTGTAAAGGCATTATCCTTAAGTCCGCTTTCATCTGTGTCGTCAAAGGAAAAGATAAGGTTCTTGTCAAAGCAGCTGCAAAGCTTATTAATTTCCTTTACGGTATATCTTACCGAATCATTTCTCGGCGGGTCGGTGTTCTTTGAATTCCAGCAGTAGGTATCACGGAAAACATTTGCGCTTTCATCCGCTTCAGAAATTGTAATTCTTCCAATGTTCAGATGCTTGCCTACCTTATTTATAAGGCTGTTTATAGAGTCATTAATATCTCCGCCGCTTTCGGCAAGCTCAAAGGCTGAGCCTAAAATATCGCTTTCAAAGCCGGACTGTCCCTTTACAAAATCAACGCCTCCCGAGTACCGCTCAACTCTCGGTACCGGCTTGCTTTCTGTAACAGCTTCTTCCCCGCTCTTGTAGAAATGGTAGCAGCTCTTACCGGAACGCTTTGAGGTATAAAGGGCTATATCCGCCTTTCTGTAAAGTTCGTCAAAGGTATCGCCGTCCTGTGGATAAAGGGCAATTCCAAGGCTTCCCGAAACCTTCACTCCGTCGTCCTCGGAATACAGGAGCTTGAAAATCTTGCAAAGGTCGTCTGCCTTTGACTCTATATGAGATAACTGCTTGAGTCCACGCAGGAAAACTATAAACTCGTCGCCGCCTATTCTTCCTATAATGTCGTTGCTGCGGAAAAGGTCCTGCATTTCCTGTGCCAGCTCAACAAGGAGACTGTCGCCGAAAAGATGCCCCAGAGTATCATTTACCTGCTTGAAATTGTCAACGTCAACTATTATAAATGCATCGTAGGTTTCCCTGCTGTCTGTACGCAGGCAGTTTTTAATCAGGGACTTTGTTGCGGCTTTATTGTAAAGCTTGGTCAGAGGGTCACGCTCCGCCTTCTCGATAAGCCGCTGATTTGCGCTTTTAAGACCGCTTATATCCTCTGTCTTTCCGACAGCGCCTATGTAAGAGTTGCTTATTCTGTCACGGATTGTCTTATATGAAACTCTGTACCACTTGTAGTCCGGGTCGTCGCTGCCCTTAAGGCGCATTTCAAAGGTACCCTTGTCTATGCCTGATTTTATGTTGGTGCAAAGCTGCTCAAAGCTGTCCTCGTCATCCTCGCAGACAAAGCCGCCGCTTCTGAAATACTGCTCAAAATCGTTAACCGAAAATCTTTCAACGAAATTTCCGCCTACGTTCTTGTAAGCCTTAAGGCAGTCATTGCTTACCCTGTATTCAAAGATATTATCGGCGGATATAGACATTACAGACATCATCATAGCGTTAAGGTCCGAGCTTGCTTTTGCAGCAGCAGAGATGTCGTTAATATTGTGCAAAATGCAGTTGAGAACATGTTCTCCCCCGTCGCTGCAGGCGCTTACCTCGGCGTGAAGAGTGATATGCTCCCCGTCAGCACGACTTGCCTCAATATCAAGAGAAAAATCGCTGCAATTATTTATAAGTGTGGCAATTTTGTCGGAAAGGTAGGAGGAATACTTCCTGTCAATCATTCTGAAACCGTAATCATTCGGCTGAATATCAATGTATTCCGACTTTGTGCAGCCGAAAAGAGCGAAATACTTATCATTCGCCCATGTAAGACGGAACTGGGAGCCGTCAAATCTGAATATTACCGCTGCGCATGGCAGAACGGACAAGCACGCTCCTGAGTCGGGAGAGGATACAGCTGTGTACATAGAATATCACCGCCTGTCATTTTAATTTAAGAGTAAGGAAATTATCGCTGTATGTAAGGTCAGGCTTATAGCATATCCTGATTTTATTCTTTCCGTTTTGAACAATTGAATAAATCTGCTGAGTTTCACCCTTGTTGAGGGTATATATTTTTTTCATCTTGCCGGTAGAGGGGTCATATCTGAAAATGCACTTGGAAGAATTTATATAGAACTTTCCGTCAATAAGCAAAAGCCTGGAAAAACTGCTGGAATACCAGCTTTCGCCGTATTTATAGGTTTTTCCTGTAACAGGGTTGCGGCTCGGATACCATTTTGTGTCAATACTCTTTAACCGCGTGGATTTTCCCGTAGAAGGGTTATAGCAATATAAACCGCTGTATAATTTATTGTCGGAAGAGCTTGTTATACCCTTGCAGTAATACCATTTCCCATTGTATTCAATTATCTGAGAGGATACGTCCCGCCAATAATAATTGTCATACCGTGTATCGGCTGCCTTTGGGAAGCCCCCTACTATTCTCCAATTCCTGTGAAGCCCGGAGGATTTCTTTGCAGCGCTGTCGCTTAACAGAAAGTTCTCGTGCATGACCTTTCCCACTGCGTCATAGGATTTTCCGCTGTAATCGGAATAGGAAGCGTCGTCGGCAGTAAGGTCAACGTGATACCAGCTGTTTCCTATATTTACATAGTTCCATGCATGATTCTGGGATTCTGAAACTACCGCAGTACATTTTATTCCCAGATAGTTCTCAAGTATGTAGATGTATGCAAGGGTGTAGCCCTGACATACTGCTTTTTTCTTTACAAGGCAGTCGTATGCAGTATAGTTTTTTAAGGAATAGTCGTATTCGCAGTTAAGAATAAGGTAATCGTGGACAATAAGGGCTTTCTGCTCGTCGGTCATATCATCGTCAATCGCCGCAATTGCATTTAACGCCGCTTTCTCCATTTCCTCCTGCATGCTGCTTATTTCTTTTTCGGAATAAAGATAATCAAATAGTACGTAATACTTGTTATTGCCGTATTTTATATTAAATGTATTGCTGATATAGAATAATTCGGGCTGAGAAACGTAGAAATTCAGAATATTACTCTTTATTTCATCCTTTGACCAGCCGCCATTATTGACATACCGGGTTATATCAATAAGCCCTTTAGAATCCTCCACGCCTTCCGCCAGATATTCCACAAAGCTTAAACCCGCTGCGTCGGTTTCAATATCCGCTGCGGGAACTGCTGATATAAATACACATACTGCAAGCAAAGCGCAGAAAAATCTTCTTAACATAAAACCTCTCCGAAGTCAGTATATTTAACGAATCTTACAAAGCAATAACAACTTGTCAATGCAATTATAATATATTATACATTATTTTTCTGAATAAATCAAGAGTTTTGTGCAAAATACAGTAAATTTATGATAGATGACATAAAACAGCAGCCAGAACCTTGCTTTTTACCTAAAGCCGCATACATAATCTGACTTTTTATTGCAGGTTATCCAAAAATCAACTTTTCATTGACAAATATACTGTATTGTGATAAAATTAAATTGATATTTTGCGGCATTTTGCGCCTGCAAAAAAGAAAAAAGCCCGTGCGAAAAGCATGGAGGAAAGGACAACAATATGGCAGTTTATCGTATTTATGTCGAAAAAAAGCCCCGCTACGCCGTTGACGGCGACGCAGTTCTCGCAGACCTGAGAACAGCCCTTCGTATGGAGAGCGTCACGGGAGTAAGAATTATCAACCGTTATGACGCAGAAGATATTTCAAAGGAAAACTTCGAGCGCTCAATCCCCGTAGTATTTTCCGAGCCTCCCGTTGACGAGATTTTCTACTCCCTGCCCGAAATCGGGGAAAACGAGAGAATGTTCGCTGTTGAATTCCTCCCCGGTCAGTTCGACCAGAGAGCGGACAGTGCCGCACAGTGCATTCAGATGCTCTGTCAGGGCGACCGTCCCCTTGTTAAGTACGCTAAAATCTATATTCTGAGCGGTAATATCACCGACGAGGAATTTGCAAAAATCAAGCATTACCTCATTAACGGCGTTGAAGCGAGGGAATGCGGCTACGAGGAATACGAAACCCTTAAAATTAAGTACGATATTCCTACAGAAGTAGCAACTCTTGAGGGCTTTTTAGGCCTTGACGAAAAGGGACTTGCCGACTTTATAAAGCAGTACGGTCTTGCTATGGACGAGGGCGACATAAAGTTCTGTCAGGATTATTTCAAATCCGAGAACCGCTGCCCCACCATAACCGAAATCAGAATGATAGATACCTACTGGTCAGACCACTGCCGTCACACTACATTTGGTACTATTATAGATGATGCAGACATCAAGGCACCCTACGTTGCTGAAACCTACAAGCAGTACAGAGCCGACAGAGAGGAGCTTGGCAGAGGCAATAAGCCAATATGCCTTATGGATATTGCTACCCTTGCAGCTAAGAAGCTTAAGGCTGACGGCGTTCTAAAGGACCTTGACGAAAGCGAGGAAATCAACGCCTGCTCCGTAAGAATTACAGTTGACGTTGACGGCAAGGACGAGGACTGGCTCCTTATGTTCAAGAACGAAACCCATAACCACCCCACCGAAATTGAGCCCTTCGGCGGTGCGGCTACCTGTCTTGGCGGCGCAATCCGTGATCCCCTTTCGGGAAGAGCCTACGTTTATCAGGCTATGCGTGTAACAGGCGCTTCCGACCCGCTTCTCCCCGTTTCCGAAACAATCGAGGGCAAGCTGCCTCCAAGAAAGATTACAACAACCGCTGCCGCAGGCTACTCCTCCTACGGCAACCAGATTGGTCTTGCTACAGGTCACGTTGCGGAGATATACCACCCCGGCTATATGGCTAAGAGAATGGAAATCGGCGCTGTTATCGCTGCTGCTCCCGCAGACCATGTAAGACGTGAACGCCCCACGCCCAGCGACATTATCGTTCTTCTTGGCGGTAAAACAGGACGTGACGGCTGCGGCGGTGCTACCGGCTCATCCAAATCCCACAGCGTTGAATCCCTTGAATCCTGCGGTGCAGAGGTTCAGAAAGGTAATGCACCCGTAGAAAGAAAACTCCAGCGCCTTTTCAGAAAGATAGAGGCAACCACCCTTATCAAGCGCTGCAACGACTTCGGTGCAGGCGGCGTTTCTGTTGCAATCGGCGAGCTTGCTGACGGACTTACAATCGACCTTAATGCAGTTCCCAAGAAGTACGACGGTCTTGACGGAACAGAGCTTGCTATTTCCGAATCACAGGAAAGAATGGCTGTTGTTGTTGATAAGAATGATGTTGAGAAGTTCATTAAGCTTGCGGGAGAAGAAAACCTTGAGGCTACTCCTGTTGCAGTAGTCGAGGCTGAGCCCAGACTTGTGATGAACTGGAACGGAAAGACAATCTGCAATATATCAAGAGAGTTCTTGAACTCCAACGGCGCTGAAAAACATACCAAAATCAAAGTTCCCGAGGCTAAGGTTTCCTACAGCACCGGCAGAAAGAACACCGCTGAGGACTGGGAAAAGCTTGTTTCCGACCTTAACGTATGCTCTCAGAGACCTCTTGTTCAGTGCTTCGACTCAACCGTAGGCGCTGCAACCGTGCTTATGCCCTTCTCAGGCAAGACCCAGCAGACTCCCGTACAGGCTATGGCTGCAAAAATCCCGGTACCCGGCGGAGCAACAAAGACCGCTTCCCTTATGGGCTGGGGCTATAATCCTGCTGTTGCGGTTCAGTCTCCCTACCACGGCGCTATGCTTGCTGTAATCGAAAGTATTGCTAAAATCGTTGCGGCAGGCGGCAGCAGCGAAAAGTGCTGGCTTACCTTCCAGGAATATTTTGAAAGAACACAGGGTACTCCCTCCCGCTGGGGCAAGCCCTTCAGCGCACTTCTCGGCGCATACAGGGCTCAGCTTGAGCTTGGCTGCGGAGCAATCGGCGGAAAGGACTCAATGAGCGGTACTTTTGAGCATATCGATGTTCCCCCGACCCTCGTTTCCTTTGCAGTATCTACCGCAAAGGCAGACAAGATTATAAGCGCCGAGTTCAAATGCCCATTCAGCAAGCTTTACTATATTGCCCCCGAATACGACAAGGACGGACTTCCCGTATTTGACAGCGTTAAAAAGGTATTTAAGGCAGTTGAAAAGGCTATCGCCGAGGGCAAGGCTCTTTCCGTATGGTCACTTGCAAACGGCGGTCTTGCAGAGGGTATATTCAAGATGTCCCTCGGCAACCGCATAGGCGCAAAGCTTAAGGAAATGACCGACGAGCAGCTTTTCGGTCTTTGCTACGGTGCATTCGTTATCGAAGCAGGCGAAGAAATCGAGGGAATGGAGCTTATCGGCGAAACTATCGAGGAATTTAAGATTGTAAGCGGTAATGTTACCGTTGACTGCGCTGCTCTTGAAGAAAAGTGGAACGCAGTACTTGAACCTATTTTCAAGAATACCGTCAAGGAATATCCTGCACCCGAAAAGATTAGCTGCAAAGAGGGCTGCAAGACAGTATGCGCTCCTGCAAACAAGCTTGCAAAACCCAGAATCATTATCCCCGCTTTCCCCGGAACAAACGGCGAATACGATATGGCGGACGCATTCAACCGCTGCGGCGGCGAGGCTTCAACCTTCGTTATCAGAAACCTTGACGCTTCCGCCATGGAGGAATCGGTTGACGCATTTGCAAAGCTTATTGCAAACAGCCAGATTATCGCTATCCCCGGCGGTTTCAGCGGCGGCGACGAGCCCGAGGGTTCGGGTAAGTTCATCAACGCCTTCTTCCGTAACCCCAAGGTTAAGGAAGCAGTTCACGAAATGCTCTACAAGCGGGACGGACTTATGCTTGGCATCTGCAACGGCTTCCAGTCACTTATAAAGCTGGGACTTGTACCCGGCGGCGAAATCGTTCCCCTTACCGCAGACAGCCCCACCCTCACCTTCAACAAAATCGGCAGACACCAGTCTCAGCTTGTCCGCACAAGAATCTGCACCGACAAGAGCCCCTGGCTTATGCACTGCAAGGTTGACGAGATTTATACAATCCCGATTTCCCACGGCGAGGGCAGATTTGTAGCTCCGGAGGAGGTTATAAGAAAGCTTATTGAAAACGGACAGGTAGCAACTCAGTACGTTGACCTTGAGGGCAATCCCACAATGGATTTACGCTATAACCCCAACAGCTCTATGTATGCAATCGAGGGCATTATCTCCCCCGACGGTCGTGTTCTCGGAAAAATGGGACACAGCGAGCGTATCTCCGCGGACTGCTGCACAAACGTTGACGGAATCAAGGAGCAGCCCTTGTTCAAGAGCGGCGTTGACTATTTCAGCTGATAAATGTATATGAAAAGGGGGCTTTTGCCCCCTTTTCTATTATAAAAGTATTAGGGAAAGGAAATATAATGAACTATTTTTTCCGCTGCTGGGCAAGAAATTTAAAAACTACGTTTTTCTTTTGCCTGAAATTTTTAGGAATACCGATTGGAGTTACCTTTTTTATTGCGTTTATACA
>JBJERM010000299.1:0-2932 GCA_051882315.1 Ruminiclostridium sp.
CAAAGTAGGAATGTTTGCCGAATAAGCTTCTTTGGGTGCATTTGCGTTACCGGAATTTAAGCAAACTGCATAAAAAAAGAGAAAAATAGCACCCTATATTCTGCAAAAGCTAAAATTTTCAAAAATTTGAAAAAAAAGCGAAAAAGCTATTGATTTTTTTATATGTATCATTTATAATGATTAAAGTCAGTACAGACATTATATCTAAAAATATAATCACAAATGGAGGCAATCAATATGATTTTTGAAAAGGTTAAGAACATCATCGTTGACCAGCTTGACGTTGACGAGGAAAAGGTAACAATGAACGCTAATATTCAGGACGATCTCGGCGCTGACTCTCTCGATATCGTTGACCTCGTTATGAGCTTCGAGGACGAATTTGACCTCGAAATCCCCGACGACCAGGTTGAAAACATCAAGACCGTTGGCGACGTTGTAAAATATATCGAAGACAAGACCGAATAATTATTACAGCCTAAAAGCCGCAGGCAACAGTCTGCGGCTTATATTTTTTCACTTTTTTTAAAAATATACTTGACAAAACCGAAAAAGTAGGTTATACTAAGTTCAATATCATAAACGCAATGATAGGGAACAAAGCTCTGACGCAATTCAGAGAGCTGCCGTTTGGTGCGAGGCAGTATTGCGGATTAGTCATAACTCACCCTTAAGCGGTCGGCTGAAACTTCGGGAGTAGGCTTGAACGGGTTCTCCCGTTACAGAGATACGCATTGTCTGATGCGGCAGAGTGGGCGTAGTTTACGCCAACAGAAGTGGTACCACGAGGATTGTTCCCCGTCTTCTAAGGAAGACGGGGAATTTTTGTTGTATATTGACGTACCAGGGAGTTCAGACACAACATAATTTGAAAGGAAAGAAAGAAAATGGAAAACAAGGAAAAGTACAGAAGAAATTATTTCAACCCGCCGAAAAGAGAATATGAATGGACAAAGAGGGAATATATAGAAAAGGCTCCCCTCTGGTGCAGCGTTGACCTTCGCGACGGAAATCAGGCGCTTATCGTGCCTATGAGCCTTGAAGAAAAGCTGGAATTTTTCAAGACTCTTGTTCGCATAGGCTTTAAGGAAATAGAAATCGGATTTCCTGCGGCAAGTGAGACAGAATACGAGTTCTGCCGCACTCTTATCGAAAGAAAGCTTATTCCGAGCGACGTTAAAATTCAGGTTCTTACCCAGTCCAGAGAGCATATCATAAAGAAAACCTTTGAGGCTCTTGAGGGTGCAGAAAATGCAATCGTCCACCTTTACAATTCCACCTCGGTGGCTCAGCGTGAACAGGTTTTCCGCAAGGAAAAGGCGGAAATTACGGAAATCGCCGTTTCCGGCGCAAAGCTTGTAAAGGAATATGCGGCGAAAACACCGGGAAACTTCAGCTTTGAATACTCCCCCGAAAGCTTTACGGGAACAGAGCCGGAGTACGCTCTTGAAATCTGCAACGAGGTACTGAAGATATGGGAGCCTACCCCCGAAAACAAGGTTATAATCAATCTGCCCGTAACCGTGGAGCTGTCAATGCCCCATATCTACGCAAATCAGGTTGAATATATGTGCAGCGAGCTTTATAAGCGGGAAAATGTTATTGTTTCCCTCCACCCACATAATGACAGGGGCTGTGCTGTTGCTGATACGGAATTTGGTCTGCTTGCAGGAGCGGACAGAGTTGAGGGAACTCTTTTCGGAAACGGAGAGAGAACGGGAAACGTGGATATTGTTACCCTTGCCCTTAATATGTACAGCCACGGGGTTGACCCGCAGCTGGACTTATCCGACCTGCCCTCGCTGGTTAAAATCTATGAGCAGGTGACCTGCATGCATGTCTACGAAAGACAGCCATACAGCGGCTCTCTTGTTTTTGCTGCATTTTCCGGCTCACATCAGGACGCTATTGCAAAGGGTATGAAGTGGCGTGATGAAGGAAAGGCAGACCACTGGAACGTGCCTTACCTGCCCATAGACCCAAAGGACATAGGCAGACAGTACGACGGGGATATTATCCGAATCAACAGCCAGAGCGGAAAGGGCGGTATCGGCTATCTGCTTGAAAAGAAATTCGGCATTATCCTGCCCGCAAAGCTTCGTGAGCAGGTTGGCTACGCTGTCAAGGACATTTCCGACAAGCAGCACCGTGAGCTTTCTCCCGACGACGTTTACGATGCTTTCAGCGGTCAGTTCGTAAACGTAAACGCTCCCTTAAAGGTTACGGATGTGCATTATACTCAGCTTGACGGAGCATTCTCCGCCAACCTTACAACAACCTACCGCGGCGAAAAGAATATTGCAGCAGGCACAGGCAACGGCCGTCTTGACGCGGTTGCGGACGCTCTCAAAAAGCTGCTTGGCATAGACTTCTCGATTATAAACTACTCGGAGCAGGCGCTGGAGCAGGGCTCAAAATCCAACGCTATGTCATATATAGAGATAAGTATGAGCGACGGAACTCTGTCCTGGGGCGTAGGAAAGCACTCTGATATTATCGTTTCTTCGGTTTATGCACTGGTCTGCGCAATAAACAGGGGAATGATAAAATAAGAGGAGGAATTTATGGTTAATTCCAAGGAATGGAACTGGAAAGAGGCGGAGCAGGACGCATGGCTTGCACCCTCGGAGGAAAGCTACTATTATGCAGAGAAGTGGCTTGCCGAGGGGAGAAAAAGACTGCTGGACTTAGGCTGCGGACTGGGCCGGCACTCGGTTTTCTTCCATAAGCGGGGCTTTCGGGTTACCTCCTGCGACCTTTCGGAGTACGGAATAAACCACCTGAGGGAATGGCAGAAGCGGGAGGGAACGGATTTTCGCACGGTTATATGTGATATGAAGAAGCTGCCCTTTGCAGACAACGCTTTCGACTGTATTTACGCATATCACGTTATGTCCCACACCGACACAGCAGGCATAAAGCAGGTTTTAGC
>JBJERM010000300.1:0-10026 GCA_051882315.1 Ruminiclostridium sp.
GTTTTTATGCGGAATTTTCTGCATTTATTTCGTGATTTTTACTCCGATAAGAGTTATATCATCGCAGTAATCCCGCTTTGAGGAGAGCTTAAGCGCCTCTCCAACAGTAGAAACTATTTTTTCAAGGTCAGCGTTTTTTTCCCGAAGCAGAAGCTGTTCAAGCCAGGAGGTATTTATCTCCGCCCCGTCGCTGGTCATAAGCACAACGTCGCCTGCCGCAAGTCGGAAGCTTTTTCCGCTGTAATCCACACCGAAGGTAACTCCCAGCGGCGTTCCGCAGCCCGAAATCTCCGCAAATTTCCCTCCGCAGCGCACATAGGTTGAAGCGCCTCCCGCCTTGTACAGCAGGACTTCTCCCGTATAAAGGTCAATCCTGCAAACGTCAAGGGTGGCAAAGCTTTCGTCTGCCGACTTTACCATAAGGGAGGTGTTCAGCATTTCCAGAGAAGCGTCCATATCAATTCCCGCTTTAAGAAGCTTTGACAGCATACCGCAGGCAAAGGAGCTGTCAATCCTTGCTCTGCTGCCGCTTCCCATTCCGTCGGAAATTATCATATAAACGTGGCCGCAGCCGTCGTTGAAGCAGTCGCAGCAGTCCCCGTTCCTGCGGTTTCCGGTTTTGCTTTTCTGGAAAATTTTTGTTTCTGCGTCGTAAAGCGCCCGCTCAGAAACGGTGATATGAAGCCTGTCCTCTTTTTCGGAAATCATAGGCAGGTCAAATTCCTTTCTGAGTGCAAAGGAAAGCTTCTCCGCAAGCTCCTCCGCCGAAAGCTCCCCGCTGCCGCAGTATGCGTCAATTGTAAGCCGACCCTCTATGTTGAGCGCCATAGCGCAGGGCTCGGAAAGCCCCTCTTCTCTTAAAAGCTCCTCGGTTTTGTCGGCGGCGTTAGCGTCGAAGACCTCATTTTCCGTTAGCTCCTCAGCCATTTTTTTAAGTATCGTTTCTGTGGCAGTAAGCTGGCTTGTGAGAACGCTTCTCATTTCCGCCATTTTCCTTGCAGCGCTTTCCGCCGAGCAGAAAATAGCATACTGCCTGTTAAGTGCGGCAGCAAGCTCCGTTAGCCTGTCGCAGTCTCCGAAAATCCCGCTTAAGGCTGTCTCGTCCACAAACCGCCCTTTCTTAAGCTCGCCTACCGCCTTGTTCATAACGTCTGCTGTGTTATTGTAGGAGTCCCCCCAGCATTTCATACTCATAGGACAGCTGCGGCACACCTTGTCCGAGGCCTTCTGATAAACCCAGGAAATATCCCGTACATTCTCCCCGTCAAGAGCCTCCGCCGTCTGAATTACAGCTTCCCGCATATCGGATACTGCGCTTCCCATATTTTCAAGCTTTTTACCGAATGCGGCGTAGGGCTTCGGAGAAGCCGAAACCTCAAGTCTGCTCCTGTTTTTATAGACAGGTATATATTTTTCGGGAATTGCCATATAAAGCACCGCCGCAGCCGTTCCCGAAACAGCCGAAATTGCGGGGTTTACCTCTGCTCCCGTAAGAAACATTCCTGCCGCTAACGTAAGAATAAGACCGCAGGCACGGGTTATCCTGCCGTATCTTCCTGTGAACATTACTATGGGCGCTGAAAGAGCAAGAACTATGCAGGAAGGTGCAAAATCGGGATTTCCAGCCGCAATTCCCGCAGACGCTACTATTGCGGTTATGGGTGCAGCAGCTTTATTTTCTCTCTCAGAGGCGTAAAGAAGAACTATTGCCCCAAGAAAAATACCCGGGTTAAAAATCCCCATATCAATTCCCGCAAGCTCAGCTGTTACAAAGAGAAAAACCGTTCCTGCACAAAAGGCAAGCCCGCTGTCAGGGGTTATCCTGTCGCTTTCGGCGGCAGACCTTAGCTTGCCCGCACAGAAAGCGCATATCCCTGCCACAAGTCCTGCTCCTGCACCAAAAAATATATCGGAAAGCTGATTTGCGGTAAATACGTTGGCGGTAAAAACGCATATTCCCGCCGCCGCAGAAACTCCTGCATTTACAGCGGCGGAGCCATTCGCAAGAAGAAACCGAAGCGCCGCAATAACTATAAGAGCGGCTATGTAGGGTACTGCGTTTTCAAGACCGCCCGAAACCGCCAGCCCCGCCGCTGCACCTACAAATGCGAACAGACATTCAATACCGCTGAGTCCGCACATAAGCGCCGCCGCAAGGGGCGAAATCCGCCCGAAAAGGGGAGCGCAGGACAGAGCAAATCCCGCCGCTCCTATTAAAAGTCCCCGTAAAAAGCCAATATCCCTTACTTTGACATCGGATACCGCATTTATGCTTTTTTCCAATTTTATCCGTCCTTTCGCAGTCCATTGGACTCGTTTTTATACATGATAATATAAAAACCGCGAAAAGTTTGTCAAAACAAGGGATATTCCTAAATTTTCGTTGAAATCATATTGCAGAGATTAACAAAATCCTGCATTTTTAGTTCTTCCGGGCGTGCAGTCGCCTTTATTCCGCAGGCATTGAGCGTTTTTGCAAGTTCCTCCTTTGAAATCCCAAGCGCCCCGCTTAAGGGATTGAGTATCTGCTTTCGCCGCTGAGCAAAGGCTGCCCTCACAATACGGAAGAAAAGCCCTTCGTCTGCAACAGCGTACTTGCCATCCTTATCAATATCAAGCCGTATAACTGCGCTGTCAACCTTAGGAGCAGGCATAAAGCTGCCTCTGCCTACCTTGAACAGGGTTTTCGGGGTGCTGTAATAGTTGACCGCAACAGTAACTGCGCCGCAGTCCCGCTCGCCCACCTTAGCGCAAAGCCTGTCCGCTGCTTCCTTCTGCACCATAACCGTAACAGCGGTTATCGGCAGCCTTTCTTCAAGCAGCCGCATTATAACGGGAGAAGTTATATAATAGGGCAGGTTTGCGCAGACGTAAATCTCCTTAAAACCGCCCAGCTTTTCGGAAATCAGCTCCTTAAGGTCGGTTTTCATAACGTCGGCGAAAACTATTTCGATATTGTCAAATTCCGCAAGGCTTTCCGCCAGTAAAGGCTTCAGCCTTTCGTCAATCTCAATTGCTAAAACCTTGTCGCAGCGCAGTGCCAGCTCCTTTGTCAGCACCCCCACGCCGGTTCCTATCTCAATAGCCGCCGCTCCCTTTTTACAGCCCCCCATTTCGGCAATTTTAGGGCAGACCGAGGGGTTTATGAGAAAGTTCTGACCGAGGGCCTTTGAAAAGGAAAAGCCGTGCCTTGCGAAAAGCTCCTTGATTGTTCCGATATTTGTAAGCTCCATCAGCATAATTCCTTTCCCGTATCGGTTTCACGGTCGGGGGAGGGCTTTCTTATTATGGAGTTTTTCGGAAAGGCGGTGGGGTAGGGGATTTTCAGCTGTTCCGTTGCGTGGTTTGCAATCCTTACGCTTTCGCCCTTAAGGTTGTACATTTCCTGCGGGTTAAAGGGTACAGGCTCTCCCTTCGGGGGCAGTATCTCCAGCGGGTCGTCAAGAGTAAAATAGTTCCGCTGGGTAATGTCAAGAACTCCGTTTTCATAGTCGTTTATAACACCGCAGAAGTCGTACTCCCTGAAATAGCCGCTGTCCTCATAGTACTGGTCGGCGTCATCGTGATTGTAGAAGAAGCCTGTGCAGTATCTTCTGTGACTTACCTTGTAAACCTCGTCAAGTACCCACTTCGGTGGCCTCTCGCCCCTGTAGGCGCAGTCCAGTGCCTTTCTGTATGCGTTTGTAACGGTTGCAACGTAGTAGGAGGATTTGGCCCTGCCCTCGATTTTAAAGCTTGTAACCCCCGCCTCAAGCAGGTCGTCAATATGCTCAATCATACAGAGGTCCTTTGCATTGAGTATGTAGGTACCTCTGTCGTCCTCGGTTATTTCGTAATTCTGACCTTGCCGCTTTTCCTCGGTAATAAAGTATTTCCAGCGGCAGGGCTGCGCACATGCCCCTCTGTTTGCGTCACGGTTTACAAGATATTTTGAGAGCAGGCACCTGCCCGAAAAGGAAACGCACATTGCCCCGTGAACAAAAGCCTCAATCTCCATATCCGAGGGGATATTCTTTCGTATTCTTGCAATTTCGGATAAGCTTACCTCTCTTGCAAGCACAATCCTATTTGCGCCCAGGCGGTAAAGCTCCTTGGCGGTTTCGTGGTTCATAATGCCCACCTGGGTTGAAGCGTGTATATCAAGTCCCGGGGCGAACTTCCGCACCATAGCCATAACGCCTATATCTGCGGCAATAACTGCGTCAATTCCCATTTTCTGAGCTTCTGCAATAAAGGCAGGGAACTGCTCCGCCTCATCGTTTGTGGGAACGGTGTTGCAGGTAAGATAAACCTTGACCCCTCTTTCATGGGCGTAGCTTACCGCCTTCTGCAAGCCCTCCATATCGAAGTTTTTCGGGGTTGCCCTCATTCCGAAGCTTGTTCCGCCCAGATATACAGCGTCGCAGCCGTAGTCAACCGCCGCTTCAAGACATTCGTAATCTCCCGCAGGGGAGAGAAGTTCTGCTTTGTTATTCAATGGTAGAACCTCCCTCTGTTGGAGAAATCTGAGCAAGAATAAGGTTCTGCTCGTGTTCCTCGTGGGTCTTTGCGTAATAAACCTCGCCTGTTTCCTCGTTTGCACAGAAATAGTAGTAATCCGTATAGGGAGCGTAAATTACCGCCTTTATAGCGTCAAGTCCCGGATTGCAGATTGCTCCAGCAGGAATACCCTTGCACACATAGGTGTTGTATGCGTCGTAGATACGGGATTTTGCCGCGTCTGTGCCTGTAATAAAGGGCTTTATATCGTTTTCAACGTAAAGCACGGTAACGTCCGACTGGAGATAGGGGAATTCCTCGGAATTTCTTATTCTGTTTAAGAAAACGCTTGCAACAAGCTCCATATCATCCACGCTTGCCGCTTCCTTCTGTACCATTGAAGCAAGAGCGATAACCTCGTCGAGAGTCATATTCATCTCGCCCATCTTCTTGTACATTTCACGGGTCATCTTGTCGTTGAAGTTTGAGTACATCTTCTTTGCGGCTTCCTCAGCGTTTTCAAGGGAGTCCTCGTGCATTTTCTGCTCGGCTTCCGCTAAGGTCATATCGTCGGTAGCCTTAGCGCCCTCCTCCATAGCGTTTATAACATAGAAGTCGTAGGTATCGGGGAAGAGGTAGCCCTCAAGCTGATTGAACTTAAGGGAGCTTTCCTTTACTCTGCGCTCAAAGTCGTAGTTATTCTGCACATTCTTGTAGAACTGTTCAAAATCCTCCGCAAAGCAGACATTGTTTTCTTCAAGCAGCTCTCCTATTTCCTTAGCAGTCATGCCCTCCACAATTCTTAAGGTAATAGTTTTCTGCTCCGTCTTTTTCGTCCTTATTTCGTGGAGCAGGGTGCTGTATGACATAGTTGAGCTTATAGTATAAGTCCCGGGCAGGAAATCGCTGTCCTTTCCGGTAAACTTTGCGAATGCCTTAAAGAACTTAGGGGATTTTATAATATTATTTTCGGAGAGAATTGCTGTAACAGTATCAAGGTCGGCATTCTGGGGAATTTCAATATCAAGCTTGAATTCCGTAGCCGCAATACCCGTAAGGTCAAGGCTCCAGGTTACAATATAGGTGGAAGCGAATGCCGCCGCACCAACGATTACAACAGAAAGGAAAATTCCGAGAAGGATATAAGCAAAGGTTCTCGAGCGCTGGCGCTGTCTTTCGTAGCGGGCACGCATTTCCCTTATTCTCCGTCTTTCAGCACGGCTTTGGGGAGAATCTTCTTCCTCCTCTTCTTGCGTAGCCGTTCTTTCCCGTCCTACTGCGGTCATTGTACGGGTTGCGGTATCGTCGAAATGTTCATCTTCTCCGTATTCCTGAACATCATCGTAATCCTCAGGCTCTTCTTCGGGCATAACAGCCCTTCCCGCAGGCATATCCGAGTAGTCGGGAGCCTCGCCGATAGCCTCGGAAAGGCTTGAAACAGGGGCTTCCTGTCTTTGCCCTGCCTTCCCGGCAGGCTTCGCCGGTTTAGCCTCACGTTTTTCCTGTCTTTTCGGCTCGTCCTTAATCTCCGAAGCGGGCTTTTCGGTCTTTTTGGGCAGTTCTGTTTTCTCCCCGTCAGCGCTTCTTTCTCTGACAGCAGGCGCAGAGCTGCTTCTGCGCTTCTTGCTCTCAATTGAGAAAAGAACGTCTTCAACGGTATCACGTCGACCTGAAGCCTTTTCGCCGCTTTCGGAGCTTTCTTCCCCGTCATTATCGAACTTGCCGCTATGTAGGTATGCGGCAAGGCTTTCTATATCGTTGTATTCCTTATCTTCCACAAAAATCTTCCTTTCCGCAGAAAAATCCCTTTTCGGTAATAACCGTTTCTAAGCTTATATCAAATTCGCCCACAGGCAGGCTGCCGCAAAATTCTTCATAACAAATCCCGATAGCAGTACCGTTGTAGTCCCTCAGAAACCTGTCGTAAAACCCTCCGCCGTAGCCAAGCCTGTATCCATTTTTATCAAAGCGCAGGGCAGGGGTAATGCAGACCGAACGGGAAAAGTCGGTTATTTCCTCGCCGCTAATGGGTTCCTCAACGCCGTGACTGCCCGTAACAAGCTCTGACAGGCTCTTTATTGCAAGAAACCGCATATTTTTCCCCTCGCACTTAGGAACTGCAACGGTTTTGCCCTTGGAAAGGGCAAAGGCTATAAGCCGCCTTGTGTCAACCTCAATCGGAGAAGAAGCGTAGGCAAGTATAACCTCCGCATTTTTCACGGCAGGACTGCTCTTAAGAATAGTATATATTTTTTCGTCCAGAAATTCCTTGTAATTTTTATCCATATTCCGCCTGCGGAGCATAAGCTCCTTTCGGAGAGCTGACTTAGCGGCGGAAATATCCTGCTCTGTCATATACAGCGCATAGCGGCTCTTACCTTATCGGAAGCCGCCTTTCCCTTAAGCACCTCGGCAAGCTTAAGCCCGAACTCAACCGCAACGCCTGCGCCTCTTGCTGTAATTATCTTACCGTCAGCCTCAACCGGTGCTCCAGTAAATTCAGCCCCAAGAAGAAAGTCCTCGAAGCCGGGGAAGCAGGTAGCCTTTTTGCCGGTGAGAAGATTTTTCTTACCTAAAACCGAGGGAGCGGCGCAGATAGCGCCGATGTACTTGCCATTTTCGGTGCAGTAGTCAATAGCCTCCTGCACGGTTCTGCTCTGTTCAAGATTAAGTGTTCCGGGCATGCCGCCGGGAAGAACTATCATATCAATGTCCTCACTTGGTGCAAAGTCAACCTCGGTAATATCGGGGATAACCGAAATACCGTGGGAGCCTGTAATAACCTCCTCGCCTATGCCGACTGTCACCACATCAAGTCCGCAGCGCCTTAAAATGTCGATAGGGGCAATTGCCTCAGTTTCCTCAAAGCCGTTTGCAAGAAAAACGTATACCATAGTAATTTCTCCTTATTTTATAGTTATTCTGAACTTTTCTTCCATAAAGCAGGGGTAGTAGGACTGCTTTGCTTTTCGTAAATTTTCTTCCCCCATATCCTCCTCACGGTTTATATACTTGTAGCCCTGGACGGAATTTAAAAGGAACTGCCTGTTTATCATAGGGTAAGCGCCCTGATAATCGGTGAATGCCTTTTCAACGTGAACTACAAAGGTGTCGCTGTTCACAGGTTCGCCGAATGTGAACGCCTGTATCTTTCCGTTTACACGGATAAGCCCGCCGATATAGCCTAACTGCCAAAAATTCTTAAGCCCCGTCCTTACTGCGCAGGACTCGTCCATTATTCCCAAATTATTAACGCAGTTGTTTCTTCTGCACCATTCCTCGTTCATTTCCGCACATTCGCCGATATTTTCGGGAGTAATCTCCTCGTAGCTCCAGTCGTTCTCGGAAAATCTTGCGATATGGTTTCTTTTCCCGTGGTATTTTTTGCCCTTAAGCTCGGTAAGGTCCTGATAGCTGTAAATGTAGTCGTAAAAATCGGTGTTTGTGCTTATCTCCGCCGATTTTCCGTACATTTCCGAAACCGTAAGCATCTGAAGCTTTCCGCAGGAGGAAATTACGAAGGGAATATTTTTTTGTGTGCAGTAGGCTTTCATCTCCGAAAGCACTTCCGCAATATCGCCGCTTCCTGCGGGGAAGAAGAAGCCCTCCTCGGATTTTACTATATAAAAGTCCTTGAATCTTGCAATTTCTATTCCGTAAATCTGCCGCCAGCAGTAGTTGTTTCCGAAGGTGTACTCGCACCCTCTGAAATCCGATTTTTTCAGCAGAGGGTCTATCCATTCCTTATCGGAAAGTTCAATATCCTTGAATTCAAGCATTTGTTGTTTCCTTTATGAGGGCAAAAAGCTCCTCGTTTATCTCCTCTATTGTTCTCGGCTCGCCATTTTCGCTGCACTTAACTATGCTCCAGCCGCACTTTTCCGCAGTATATAAAGCGGCGTTTCGGCAGGCGGAAAGAAAAGCCGTGTCTCTTTCGTGTATATCCTTTTTGCTTTCGTCACCGCCGTAGCGCTTGGAAAGCAGCTTCTGTGAAACCTCTATGGGCATATCCAGAAAGATAGTCCTGTCGGGCTTTGGCATACCCAGCTTATTGTATTCAAAGTCGAAAAGCCAGTCAAGATACCCGTTCCATTTATTCTTATCCAGCTTTGTCATCTGGTAGATTGCGTTGGAGGAGGTATATCTTGCCGAAATAACAGGAGAACCGCTTTCGTAAAGCGCTCCCCAGTGGGTTTTAAAGCTTGTGTAGCGGTCAACGGCGTAAATTGCGCTTGCGGAGTAGGCGCTTACCTCGGGGTTGTCCTCGTTAAAAGCGCCGCTTAAGTAGTCGCTGACAATTCTGCCGCTGTTTGTATTATAGTAGGGAAAGGTGATAAAATGCGCGACAGGAAGCCTTTTTTCAAGTATTTCCAGCTGGGTAGTCTTTCCGCAGCCGTCAAGTCCCTCGATAACAATAAGCTTTTTCATAACTCAATCCTCTTCATAATATTTCTGCCTGACACAATTATACTATTATATTTTATCATATTTAGCGATTGCAGTCAAGATAAAACCGCTGATTTTCTGCAAACAGCCAATTTAGTGCAAACAAAAAGAACCGCTCTCGTGAAAAAAACACGAAAGCGGTACTGTCATATCATTTTTTCAATTAATTCAATCGCCCTGTCAAGAGAAGCAAGCTTAATCGTCCTGCTTTGAAGCTCCGGCTCGATTTCCTTCATATCCGGTATGTAGAAGCATTTTATCCCCGCCGCAAGGGCTGCCCTTACGCCGTTTGAGCTGTCCTCAAAGATAACGCACTCCTCGGGAGAAGCCCCCGCTTTTTCGGCGGCTTTAAGGAAAATATCGGGAGCGGGCTTTCCGTTTTCAATCTCATCTCCGCCAACGATAAAGTCGAATCTGTCGCCGATTCCCGCCTGCTTAAGGCAGAACTGCGCTTCCTCGTGCATTGATGAGGTTGCCACAACCGACCTTATTCCCCTGGAAATAAGATAGTCGCTCAGCTCTATAAAGCCTTTCTTTACGGGAATACCGTGCTCAAGCTCATATTCCTTCACAAGCAGGTTTACATACTCGTAATGCTCCCAAATATCGAAGCTTTCGCCGAAATAGCCCTTCAGCAGGGTATCCATAGAGGGGTAGTTAAGCCCGATACATTCTTTCAGTATATCGTCTGTTGCAGGATAGTCCCGCTCCTTAAGGGCGGAAACCCACATCTTAAGGTGCAGCGGCTCGGTATCAACAACTGTCCCGTCCTTGTCGAATATTACAGTAGTTACTTTAGCAAGCACTGTTCATACCTCACGCTTTTCTGAACACTCTTGAGGAGCGGGCAGCTACGGGAACTGCCCCGGAAAGGTCAAATTCCTCGCCGGACAGAATATCTACGAACTTGCCGCTTATGTTTACGTTGAAGTTTACGTCTTCTCCAGCGTTAATCATAGCAACCACAATATCGCCGTTAAGCTCTCTTGCAAAGGCGTAGTTGTGGTTCTGAAGCTGGAGTTGGCGGTAGCTTCCGCCGCAGAGCGGCTCGCTTTCGGTGTGGAATTTTGAAAGCTTTGCAATATGCTCGGTAAGCTCAGA
>JBJERM010000301.1:0-9981 GCA_051882315.1 Ruminiclostridium sp.
CAATTTCTGCATAATTGCACATATAGACCACGGAAAATCCACCCTTGCCGACCGTATTCTTGAGCATACCAGCACCGTTGCACAAAGGGATATGGAGGATCAGCTTCTTGACAATATGGAGCTTGAAAGAGAGCGGGGAATTACCATAAAGGCCCGTGCAGTAAGACTCAACTACAAGGCGCAGGACGGCAATACCTACGTCTTCAACCTTATTGACACCCCCGGTCACGTTGACTTCAACTACGAGGTTTCCCGTTCCCTTAACGCCTGCGAGGGCGCAATACTGATTGTTGACGCTTCACAGGGAATTGAAGCGCAGACCCTTGCGAATACCTATCTTGCCATTGAGCAGGATCTGGAGGTTGTGCCTGTTATCAATAAAATCGACCTGCCCTCGGCTCACCCGGAAGAGGTTAAGGAGGAAATCGAGGACGTAATCGGTATTCCCGCCGATGATGCGCCACTTATTTCCGCTAAAATGGGTATAAATATCGAGGCGGTTATGGAGCAGGTAGTTAAGTGCGTTCCTCCGCCAAAGGGCGACCCGGACGCCCCGCTAAAGGCTCTCATTTTCGATAGCTACTATGACAGCTACAAGGGCGTTATCGTTTATGTCAGAGTAAAAGAGGGCACGCTAAAAGTCGGCGATAAGATAAGAATGATGGCAACCAAGGCTGAGTTTCAGGTTGTGGAGCTTGGCTATATGGGTGCAACAAGCTTAATGCCCGCAAAGGAGCTTAAAGCAGGCGAGGTAGGCTATATCGCCGCTTCCATAAAGTCAATCGGTGACACCAAGGTTGGCGATACCGTAACTCTTGCTGAAACTCCTGCGGCAGAACCGTTAGCAGGCTACCGCAGCGTAAATCCTATGGTTTTCAGCGGTATCTATCCCGCAGACGGTGCGAAGTATGGCGACCTGAGGGACGCTCTTGAGCGGCTTCAGCTTAACGACGCTTCTCTTACCTTTGAGCCTGAAACCTCAATTGCTCTCGGCTTCGGCTTCCGCTGCGGATTTTTGGGACTGTTGCACATGGATATAATACAGGAGCGGCTTGAAAGAGAATACAATCTCGACCTTATTACTACTGCACCTTCGGTAATTTATAAAATAGACAAGAACAACGGGGAAACCGTATTTATCGACAACCCTACAAACTACCCCGACCCCTCGGAGATAATGCAGGCGTATGAGCCTATGGTTGAGGTGCATGTTTTCAGTCCCTCAGACTATGTGGGAAATATAATGGAGCTTTGCCAGGAGCGCAGAGGCATTTTCAAGGATATGAAGTACCTTGACCAGACAAGGGTTGACTTGCACTACGAGCTGCCCCTTAACGAGATAGTCTACGACTTTTTCGACGCTCTTAAATCCCGCACAAAGGGCTATGCAAGCTACGATTACGAAATGCTTGGCTTCTTCCCCTCAAAGCTTGTCAAGCTTGATATTATGCTTAACGGCGATGTGGTTGACGCTTTATCCTTTATTGTTCACGCCGATAAGGCTTACGGCAGAGCGAGAAAAATCGCCGAAAAGCTTAAGGACCATATTCCGCGGCAGCTTTTTGAAGTGCCTATTCAGGCGGCTATCGGTGGAAAGATAATTGCAAGAGAAACCGTCAAGGCTATGCGTAAGGACGTGCTTGCAAAGTGCTACGGCGGCGATATTACCCGAAAGAAAAAGCTGCTTGAAAAGCAGAAGGAGGGCAAAAAGCGTATGCGCCAGCTGGGTACGGTGGAAGTGCCACAGGAGGCGTTTATGGCGGTGCTCAAGCTTGATGATGAATAATATCGGGCTTTACGTTCACGTTCCCTTCTGCCTGTCCAAATGCCCCTACTGCGACTTTTATTCGGTTAAGTATAGCCGCAGCCTTGCCGCAGACTATACAAAAGCGGTTATAAGAAATTTAGGACAGTACGGCGAGACTTTCGATACGGTTTATTTCGGCGGCGGAACTCCCGTTATTATGTGGGAGGGCGTATGCGAAATACTGAAATCTGCGAAAACAGCGGAAAACGCAGAAATAACCATTGAGTCAAATCCTTGTGTAACTACTAAGCAGGCGCTTTGCGGGCTGAGAGAGGCGGGCGTAAACCGTATTTCTTTTGGTGTGCAGTCCCTTTCACCCTCGGAGCTTGTGTTTCTTGGACGGCGCCATAGTGCAGAGCAGGCGGAAAAGGCAGTTCTGCTCGCTCATAAGGCTGGGTTTACGAATATTTCAGCGGATATAATGCTCGGGCTTGTGGGACAGACAAAGGAAAGTCTCAAATATACGATTGACGGGCTTTCTGAACTGCCCATAACCCACGTTTCCGCCTATATGCTGAAAATCGAGGAGGGTACACCCTTTGCGGCAAGAAAGCTAAGCCTTCCCGATGAAGAAACTGTATCCGAGCTTTATCTGTATGCAGTTTCTCTTCTTGAAGAAAAGGGCTTTATGCAGTACGAAATCAGCAATTTTGCAAGAAAAGGCTATGAATGTCGGCACAATCTGAAGTACTGGCGGTGCGAGGAATACCTTGGAATAGGCGCGGCGGCACATTCCTATTACGGTGGAAAGCGGTTCTGCACAGAAAGGGATATCGAGGGCTTTATAGGCTCCGAATTTCAGAAAACCAAGGTTACAGACGATAATCCCGGCGGCTTTGAGGAATATGCTATGCTAAGGCTAAG
Source organism: Ruminiclostridium sp. (assembly GCA_051882315.1). Lineage (GTDB taxonomy): Bacteria > Bacillota > Clostridia > Oscillospirales > Ruminococcaceae > Ruminiclostridium_E. Next base: position 2,672 of record JBJERM010000301.1, read on the forward strand.
GCTAAGCGAGGGGCTTTCCTTCTCGGACTGCGAAAGCTTTGGAGTAAGCAGGGAAGAAGTGCTGAAAAGGTGCAGGAAAATCCCCGACAGCCTGATACTGCAAACAGAAAAGGGAATTTCACTTACACCGCAGGGTTTTCTTGTTTCAAACGCAGTAATCGGAAAGATTTTGGGCTACTGATTTATGGAATATATCACTATTGGAAATGTAAAAATAAGAAAAACAGCGGCTCTTGCGCCTATGGCAGGGGTTGCGGACAGGGCTTTCAGAAAGGTTGCAAAGGAGTTCGGTGCAGCTTATCTTGTGGGCGAAATGGCAAGCTGCAAGGGGCTTGTTTACAGCGACAGAAAGACCGCTGAGCTGCTTACTGTAACGGAAAAAGAGCGGCCTATGGCAATTCAGCTTTTCGGAAGCGAGCCTGAATTTGTTGCGCCGGCGGTTGAAATCGCGGAGCGTTTTTGCCCCGATATAATCGACATCAACTGCGGCTGTCCTGTTCCGAAGGTGGCGGGAAACGGTGCAGGAAGTGCGCTTATGAAGAACCCGAAGCTTTTCGGGGAGATAGTTTCTGCGGCGGTTAAGGCTGCAAAGGTTCCCGTTACGGTAAAAATCCGTAAGGGCTGGGACGAAAGCAGCGTAAACGCAGTTGAAATCGCAAAAATAGCCGAGGAATGCGGCGCTTCTGCGGTGGCAGTTCACGGCAGAACAAAAAACCAGATGTACAACGGAAAAGCGGACTGGGACATAATCGCACAGGTAAAGCAGGCTGTAAAAATCCCCGTTATAGGAAACGGGGACGTTGACAGCCCCGAGAGCTGCAAAAAAATGTATAGATATACGGGCTGCGACCTTGTTATGATAGGAAGGGCAGCCTGCGGAAATCCTTGGCTTTTCAGAGATATAGAAGACTATTTTTCGGGAAAAGAGCCCGAGCCGCCGCCGGATGCGGCTGAGCGTATGCGTGTAATGGAGCGGCATATAAAAATGCTTGTGGAATTTAAGGGAGAGGTTATCGGAATGAAGGAGGCTCGAATGCAGACGGGCTGGTATCTTAAGGGCATGCCCGGTGCGGCTAAATTCAGAGCGCAGTGCGGTGCGCTATCAACTCTTGATGACTTAAAGTGGCTTATAGACGAGGTTCTGAGCCGATGAAGAAAGGAACAATATGATTGCACTTATTACAGGAGCAAGTTCGGGTATAGGCAGAGCGATTGCGGTAGGACTTGCCCGCAGAGGCTTCAATCTTATTATAACTGCAAGGCGCAGACAGCGGCTTGTGGAGCTTAAAAAAGAGGTTACGGAAAAGTACGGAGTAAAGGTAAAGATTATCTGCCGTGATTTATCGAAGACGGAGGAATGTAAGGCGCTTTTTGAGGACGTAAAGAGCGTAAATATTGACGTTTTAATCAATAATGCGGGCTTCGGGGTTTTTGGAAAATTTACCGAAACTGACCTTGATGACGAACTGAAAATGCTTGACGTAAATATCCGTGCAGTTCATATTCTTACAAAGCTTTTTCTGAAAAAATTCATGGAGAGAAATTCGGGCTATATTCTTAATACCGCTTCTCTTGCGGGCTTTATGGCAGGACCCATGTTCTCCTCATATTATGCTTCTAAAAACTATGTTCTCCAGCTTACAAAGGCAATTTACGAGGAGCTTCGCTACGAAAAATCCAACGTGTATATAGGCGCCTTCTGTCCCGGTCCCGTAAGGACGGAATTCAACGAGATTTCGGGGGCTGAGTTTGCTGTAAAAGGCATTGACGAGAATTACGCCGCTGAATACGCTATTGAAAAAATGTTCGACGGGCAGCTTATTATCGTTCCTACTCTTATGGCAAAAGCAACAGCTGCGGCAGTAAGGTTTACTCCCACAAAGCTAATGCTTGCTGCAACAGGAAAGGTTCAGCGCTCAAGGCTTACAAAAGAGGACAGCGGCAAGGAAAAATAATAGGATTTTGCTTTTTTTCGACTAATTTTGCGGTTTTAGCTTGAATTTATTTCGCATATATGATAAAATAAATAAGATATACAGGCTGTTAATTAACAGCTGACCTGTAATAACAGATATTCAAATGCAGCAAGACATAATAGATTTCTGAAAGGATAACCGTTAATGGCAAAAATCAGAATTGCCGTACTTTTCGGCGGCGCTACTAAGGACCATAAAATTTCGCTTAAATCGGGCTATGCCATTCTTAAGGGACTTTCTCCGGAGCGATACGACGTTACTCCAATAGGTATCACAAAGGCGGGGCGCTGGCTGTATTTTCCCGGGGATTACAGCGAAATTTCAGACGGCACATGGGAAAATAACAGCGACTGCTGTTCTGCAATAATAAGCCCCGACCCGCTTCATGCAGGTATAATTTCCGTAATGAGTGACGGTACAACCGCCTTTAAGCGGATAGACGTAGTATTTTCCGCCCTTCACGGAAAATATGGCGAGGGCGGAAGAGTACAGAGCCTTCTTAAGCTTTCTAAAATCCCCTATATAGACTGCAACCCCGATACCGCCGGCTATTGCATGGATAAAATGCTGACTCATCTTATTCTGGGCACTGCCGGAATAGATGTTCCCCGTTATGCGCTGCTGGAGAGAAGCGATTTAAACGTAATTGATGAGAAAATTGCGGAGATAGAAAAGAGCTTTGAATATCCCGTGTATGTTTCAGCTTCAAGCTGCAGCTCCTCTATCGGTGCAAACGTAGTTCATAACAGCGCCGAACTGAAAGCTGCCGCAAAGATAGCCTTTTCTCACCACCATACCGCAATTGTAGAAGAAGAGCTGACCGGCAGGACTATTGAGTGTGCGGTGCTTGGTAATTCCTACGAAATTGAGGTTACTGCCTTAGGAGAGGTAGTAAAGCAAAGGCTTGACAATCCTTTTGCTTCATATACTGCGCAGTTTATAATCGAGCCTGTAATTGCTCCCGAAGAAAAGGAAAAAATCAAGGCGGTTGCAGTAAAAGCGTTCAAAGTTCTGAATTTCAAGGGATATGCGAAAATGTCCTTCAAATTAAGCGGCGGCAGGATTATGCTCAGACGTATCGCCACAATCCCCGGCTTTACTGAGGAAAGCGTCCTTCCAATGCTTATGTGCGAGAGCGGCTACTGCTACACGGAGGCTCTTGACAGGCTTGTTAATCTTGCACTTGATACCTGCTCCTGAAAATCACCCATAAAGGATTTTTGCGCTGAAAGGAAAAATCTGTCAATGAGAAATGTGAACGTTAGTATTTTAAGTAAGATAAGAACCGACGACGGGGAAGATACTACCGAGTTTTTTACCTCGGGCAGCTATGAGCTGGGAGAAAACGGTTATATTCTCCGCTACGATGAAAGCGACGGAATCGGCTATGAATCCTGCAAGGTAAAGATTACCGTTACCGATAAAGCCGTTCTCATAGAACGCTCGGGTCCCGCTGCGGCAAGCCTTACAATTGAAGCGGGAGTAAAGCACCACTGCGTTTACGGCACTCCCTACGGAGAATTTACAATGGGCATAAACGCCTACGAGGTGGAGAGCCAGCTTAGCGACGAGGGCGGAAGGCTGAAGTTAAGATACAGTATAGATGTAAATTCGGATTTTATTTCGGAAAACGAAATGCATATAACAATATCATAAAGGAAAGAAAAAAGATGAACAACATGATTGAAACAGCAAAAAATGAAGTTAAGGAGATAATAATGAGCGCCCTCGGACGGCTTATTGCAGAGGGAAAGCTTCCCGCTGAGCCGCTGCCGGGCTTTACTGTTGAAATTCCCGCAGACAGCTCCCACGGCGACTTTTCCTGTAACGCCGCTCTTGCCTCGGCAAAGACCTTTAAGACAAATCCCCGTGCAATTGCAACAATGATTGCCGAAAATGCAGTTCTTGATGGAACTCTTTTCGGAAAAATCGAGGTTGCAGGACCGGGCTTTATCAACCTTTTCTTAAATCCTCTCTGGTTCGGCGAAACCGTAAACAAGGCAATCGGGCTTGGAGAAGACTACGGAAAAACGGATATGGGCGCAGGAAAAAGAGTGCTTGTCGAATTTGTTTCCGCAAACCCAACAGGACCAATGCATATAGGAAACGCAAGAGGCGGAGCAATAGGAGACTGTCTTGCTTCTCTGCTTTCTTATGCAGGCTACTATGTTGAAAGAGAATTTTATATAAATGACGCAGGAAATCAGGTGAATAAGTTCGGACTGAGCCTTGATATCCGTTACAGACAGCTTTTCGGCAACGATATTGAAATGCCCGAGGACAGCTACCACGGTCAGGACATAATCGACCATGCAAAAGCATTTGCGGAAATTTACGGCGACAAGTATATGACCGCAAGCGAGGAGGAGAGAAGAAAGGCGCTTGTTGATTACGCTCTCCCGATAAATATAAAGGGACTTGAAACAGACCTTGGCAAGTACAGAATCAAGTACAACACCTGGTTCAAGGAAAGCTCTCTCCACGAAAGCGGAAAGGTTGCCGAGGTAGTGGAAATGCTGAAGGAAAAGGGTGTTACCTACGAAAAGGAGGGCGCAATCTGGTTCAAGACCTCCGATTTCGGTGACGACCAGGACAGAGTTCTTGTCCGTGCAAACGGCGTTCCCACTTACTTTGTTCCCGATATTGCATATCACTACAACAAGCTTGTAACAAGAGGCTTCGATAAGGCAATTGACATTCTCGGTGCAGACCACCACGGCTATATTGCAAGAATGAAGGCGGCGCTAACAGCCCTCGGCGTTGACGCAAGTAAGTTGGATATTGTAATTATGCAGATGGTTCGTCTTGTGAGAAACGGGGAAGCGGTAAAGCTTTCCAAGCGTTCCGGTAAAGCTATTACTCTTGCAACCCTGCTTGATGAAATACCCATGGACGCAGCAAGATTTTTCTTCAATCTCCGTGACCCCGACACGCATTTTGAATTTGACCTTGACCTTGCAATTGAGGAAAGCTCTAAGAACCCTGTTTTCTATGTGCAGTATGCTCATGCTCGCATCTGCCGTGTGCTTGAAAAGCTGGGTGAGGAGGGAATTACCTGCAAGAATCTTCCCGCCGCTGAGCTTAAGTACAGCGAGGAGGCGGAGCTTGCTCTTATCCGTCAGATAGCCTCCCTGCCCGAAACAATAAACGAGGCAGCAGCGGAATACAACCCCTCAAAAATCACAAGATACGTTCTTGAGCTGGCACAGCTGTTCCATAAATTCTATGACACCTGCAAGATAAAGGGAGAAAGCGAGGAGATTGTCCAGTCCCGTCTTTCCCTTTGCTTAGCTGTTAAAATAGTAATTAAGAATATGCTCGACCTTCTTAAGGTTGAAGCGCCTGAGAAAATGTAAAGGAGTTATTATGTCCGGAGACAGTTGCCCCTGTAAACCCTGCACACCTGCCGTAATCGGCGCAGCGGGCGTTATGATACGCCCTTATGGGGATTATTCGTTTACCGAGCTTATAAAGCTATACGAGGATAAGATTTCAGCCCTTGGCGAGGAGTATGATTATTTTCTTCTTGATGGTATGACTATGCTTGCAGACCTTCGTGCAGCTTCCTTAGCCTGCCACAAAACAGGCAAGCCGGTATGTGCGGTAATTGATATTGACGAGGAATTTCTTACAGAAAACGAGCTTCCTGCTGACGCTGCCCTTATAACACTTCAAAATATAGGTGTTTCATGTTTTGGAGTTTCCTCCGCCGACGAGGAAATTCTTACCGACTGCGTTCTGCGGCTGAGACCATTCGCAAAAATTCCTCTTGCGGTTAAGCCCTGCGGCGGTAATCTCAGCGACAGTGCAATTACCACTCTCCTTTCTGCGGGGGTTGATAAGTTTATCGGACTTACCGAGGAATGTTCTGCACGAGCTGAAAAAATCGGGGCAGAAAGGGCTTTTGAAAAGCAGGATTTTGAGCCTGTCGATTCGATTATGCTTGCAAACGAAAGACAGGCGTTTTTCTTAGAGCCTGATACAACCGAGATTTCCGAGGGATTTTCCTGTTCTCCCGGAATGGGAGAGGATTTGTACGAGGCCTGCGACTGCGGCTATGACGTACTAAAAATACAGATAAATACCCCCGAGGACGCAATTGATTTTGCGGAAAATGCACACATGGCGGCGCTTCCGGTAATGTTCAGCGGAGATGATGAAATCGCTATGAAGCTGGCGCTTATGCTGTATCAGGGCAGAGCGCTTATCGACAGGGAAAGCCTTATCGACGAGGAAGAACTGAAAAGCGCCGCAGAAAAATACGGCGCAGTTATATATTGATGTCTGAAAGGAAAAGAAATGGAACTTACAGAAAAGAAATTAAGCAGCGAGCTTAAATATAAGGGCAAGGTTATCGACGTTTACAGCGATACCGTGCTTCTTGAAAACGGAAAGGAAACGGGAAGGGACGTTGTGAGCCACCCGGGCGGAGTTTGCGTCGCTGCTCTGACGGAAGACAATCAGGTTTATTTTGTTAAGCAGTTCCGCTATCCCCACGGAAAGGTGCTGCTTGAGCTTCCTGCGGGAAAGCTTGAATGGGGAGAAAACCATTTTGAGTGTGGCAAGCGTGAGCTTATGGAGGAAACGGGCTGTACCGCCGAGGAATTTACCTATCTCGGCTGCCTGCTTCCTACGCCCGCTTACGACACCGAGGTAATTCATATGTATATGGCGAAAAAGCTTCATCGTGATAAACAGCAGCTTGACGAGGACGAGTTTCTCGAGGTTATGACCATTCCGCTGGACAAGGCAGTGGAAATGGTCATGAACAACGAGATTGAGGACGCCAAGACCCAGCTTGCTCTCTTAAAAACCGCTGCGCTCCTGGGCAGATAAATAATCCTCGTAGGCGGCGATAATGCTGTTTTCGATTATGCCTCTTGCTTCGGGGCTTATCGGGTGGATAATGTCACGGAAAACTCCTGTTTCGTCCTTGCGGCTGGGCATTGCCACAAAAATCCGCTCATCGCCCTGAACAATTTTAATGTCGTGCACTGCAATTGCGTCGTCAACGGTCATTGATACCACGGCCTTGAGCCTGCCCTCGTCAATTATCTTTCTTATACGGATATCGCTTATATTCATAGCTTTCGTCCCTTTCCGAGTAGTATTTGCTCAATTAGTTTCGGCATATCAAGGGAAAATATACGCATATTCTGTATATAAGGCAATTGTTTTTACAATAATTAGTGTGTACTCAATAACTGTCCGCAGGACAGTTATTGACTCAAATCCTGAAAAACAGGCTTTGAGCTGGCACAAAAGCGCACTTTGTGCGCTTTTGCGCCGTACACACTACTTGATGTCAAGCTCATTTCGTCCTAAAGGACGAAC
>JBJERM010000302.1:0-2886 GCA_051882315.1 Ruminiclostridium sp.
AAGCTTGACGAGGCAATAAGCAGGATTGACAAGATAAACGCATTTCTTATTCAAGGCACGCAGGAGAGCTTTTCTCTTGAAGAAACTGTAAGACTGCTGAAAGAGGCGGTTGAATAAATTTCGGAGGTGATGGGCACTGAAAAAATTTGTATTCACCCTTGAAACCCTTAAACGCTACCGTAACCAGACCCTTGAAACGGAAAAGGGAACTCTTGCGGAGATAAGAGGCGAAGTGGAGCGGCTTAAGGCGGAGCTTGAGGATATACTTGAAGAGCTGGCAAGGCTTAACCGTGAGCTTACCGGGATGTACGAAAGAGGCACAACACCCGCTGATATTTCGGTGCATCGCCGCTATATTTCCGCAAAGCAGCAGGAGCTGCACATGAAGCGTCATCAGATAATGATGAAGGAGCGGGAGGCGGAAGCCCAGCTTGAAAAGGTTATCGAAGCCACAAAGGAGGTTTCCAAGCTGGATAAGCTGGAGGAGCAGCAGATTGAGGAGTACAAGGCGGCTGAGCAAAAGGAAAACGAGCTTTTTATCGAAGAATTTGTATCAAATGCCGACTGGCGCAAGACAAATGCACATTAACAAAACCGAAGCGAATTTGTGCTTCGGTTTATTTTTTGGCAGTAAGCGTAAATCGCCGCTTAAGCTTTTTTGCAGCAGCTTATTCCTGAAATATATGCAATTTCAGTAAATAACACATTAATTTTTTCACTTATTTGCAACTTATTTGTAAATTTTACATAAAAAACGCCCTGTTTACAATAATAAACAGGGTATTTTTTGTTTGTTTTGATAAAAATATCTACAAATTGACAAAAAAATAACTTTTGTGTTGCAATTGTGCAAAATATTTGTTAAAATATTTTAAAGCACACATTATTAGAAAGGAAGGGATATTATGATCAGAATCGACACGTCGAAATGCGTGGGCTGTAACGCCTGTATCAGAGCTTGTCCTGTTAATGACGCTAATACTTCCGAAACCGTTGACGGCAGAAATGTCATTACAGTCAATGACAAAAACTGTATTCACTGCGGGGAATGTACAAAGGCATGTATCCATGACGCTCGATTTTATGACGATGATACAGCTGAATTTTTCAGCGACCTTTCTAAAGGAAAGAAAATTACCGTGCTTGTTGCGCCTGCCGTAAGAGTAGCCTTCAGGGATAACTGGAGAGCGGTTTTAAGCTTTATCCGCAAGTCGGGCGCAGATAAGGTTTACGACGTTTCCTTCGGCGCAGACATCTGTACATATATGCACTTAAAGGCGGTAAAGGAAAAGAAGGTGGGCAAGATTATTTCACAGCCCTGCGCTGCCCTTACCGATTATATTCTGAAATATAAGCACGAGCTTATCCCATATCTTTCCCCCGTCCACAGCCCTATTTCCTGCGGAGCGGTATATGTGAAGAAGTACGTTAAGGACAGCAACGATATAGCGGTATTATCGCCCTGTATTGCCAAGAAAACAGAATTTGAGGATACGGGTCTTGTAAAATACAACGTTACCTTTTCCCAGCTTAAGAAATATATTGAAAACAGTAAGGCTTCCCTTACCGACAACAGCTTTGAGTTTGACGGACTTCCCGCCTACAGCGGAGCAATTTATCCTATGCCGGGTGGCTTAAAGGAATGTTTAAAGGCGATAGAGCCGAATTTAAACGTAATAAATTCGGAGGGCGTTCCCGAGGTTTATCATCTTCTTGATAAATATTTATCCGTTCCCGAGTCTGCCCGTCCCGATGTGTTTGACGTTCTTTCCTGCGATTCAGGCTGTACCGTAGGCCCCGGAGTTCCCTCAAAATACAGCTTTTTTGAAATTATGTCAATAATGAAGGGCATAGAAAAGGATTCCTTTGAGCGGCAGAAAAAGCAGACTGTTCTTAAAAAGAATAAGCAGTACGCAGGCTTTAACTCAACCCTGAAGCTTGAAGACTTCCTGCGGGAATACAAGCCTAAGAAGGCAGATATTGTGGAGCTTAGCGAGGCGGATATAAACGAAGCCTTCCGCTCCCTTAAAAAGGAAACCGAGCAGGAGCGCAAGTTCGACTGCAAGGCTTGCGGCTATTCCTCCTGCCGTGAAATGGCAAAGGCAATTGCCAAGGGCATAAACGTGCGGAGTAACTGCCACCAGTACGCTGTAAAGCGGCGAAATATCGAGCACGAAAAGACTCGTCTTGCCCACGAAAGTATTTTAGCAGCAAACAAGGCTCTCGGCGAGCTTACGGGAAGCCTTAACAGCGGTATCGCTTCCGTTTCTGAATACACCGACAAGATTGTAAAGGAGTCGGGAGAAAACAGGGCAAGAATTGCTTCCGTAAAGGAGGCTGTTGATAAGCTTCAGGCACTCAGCGCAGAAATGACAAGGAATATCGAGGAAATCACTAAAATCAACGAGGAGTACAACAAAAGCTCCAAGCTTATCCAGGATATAGCCCTCCAGATAAAAATGCTGTCCCTTAACGCTTCTATCGAGGCGGCTCGGGCAGGAGAGGCAGGCAAGGGCTTTGCAGTAGTTGCCAACGAGGTAGGAACTCTTGCAGACAAAACCCAGCTTGCTACTAAGGACTTCGTTGGAAGCTATGAAAATGTTTCGGCGGAAACCGCTGTTATTCACGGAAATATCGGGAATATTGCAGAGGAGATGAACAGTCTTCTTGATACCCTTTCAGAACTTCAGACCTCCGTTGAATTAACGGGAGAAACCGGCGCTTCAATAGATTCCCTTATGAGTGAAATTGAAGAGATTTCCGAAAAAATTACAGGAGTTATGAAAAGCTGATATATATATATAGGGGCAGTATCCTGAGTACTGCCCTCCGGCTGTCGATAAACCGCCATCTGCGTCGTCAACCGCATAACGGCAGGCACAAAGC
>JBJERM010000303.1:0-2858 GCA_051882315.1 Ruminiclostridium sp.
TATAATATCTACATTTAAAAATTCCAATAAATCTCAATATTAGCTACTCTACTATATGGTTCTCTGGGCAGAACTATAATTTTATCTATTAGCATATCAACTATTGCAAAGTCAATATCATCACAGTCGACATAGTTCTTAACTACCTCAAGTTTATCTTTAACGTTTTTACACTCATCACTAATAGCGTTAATTTGGGACTCGATGCTTTCAATAGCCTGTCTACATTGTTCATTGTCCTTAGTAAATGAAGCAGATAACTCAAAATATGTTTCTTCAGTTATGTTACCCTTCACTTTATCTAAATATAAATTCTTGATACAATTAAGGGTCTCCCTCTGTTTCTTTTGTAAATCAGACAGCTTTTTCTTTGCCACAGACAGTCGTTTTTCATAATTGTCGTTAATAGATACAGACTTTGTTATATCGTCAATGTCACACAATTCTTTTATGTGGCGGCGTATCTCTGGGAAAACAGCTGAGAATAGCATTTTATCTGAAATTCTAACACCATCACACCGGTCAGGGTCGTAGCGATGAGTGCTACAACAACACCCGATACTATTAGCAGTCTTGTATCGACCCAAACTACCGCCACATTTAGAACAAAATAACTTATTATGAAATATATTCACAGGAACTGTCAAGCTGTGTGGCGAATGGTTATTTCGCGACAGAGCGGTTCTTCGTGCTCTATCCCAAGTATCTTTGTCAACAATAGGTTCGTGAGTGTTTTCAACCCGTATCCATTCAGATTTATCTGTTGGTTTGAGTTTTTTCGACTTAAATGATATACTATGTGTTTTATTTTGTACGAGATTTCCTATATAAACTTCATTCGTCAATATATTGGTTATCATATAGTATCTCCATATAGGGACACCCTTATATTTCGGATGTCTATAATCGTGCCCAGACACTTTCTTGTATTCAGTCGGAGTAAGAATATGGTCACGGTTTAAAACTCTGGCAATACTGGTTCTACCCACACCAGATAGATATAAGTTATATATCCTTCTGACGACCTCCGCGGCTGGTTCATCAATAATTAGATGCCCCTTTTTATCGGGGTCTTTTTTATATCCGTAGGGTGCAAATGCACCAATGAAGCAACCATTTCGACGTTTATTGGTAAGAACTGCCCGTATATTTTCAGACATATCCTCAAGATACCATTCGTTAATAAGTCCGTTAATCTGTCTCGACTTCTTATTGCCTTTATTGTCGGTGTCGGCATTATCAACAATACTTATAAAGCGTATTCCCCACAACGGAAACAGATAGTGGATATACCGTTCAACCATCTCAAGTTCTCTTGTGAACCTACTCTGAGTCTTGCAAAGAACGATATTGAACTTACCTTGTTCTGCGTCCTTTAACAGTTGGTTAAAATCTGGACGATTTCTGTCGCTGCCGGTAAAATCCTCATCAGAATATATATGATAGATGTCCCAGCCTTGCGTGATAGCATACTGCGTCAACATTATCTTTTGGTTCTTAATGCTTTCGCTTTCATCTTCGCTATGAACCTTGTGACGATCTTCATCTGATAGCCTGCAATATATTGCTACTTTAGGTGTGACTGTTGTCATTTTTGTATCCTCCTATATACAAAACAGCCACCATATAATAATAGTATATTATATAGTGGCGTAGTTGTAAATAGCAAAATCACTTATTTTTCTCTTTCTGATTTATGTATTTTGCTACAAGTTGATTAATTTTTTCTTTCCTTGTCTTTAAATCTTTTGTGATATAATGATTTATTACTATAAAATCACCTCCTTCGATATGAGATTATGATTGGTAATTGTCAATTATTCCTTTTCAAAGCTGTCCAAAATTTCTTTGATACCGATAAGACCTGCGTAGCCGCTGCCGGAGCCATCGGTGATTATTGTCTTTACAGTTGAGTTGATAGCCTTAGCCGCCTGGAGCTGAACGTCAAGCTCCTTGTCACGGAAGTATTCTGCTGTGTAACCCCTCTGCTTTTCAAGCTCTGCTTCCTTTTCAAGACGGGCAACCTCGACATTAGCTTCTGCAACCTTAATCTTATTCTCTGCCACCACAAGTTCAGCCTGAGCTGCCTTTTCTTTTTCATAAGCAGCTGCGTCTGCCTCATTCTGTCTTCTTACCAGTTCCTTTTCAGATTCGGCTCTCTGCTGGTCTACAATCATCTGGTTGGTTTCGTCCTGCTTTTCGCGCTGAAGCTTTGCAAGCTCGACCTCGTTAATTGCATTGGTCTTAGCGTCAATCTTCTCCTGAATGTCTGTAGGAAGTGAGAGTGTGCCGATTTCAAATCTGATAAGCTCGATGCCGTAGGTATTGAGAAGAGTGTTGGAAAGCTGTTCAATTGTTTCGTTCTGTACACTTGAACGGGTGGACTGAATATCATATACGGAGTAGTTCTGGGTTACGACTGAAAGTTTACCTTTTGCAAGACCGTATATATCGTCATCAACAATTCTGTCGAAGCTCTTTGTACCGAAGTTCTTGATAATAAGTCCAATGTCGCGGGGCTTTACTGATATGTATATATCAGCATCAATGTTCTTGCCTTCCTTTGTGCCAACGGTCATAGACCAGTCTTCCTTATTATCGCCCTCAGCAATACCTGTCCAGTTGCGGGTTACGATTGTAGTCGGATATTTGAGTATTTCCTGTGTAAATGGGTTAACCCACACAAGTCCGGTAAGCTGTTCATCGATAACCGAAGTACCTTCAATTGTCATAGCGTCGCCGTTGGGGATTGTCCTGTCGTACTTATAGCCCACATAGCCTGCGCCGATGTTGTCGGTGCATACCCCGAACATTATAAGTCCGAATACTGCTACTACTGCAATAACTATACCTGAGAT
>JBJERM010000304.1:0-9565 GCA_051882315.1 Ruminiclostridium sp.
TTTTCGCTTTTTCTCCTTTTGTGACTTTTTTCGTTGTTTTAAAGAGCTCAGTTGGTCTTATTGCACAAAAACAAAACCCGCCCTTTCCGGCTGCTGCCAGAAAAGGCGGAAAAATCCTTTTAAATTACGCTCAGGTCTTCTTAAGAAGGTTGGTTACAATTCCCACAAGCCCCACTATCATAAACAGCATCGACACTCCCATATCAATCAGAAGGGATACGCTTGCGCCCGACTCGGTCAGACTGAAAGCAACCCAGTCGATTGCGTCAAAGAAGGAAATACTATAACCGAAGCAGTCGTGGATAACCTTCTGCACCTCGATAACAAGGGTAATTCCAAAGCCAAGAACGTTCATAACAACGCTTATTACCGCAGAAATCGCAATTCCCTTTCTGTCCATCGAGCCGCCCGCAAGGCGGTATCCGCCGAACACGGCGCCGATTATCGCAAGGCTTCCTATGTAGCTCAGAAATCCCATCTGGGCGATAAGCACCCACACCGCAACTCCAAGAACTGCCAGAACAAAAGCTCCCAGAATACCGCTTAAAGCGTTGCTGTCCTGCGGGAGATACATAAAGGAGGAGGTCTGACCGGTATAAGGCGTTGCCTTTGCTGTTGGTGCAGACTCAGACCTCGGGTCGTCGGCTGCAATTGCGTATCCGGGAGGCGGGGTTGCGGAATGCTCCGCCGTGGGCATGGGCTTTGTATATGTTGAGGGTGCAACTGCGTCGGGACCGTCAACCGCAGACGGAATATTGCTCTTGTCAACCGCATTCGGGTTCATAAGCGGCACATTTCCGTCCTTGTCCAGCGGGGTTTCCATTGCAGAAAGCTGCCGGTGACCGGTTGTAACCGTTGGCTTTGAAACGGTGGACTCGATTTCAGTAACGTCGATATCCTCGCCCTCGTTGCTGTCGTCGTAAATTTCGGTAACGGAAATTTCCTCGCTGTGACCCACCTTATCCTCAGGGTCGGTTCCGGGGATTGTAAGGTCCTCGCCGCCGTTATTTGCCTCCCGAAGGTCGGAAACCATCAGCTCCTTAAGGCTGAACTCCTCTTCGTCCTGTGCGTTCTGCTTTTCCTGAGCCTCTTTCTGCTTCTGAAGCTCAAACTCCCTCTGCGCCTGCTCAAAAATCTCAGATTTCGGCGGCTCGGGCTTCTTCTCCTCGAAAGCGCCGAACATAAGCCCGCTTATATCGGTTTTATCCTCGCTTGCTTTTACTTCTTCCCTTTTGGGTGCAGGTTCTGCTTCCGGGGCGGGTATTTCCTTAAAAAACAGCTGGCTTTCTTCTTCCTTTGTAAGAACAGCTGCGGCGACACCTGTTTTTTCCGCCACAGGCTCGGGCTGTTTTTCCGTCTTTTCTTCTGCAAGCAGATTATCGAAGCTTATTTTTTCTTCCTTTATCGGCTCCGCAGCAGGGAAAAGACTGTCAATATCGCTTTGCGGGGCGCTTATGAACTCATATTTCTCCCCGCAGGCTCCGCAGCACTGCACAGGAACTCCCTCTGCGCTGTAAATGCTGAGCTCTGCCGTCTTTCCGCAGTCGTAGCAGCAGCTGACGTAAAAATTCAGGGACAGAAAGCTTGTAAGGTCGTATAAAAACCGCTTTATGTTGGTTATATTCTTAAATGAGTCCGAGGTTTTAACAAGAGCCGCCGCAATTCCTCTTTCGGTTACTCTGAAATTCTTAACAAGCTCGGGATTTGAGGTTACCTGCTCCGCAAGATAGTCCTCCGCACTTTTTATCGCGGCATAATCTCCCTTTCTTACCCATAGAAGGCAGCCGTAGCTTCCCGTCTGGTTGTTTTCCTTTACAACCACGGAATAGCCCTTAATCTGCCCCATAAGCCCGTCCAGCCTTTTGTCGTAGCTGAGCCCGATATTAACTCCGGTTTCAAGAAGCTCTTTCATTTAAAAACCTCACAGATGTATGTCATCATTCGCTTATTGCATATTGCTATCACAAAGTGCGATAATGTAATAAGCAACATTACAATATTACTATATTTTTTCAATAATGTCAATATAAATATTGAAATACGCCGTGTTTTGTGATATAATTTTAATATAAGCGACGCTTAACCTATACTATATTAATATAAGGCGCAGTTTTGTACAGAATTACGGGAAAGGGTTATTCCTGTCCTGTTCACCTATAAGCAAAGGAATGATAAAAGCTATGCACGGTAGAGTAATAAAACATGGAACATATATACCTGTTTCCAGCGAACCATTTGATATGCCGCTGCCTCTTAACCTTGAGCTGCTGCATGCAAATACTCTCCTTTGCGTATATATGATTTCCGGTGACAAGACTGTTGACTTTACCTATAATGCAAATACGGATATACCTATTCTGACCCGAACCGACCGCAGGCTTAAGATTGAGGACATTTATTACCTTATCCGCTCAAGGGTTTTCCCCGATAATCCCGCAGTTGCTCCCTTTGAACTGATGCGGCTGGGACTTAACGAGTATAACCCCTACGAAATAATTGAGATAACCCACGGCATAATGCCCGCAGACAGCTACTGGCTCAGACGGGGCGGAGAGGATATTGATTTTGAGGCAGCCCTGCACCTTTTCTACAACCCCATAAAGCCCGACTCCGGCAGATATTCCGCGGGCGGGATTGATGATTTTCTGTCTTAGTGCAGTACTGCCCCCAAAAGAAAGGATATATAATGAGCAAGCCTTCTATGATTTACCGCCGCAAGGCGCTTTACTACGAAACCGACCAGATGAAAATTGTCCACCATTCAAACTACATCCGCTGGTTTGAGGAGGTACGGACAGAATATCTGGAAAGCAGGGGCTTCCCCTACTCAAAAATGGAGGAGTTTGGGGTTATGATTCCCGTGCTGTCGGTGGACTGCCGCTATAAACGTCCCGTTAAGTTCGGGCAGACGGTTCTGATTAACACCGTAATCGAGGAATTTGACGGGCTTCGTATGAAAGTCGGCTACAAGATAACCGACGAGGAAACGGGAAAGCTTATGGCGGAAGGACATACGGAGCACTGCTTTGTTGACGCTGAAAGCTTCCGACCCATACGGCTTGATAAAACACACCCCGAAATGGCTGCAATTTTCCGCGGTGATGATGATGAGAATAAATAAACGATTGAGGTAAAACTATGTGCAGTAACTACGACGTTGTAATAATAGGCGCAGGCGCATCAGGCGTTTTTATGGCTTATGAATTTACAAAGCTGAACAAAGGCCTTAAGGTCTGTATGATAGACAGGGGCGGTCCTATCAGCAAGCGCACCTGCCCCATAGACGGAAAGAAAATAACCTCCTGCGTTCACTGCAAAATCTGCAGTATAATGAACGGCTTCGGCGGCGCAGGCGGAATGTCCGACGGAAAGTACAATATAACCAACAACTTCGGCGGCGATCTGTACGAGCATGTTGGCAAGGAAGAAGCAATAAGCCTTATGAAGTACGTTGACGAGGTAAATCTTAAAATGGGCGGCGGGGACGCAAAGCTTTACAGCACCGTAAGCAGCGACCTTAAGGCGGAAGCCCTGAAATACGACCTTCATCTTCTTGACGCACAAGTAAGGCACTTAGGCACAGACCGCAACAGGGAGATACTGAAAAATATATACGAATACGTTAAAGACACGGTTGACATTCACTTCTACGAGGAGGTTTCCTCGGTAGAAAAACAGGGCGATAAGTTCCATATCACCACCGACAAGGGCGAATATCTCTGCAAACAGACCGCAGTTGCCGCAGGACGTTCCGGTTCAAAGTGGATTTCCGGGCTTTGTAAGGATTTCGGTATCGAAACCCGCAGCAACAGGGTTGATATTGGCGTAAGAGTTGAAATCCCCGCAGCGGTTTTTGAGCATATCACAAAAAAGGTTTACGAAAGCAAGATTGTTTACCGCACGAAAAAGTACGGCGACCTTGTTCGTACCTTCTGCATGAACCCCTACGGCGAGGTAGTAAACGAGAATACCAACGGAATTATAACCGTAAATGGTCATAGCTACGCCGACCCGAAGCTTCATACCGAAAACACAAACTTTGCGCTGCTTGTTTCAAACACATTTTCCGAGCCATTCAAGGACAGCAACCTTTACGGCGAATCAATTGCAAGGCTTTCAAATATGCTTGGCGGCGGAGTCCTTGTACAGCGCTTCGGCGACCTTGTTGCAGGCAGACGCACCAACGAGCACCGCTTCTCCCAGTGCTTTCTTACTCCTACCCTTAAGGCAACTCCGGGAGATTTAAGCCTTGTTATCCCGAAAAGACAGCTTGACGATATAATTGAGATGATTTACGCTCTGGACAAGATTGCTCCGGGAACGGCAAACGACGATACTCTGCTTTACGGAGTTGAAGTTAAGTTCTACAACTCCAAGGTAACGGTTGACGAGAACCTTGAAAGCTCGGTAAAGGGACTTTACGTTCTCGGCGACGGCTCAGGCGTAACCCACTCACTTTCGCAGGCGTCAGCCTCGGGAGTTTTCGCAGCAAGAACAATAGCAGAGCTTTATTGACTTCAAAAGAAAGGATAAAAAAATGAACGTTTGGCACGACATCGACAGCGACCGCATAAGCCCCAACAACTTCCTTGCGGTAATCGAAATTTCGAGAGGAAGCAAGAACAAGTACGAGCTTGACAAGAAAAGCGGTCTTCTTATTCTGGACAGAATCCTCTACACCTCCACCCACTACCCCGCAAACTACGGCTTTATCCCGAAAACCCTTGCAGACGACGGCGACCCGCTGGACGTTCTTGTACTCTGCAACGAGCCTATCGACCCGCTGGTGCTGGTTCCCTGCTACCCTATCGGCGTAATAAATATGGTGGATAACGGAAAGAACGACGAAAAGATTATCGCTATCCCCTTTGAGGACCCCAGCTACAACGTTTACAGAAGCATAGAAGCTCTCCCTCAGCATATCTTCCAGGAAATGCAGCACTTCTTCAGCGTTTACAAGCAGCTTGAGGGCAAGACAACCGCTGTAAACGAGGTTCAGGGCTTCAAGGCTGCAACCGCAATTATCGAAGCCTGCATCGAAAACTACAAGAGAGTTTACGGCGAGGATAATGCGGAAGAAGAGCAGGAATAATTTTCCTCTTTTAGGTGCAGTATGCTTTTTGACGAAGAAATGATGCTGCTTGCCATAAAGCAGGCAGAAAAAGCGGCGGCTATGGGCGAAGTACCCGTGGGCGCCGTTGTTATCGACGAAGATGGGCAGGTTATCGGCGAGGGCTGCAACCTCCGAGAAGCCGACAACAATCCCCTCGGTCACGCAGAAATAATTGCCTTGCAGCAGGCTGCCCGGAATAAAGGCAGCTGGCGGCTTTCGGGCTGTACCTTGTACGTTACCCTTGAACCCTGCCCCATGTGTGCAGGAGCGATTATGAATGCACGGCTTAAACGGGTTGTTTACGGTGCATTCGACGAAAGCTGGGGCGCCTGCGCCTCGGTTACAAGGCTTTTCGATAAGAAATTCGGCTATACTCCGCTGGTGAGAAGTCGTGTTCTTGAAAAAGAATGCGGTAAGCTTATGAGCGATTTTTTCGGTAAGCTGCGGAAGTAGCTCAGCTCAATAGGAAGGATTTGATATAAATTTGAACCGTTACAAAACGCTGGCGGCAAATACAATAATTCTCGGACTCGGTCAGTTCGGTTCAAAATTCCTCGTCATTATAATGATGGGGTTTTACCAGGCGGCGCTTGGTAAGGCGGGCTACGGCGAGATAAACAATATCGTTGACACCGCCACCCTGCTTATGTCCCTTGCCACCCTTTCAATAGGCGAGTCCATTATCCGCTTCGGTCTGGACAGCGCCTACGACAGCAAGCAGGTTTTCTCGATAGGAATGCGAATAACCTTAGGCGGCGTTATCGGCGTTATGCTGTTTGTGCCGCTGATAGGACTGTTCACAAATATTTTCCCCGACAATTCGGTGCTTGCCCTGCTTCGGGACTATGCCTGGATAACGGTGCTGTATGTTGCAACGGGAAGCGTAAAAAGCTCCTGCGCTCTTTTCGTCCGTTCAACAGGGCATGTGCGGCTTTACGCAATCGACGGCATACTTACCACGGTCAACAACATAATATTTAACCTTATTCTCCTTTTCTGGATGAATTTAGGAATTATCGGCTATCTGCTGTCGGTAATACTTGCGGACGTCTGCTCGATAATTTTCCTCTGGTTCATGGCGAAGCTTAAAAACTATGTGGTTATCTTCGGCATAGACCGTGATATGAAAAAATCAATGCTGCGCTTCTGCCTGCCCATGATACCAACCTCGGTAATGTGGTGGATAATAAACGTTTCAAGCAGCTTTATGGTATCGGAAATGATAAGCTTTGAGGCAAGCGGCATTTACAAGGCTGCATATAAGCTTCCAAGTATGATTTCTATTTTTTCGGGCATTTTCTCCCAGGCATGGAATATGTCCGCCATAACCGAAAACAACTCCCGAACAATAGCCAACTTCTACACCAACGTTTTCAATATCTTCCAGTCCTTTGTATATGTTATTTCGGGAGGACTTCTGCTGGTAATAAAGCCCGCTATTGCAATTATCTGCGACGAGCAGTTCAGCATAGCCTATATATACACGCCATTTCTGGTGCTTTCCGTTGCCTTCACCTGCTTTTCTACCTTTATGGGCAGCGTTTACGTCGCCTCGAAGCAGTCCATGCGCTCAATGGCAACTGCGGGTATCGGCGCAGCGGTAAATATAGTGCTGAACTTAATCCTTATAAATCTCCTTGAAATTCAGGGCGCTGCAATTGCGGGATTTATAAGCTTCCTAATTATATTTATAGTAAGAGCCGCTGACACACGAAAAATTGTGCGAATGGATTTGAAGCTTCCGAAAATGCTGATAAATTCAGCTTTTCTACTGCTTATGAGCGGAGTTATAATCTTTGTTAAGAGCAATATTCTTTACTACGTTCTATTATCTGTACTTTTTGCCGGAATACTGATAATCAACTTCAACTCCACCATTTCCGCAATAAAAATCATACTTAAAAAGGAAACCATCAAGTAATGGAAAAGTATTATCTATGGCTTGTAATGGCATTCGGCGGAGCAAACCCGGAGGTTACGGAGCTGCTGTGCCGCTTTGAAACCGCAGAAAAGGTCTATGCCGCCTTTAAGGGCAATTACTCCGCAGCAGGTCCTGTCCTCACAGAAAAAGCCGCTCTTGTTACCTTAGAGCAGGCGGAAAAGCGGCTTTATTCCCTTTCTAAGGAAGGCATAAGCCTTGTAACCCCCGAAAGCGGCTGTTACCCCGAAAGGCTTAAGGGCAGGGAAAATCCTCCCTATCTTCTTTTTGTACGGGGCAACCCGAAGCTTCTTAAAGGAAAACTTCTTTCTGCCTCCGGCTCCCGCAGGATTTCCGCTGCCTGCTACAACTCCCAGTCCCGCATATGCGAAAATCTCTGCAAAAAGTATACATTTGTAACAACTCTCAGCGAGGGCAGCGACCAGCTTACCTGCATTACAGCAATAAAGCAAAACCGCCCCTGTATCGAGGTTCTTCCCTGCGGTCTTTATCACCGCTACCCCGAGGGAAGCTTTGTCTTAAGGGAGGAGCTGCTCAGAAGCGGAGGCTGCGTTATAAGCGAGTACCTGCCCGAAACGCCGGTTAAAAGAAGCGCTTTCAGGCGCAGAGCAAAGCTTATCGGTGAAATTTCCCCCGCAATTATCGTTTTTCAGGCAGGCACAAGCAGCGGCGCAATTACAACCGCCGAAAACTCCGACTTTCCCTTTTTCCTGCCGCCCGCAGACGTTTTTTCCTCAGCCTATGCAGGCTCGGTAACTGCCGCAAGAAACGGCGCTGCCCTTTATTTCGGAGAAGAGGACCTTGAAGCCGCATATTCCGAAAAAGCCGCAGTCCATAAAATGAAAGCGGCAGAAAAAGCAAAATCTGCTGCTGAAAAGGCAAAGACTCCTGCACAAAGAAAAGCATATACGCCCGCTGAACCGCCGAAAGCAACGGAAAAGCCGCAGGAAGCGGAAAAGCTGACAAAAGCGCAGGAAACGGAAAAACTTTCGGAAGCACAGAAACCGCAGAAACCGCAGAAAACTCAGAAAACGGAAGAACCGCCAAAACCGCAGGAAAACATCGTGTTTTCAACTCCTGCCCACAAACAGGTTTATAATACGATAATAGAATACGGAAAACCCGCAACCTTTGATACAATCCTGAACAGAACCGACGCAGATATAACCGAGCTTTACGAGATACTGCTTGACCTTGAATTAGAGGGCTTTATCGAGGCTATGCCCGGGAACAGGTACGGGATAATTGAAAAATAATAAGAGCCTCCTGCAAAAACAGGGGGCTCTCATTCATATCAGTATTCTCTCGTCGCAATACTCACACTCCAGAATATCTCCCACCCGCCTGAAGCTATGGGGCAGGTACTTTTCGGTCTGGGTAATGCATTTCGGATTGGTGCAGCAGACTTCCTTGATAACCTCCCCTGTAAGCATGGGCTTCGGCTGGAGCTTGTAGTCAATCATGCAGAGAATAAGCGCCATTCTCACATACATTCCGTAGTTTGCCTGCTTGAAGTACATAGCTCTCGGGTCGTCATCCACCTCAACGGCGATTTCATCAACTCTGGGCAGCGGGTGCAGCACGATAAGCTCGGGAGAGCCAAGCTTCATTTTCGCTGCGTCAAGGCAGTAAACGTGCTTCTGCGCCTCATATTCCTCAGCGGAGGCGAAGCGTTCCCGCTGAATACGGGTCATATACAGCACGTCCAGCTTCGGCATAGCCTCCTCCAGGGTTGTATACTCCTCGTAGGTCTTGCCGCTGGCGGAAATGTAGTCCTTGATATATGTGGGAACTTTAAGTTCCTCGGTAGATACAAGTATAAAGTGGTTGTCGGGATAGCAGGACAGCGCTTTAAGCAGGGAATGTACCGTTCTTCCGTTCTTAAGGTCGCCGCAAAAGCCTACTGTAAGCCCGCTTAGCCTTCCCTTTTCTTCCTTTAGCGTGAGCAGGTCGGTTAAGGTCTGGGTGGGGTGTAAATGCCCTCCGTCTCCTGCGTTTATTACGGGGCAGTCAGCAGTAAGCGCCGCCGCCTTTGAAGCTCCCTCTAAGGGGTGCCGCATTACAAGTATATCCGAATAGCCGCTTACAACCTTTGCGGTATCCTTAAGGTTTTCGCCCTTAGCAACCGAGGAGGAGGAGGGGTTATCGAAGCCGATTATTCCTCCGCCGAGGCGAAGCATAGCGGTCTGAAAGCTCATCTGAGTTCTTGTTGAAGGCTCATAGAAAAGAGTTCCCATTATCTTTCCGCGGCAGGCTCCCGCATAAACCATGGGAGCGGTCATAATATCGTGGGCGAGGGAAAGAATGGTGTTCCATTGAGCGGGGGTAAAGTCGTTAAGGTCAATAAGATGGCGGGGATTGCTGCACATAAAAATTCCTCTTTTCCTTTGCTTTATATTTCAGCATAATTATACCACCGTGTACTCGAAATGTCAACAAAAGACGAGTTTATTCCTTACTTTCTGTAATTAGCATACCATTTGTGTCATATTTCCTTAATCCGTCTGCATCTG
>JBJERM010000305.1:0-2822 GCA_051882315.1 Ruminiclostridium sp.
GGCTAAGGGCGTTCGCTATATGGAAATGGCAGAAGGCTACATCACCTCTATCGGCCTTGACGAAAACAACGAGGTTATCGGCTACCGCTTTGTAAGAGTTGGAAAGATGCTTGAAGATATCCGTCACGGCAAGACTCCCGACGAAGCATATAAGGCAAACCTGGGTCAGTACGGCAGATACGACGAAGCCGTAAAGAAAATCGACCCGAGAGAAGAATAAGAGAGGAGTGACGGTTAAATGGCAAAGTTTGAAGGACAGGAAAGACGTGCAGCCAAGATTGCTGCCTGCTTAAAGGAATACGGAATGACCGAAATCGAGGAAGCAAGAGATTTATGTCTTTCCAAGGGTATCAATGTTGAAGAAATCGTTAAGGGCGTTCAGCCTATTGCATTTGAAAATGCTGTTTGGGCTTACACCTTAGGTACTGCAATTGCATTAAAGAAGGGCATCAAGAAGGCTAACGAGGCTGCTGCCGCTATCGGTATCGGTCTTCAGGCATTCTGCATCCCCGGCTCCGTTGCTGAAAACAGAGCGGTTGGTTTAGGTCACGGAAACTTAGGCGCTATGCTCCTTTCCGAGGACACCAAGTGCTTCTGCTTCCTTGCAGGTCACGAATCCTTTGCGGCCGCTGAAGGCGCTATCGGTATTGCAAGAACTGCAAACAAGGCAAGAAAGGAACCCTTAAGAGTTATCCTTAACGGTCTTGGCAAGGACGCAGCTTATATCATTTCCAGAATCAACGGCTTCACCTATGTTCAGACAGATTACGATATTTCCAACGACAAGCTCACAATCGTCAAGGAAACAGCTTACTCCGACGGCGACAAGGCTAAGGTTCGCTGCTATGGCGCTAACGACGTTACCGAAGGCGTTGCAATCATGAAGTCCGAGGGCGTTGAGGTTTCCATCACCGGTAACTCCACCAACCCCACAAGATTCCAGCACCCCGTTGCAGGCACCTACAAGAAGTGGGCTAACGAAAACGGCAAGAAGTACTTCTCCGTTGCTTCCGGCGGCGGCACAGGACGTACTCTCCACCCCGATAACGTAGCTGCAGGTCCTGCTTCCTACGGTCTTACCGACTCTATGGGCCGCATGCACGGTGACGCTCAGTTCGCAGGTTCTTCTTCCGTTCCTGCTCACGTTGAGATGATGGGTCTTATCGGTATGGGCAACAATCCTATGGTTGGTGCTACTGTGGCTTGTGCAGTTGCGGTTGAAGAGGCTAACAAGGATTAAGTTAACGGAAAAATGCGGTTTTAATGGTGTTGAATTGCTTTGAATTATGCTGTGTTTTTAACGATAAGACACACATAATACACAAGCAAGACACACCTATAAGACACAAATATAAGGCGGTCGCTATAAAAAAGTGACCGCCTTTTTATGTCATTCTATCTTTTCAATCTCCTGCCGCAGACTATCAAATGTACGGTGAGTATAAACACGCTCTGTCACATCTCCAATCTGATGACCGACGATTAGCTTTAGACTGTACTCGTCCACTCCTGCCAGCTTTGCCCTTGTAATAAAGGTATGACGGGTTTCGTGGGGATGGTGATTCATACCCAGATACTCCATAATCTCCTTAAATCGCTGAATGTACTTGTCGTAAGTCATATCATTGCCTGTTGGGCTGTCCTCGGCGGTAAATAAAGTCTTATTATTCGGGTTGAAACGTACTTGTATAAGCGGCAGTATCTTATGATGAATAGGAACATACCTATTCTTTCCTGCTTCTGTCTTAATTCCGCCGAACATAGTGCCATTCTCAAAGTCAATATCCGCCGTTTTCAGCATAGCCAGCTCGCTGGGTCGCCAGCCGTAATATATCCCGATTAACACCATATCCACATAAGGAAAGCCGATATTGTCCCACAGCTGCTGAATTTCCATATCAGAAAAAGGAATAATCTGCCTTGAGGCTGTTTTCTTCTTTACCGGCTTGCAGAGAGCGGCGTAATCCTTATCAACTATTTCGTGCTTCATCGCATACTTGAACATAAGGTTGTAAAGGGATTTCATACGCTTTTTCGTATCATCACCCACCTGTGCGTTCTTTATGGTCTGTTCAAGGTGTTCAGCTCGGATATCCCTCATTCTGTAATTCCATAGCGGCTTGCTATGATTAAACGCCGCTTTCCAAGTACGGGTAGCCGATAGGCATATTTCCTCAAAATGCTCTGCCGACCACTTATTGTAAACCTCTGAAAAGGTTGTAGTGTTGCTTTTTACATCATAGGGTCTTTATTGTATTCCACCAGTGCCTGCAACGCTTCCTGCCTTGTAGCATAGTACCCGATGTTGATGAACTCCTGCCGAGCCTGTCCTGTTTCTTCGTCGATTACCCAGCCCTTTGTCTTGCGCACTCTCCACGGTTTGCGGCGCTTGCCGGGGAGTTTATATACAGAACCAAATCCGTTAGGTTGCCTCATTTTAATACATCCTCATACAAAACTGAAAAAGAATTAACGTTTAAATCTCTTACTCTGTGCAGACTTTTCAAAGCTCTTGAATTCCGAAAGAGCCTCCTCTGAAACACCTGCTTTTTTGCTGATAATATCCGCTTCCTTGTCAAACCCCAGCGACCTTACAAATCTGCTGCATAAACGCCGAATAACATTAGCAAGGGCTTTGTGCAAGGGAGTAGCTTTCTCTGTCAAATCTTCATACCCCGAAATAGGGGCAAGCATACAGTTGCTCAGCTTCGCTATATCGGTGATATGCTTGACGGCAGATATTATAGAGATTTTGCAATCTTTAATCTGCAATGTTCTTTTTTCAAAACTGAAAAAGAATTTCTGAAAGAAATCAACAGCTT
>JBJERM010000306.1:0-2820 GCA_051882315.1 Ruminiclostridium sp.
TATCCACCTTGCTCCCGAAATGGCTTACGAGCAGATTAAGTTCATGCTCTCCGCACAGGTAACAAACGGAGCAGGACTGCCCCTCGTAAAGTACACCCACAAGGCGGGACAGGAAAACCACCCCGACGAGAACGACGAAAATACAGCTTATGCAAAGGAAACAGGTCACCCCAGCTACCGTGCAGACGACGCTTTATGGCTGTTCCCCACAGTTTACAAGTACATTTCCGAAAGCGGCAACAGCGCATTCCTTGACGAGGAAATTTCTTACGCAAACGACGGGGAAAAGGGTACTGTTTACGACCACTTAAAGAGAGCAATCGAGTTCTCAATGAACCATTTAGGCAACCACGGTATGCCCGCAGGACTTCACGCTGACTGGAATGACTGTCTGCGCCTGGGCAAGAAGGGCGAATCCACCTTCGTTGCATTCCAGCTTGTATATGCAATCAAGATTCTCCGTACATACGCAGTTGAGAAGAACGATACCGAGTATGTAAAGTACCTTGACGAAATCAAGGCTAAGCTTGACGTTATTCTGGCAGACTGCTGGAACGAGGACAGATGGATAAGAGGCTACAAGGAGGACGGTACCGTTATCGGTCAGAGAACCGACCCCGAGGCAAATATGTGGCTCAATCCCCAGTCCTGGTCAGTTATCTCCGGCTTTGCAACAAAGGAACAGGCTGAAAAGGCTATGGACAGCGTAGAAAGAGAGCTTAATACTCCCTACGGCGCTATGGTTATGTATCCCCCCTACAACAAGCACGGCTTTGACGGCGCATTAATGCAGTGCTTCAACGCCTGCACAAAGGAAAACGCAGGTATTTTCTCACAGCCCCAGGGCTGGCTCATTCTCGCCGAATCCAAGTTAGGACACGGCGACAGAGCTTATAAGTACTGGAAGGAAGCTTCCCCCGCAACCTACAACGACAACGCAGAGCACAGAGTTCTCGAGCCCTACGTTTTCGGTCAGTTCGTTGAGGGCAAGGACAGCCCCTTTGCAGGACGTGCTCACGTTCACTGGCTCACAGGTACAGCTTCAACCGTTATGGTAGGTACAACAGAGGGTATCCTCGGTCTTAACCCCGAAACAAAGGGTCTTGTAATCGACCCCTCAATCCCCTCCGAATGGAAGGAATACACAATGGAAAAGACCTTCAGAGGAAAGAAGCTTAACGTTACGGTAAAGAACCCGAACGGCAGCCAGCACGGTGTTAAGAGCGTAACCGTAAACGGCGAGAAGCTTGAAGGAATACTTATTCCCGACGAGATTTTAAAACCTGTAAACGAAGTTGTAATTGAAATGTAATTATGATACTCCCCGCAGAAATGCGGGGAGTCTGTTATTATGTCACAAATTCCCGCTTTTTGTCGGAAAAGGTTGCAGAGTAGGCATTACGGAAAAAATTACAGCGTTTAAACACTTGAAATGCTGTATATTGTGTGTTATAATAATAACAACAGATATATTATGCAAGTGTGTTTGAATATGAAAGGAATCTCTATATATGAAAAGTGCCGTTATTGATAAAACCTTGTCGTATTTTCCCTATAATACGGAAAATGTAGGCGAAGCTAAGCTTCTGGAGTATTGTAAGGCGGTTATGGCATGCGGTGCAGACTACATAGAAATTGACGGGAATACCGCCCGCCTGCTTGAAAATCAGGATTTGTCCGAAAGCTTTATTCTCAGGGTTCAGAACGTAGCAGATTTAAAGCTTTGTATGAGGCGGCGCTTTGCCTATGTTGTTGTGCCCTATCAGCTTGCTTCTCCCTTCTTTAAAATCGGCGGTATGCAGCAGATAATCGTTGAGGCGAATACCGACGAGTACAGCGCTCAGGCAATGCTCCTGTATTTACAGGAAATCATTGACACAAGACGTGTTTCAATGATACGTCTTACAGGAGTTTTCGGCGGCGGGGAAAGCGTTGAGGAGCTTGTCAGGTGGCATAAGAAAAATTCCTACATACCGCTGGATATATGCCCGCTGAATACTATGATGACAGGGGTTTCGGACGCAATAAGCGCTTATGTTACCGGGGCTGACGCTGTTACCCTTTCCTTTGGCAGGGGCTACTACTATTCCGCCCTTGAGCAGTTCCTTATAAACATACATATTTACAGAAAGACCTATATGCAGGAGGATGTAATCAGGGGAATCTGTACAGCAAGCCTCCTGTTTACCGAGATTTTCGGAGCAATACCCTGCGGAATAGAGCGTATTATTGACTCGGACAACGACGTCTGCGCTTCGGTTCACGACATAGAGCACGGAGTTTCTTACAGACCCTTCAAGGGTTCTGCAAGAAGAAAATATACTCCCAGGGAAAGCGTTGTTGAAAAAAAGGTTCGCAGTATAGGACTTGAGCGGGAGATTGAGGACGCCATTATTGAAACAATCAAGAAGGTGGATTTCAGCTTCTACAAGGATATAACAAAGCGTAACTTTATAGACTAATCCGAAGCGGCGGAGAAACGCCGTTTTGATGACAACCGCCGCAGGTCAGGCGCAAGGCTTACCCGGGGCGGTTTTTCTGCGCTTATAGCTTCCGCTGAGATACGCTTTTCACGCCCGATAAAGCAGGACTGCCCCTAAAAGAATATTTTGAAATTTCGGTGAAAATTGCCGTTTACCGCTTTAAACGCTCTTTTTCTTGTTGACAAGATTTGCATAATAAGATATAATTATTATTACGTTTAATTTCGGAAAGTTTGGTTTAATACAGAAACGGCGGAAATATGAAGAAAAAAAGTAATAAGCTTAATCTTATTATCTGCGGGATAGCCTTTGTGGTTATGATAGTTTACCTGTTCTT
>JBJERM010000307.1:0-9479 GCA_051882315.1 Ruminiclostridium sp.
GAAGCCGTTGGAGTGAGTGTGTAGTTGTAATACATTTAAGCCGCCTTGTCAAAATAAATTAGGCGGCTTTGCTTTTCATATTGAAATTTGGGATTGGTTGTGATATAATGAGTAAGACGGGTTGATAATCTGCCCGACAATCGGAATTTGGCAGGGTGCCCCCGCTGGCAATACGGCTGAATGAGCCGTATTGGCGCAGGCTGTCATACGCGGGAGAGGTGCTCGATAAATCGGAATTGTATGGTAATCGTTTATCCCACAACATATTAAAAGCGTGAAATAAAAAATCCGATGAAAAGATAATATTACAATGTTAATTGATTGGAGATAAGTATGCACAAAGATAGCAAATGGGCAAGGCAGATAATAGAATGGCAAAACGATGATGGAAACTGGGGCGATTATCATTCTCTTGCAGTTGCAGGCAATTCCCATATTACAACCGAACAGGCTGTCCGTAGACTTGAAAGGCTCGGTTACACCATTGAGGACGAGTGTATTCAGAAAGCTGTGCAATATATGAGCGATTGCCTTGTAGGTAAAAAGACAATTTCCGACAGAGTTGAAAAAGTTCACGATTGGAATGTGTTTCTCTCGCTGATACTATCTACGGGTATAAGAAGATTTACTAAGGATAATTCTGCCGCAAACAAGGTTGCAGAACAGTAGGCAGAAATTGTGACAGCCGCTTTTGCAGACGGAAGCTATAATTGCGATAAGTATGTTGATGCTTACAAAAGCATTCTGAAACCAAATGGAGGAAGAATAATCGGTATCGAAAACTACTACCCCGTATCGCTTTTGTGTGATTGTCTTGATAAAAAAACGGAGTGCGCTTTTGTGGAGTATATTCTGAATTTTGACAAGGGTATCTACTATATTTACGATAAACAGCTAACAAATTTACCTTGCTGCTTTGAAAGCAGAGAAGCAAGCCGTTATCTTGGTGCAATGGAATTGCTTGTCAGATACAAGAATGCTCGGTACAAGCTGAAATTTGTTGCAGACTGGCTGAATGCTAACCGTAACAATAACGGCAAGTGGGATATGGGGAAGGCAGTTAATGATAAGCTGTATTTTCCGCTTTCTGATGATTGGAGAAAAAGTGAGACCCGTGAGGCAGATTGCACAGAAAGAATTGAGGAAATTTTGAGATGTTTATACTAAACTGATAATTCCCATAAGTCGAGCAGATTACTAATAGAACAAACGACCAAAGAGAGATGATTTCTTCTTTGGTCGTTTTTCATATTCGTATAGCTAACGGGTTTAATGGATTGGCTCTGTATCGGCGTTCGTTGAGTTGGTAATGTGTAGCCACAGGCACGCCTGTATCGAACTCTATGACGGAGCTTTACATTATGCAGCGTTATCTCCGTCCCTCTCTGCTCCAGAACGCAGGCTTGCAGACCTTTGATGATTGGGCGAGCAATTTCGGAGAGGTTGTTTCCAAGGCAGAGCTGAAGCCTGCGGGCAACGGCTACCGCACGAAAAAGCGTTTTGCTAAATTCAACAACGTTCCCGAACTAATGCAGATGTTCAAAGAGTTTGCGGATATACGAACGCCTGATATGCTTAACTTGCCTGTTCCGCAGCTTGAGGGCGGCAAGCCGCAGACCATTGTTGCAAAACCGAACGATGAACAGCAGGCGTATATGCAGGTGCTTGCGGAGCGTTCCGAAGCTATCCACAGCGGAACTGTGGATCCGAGCGTTGACAATATGCTGAAAATCACGGGAGAAGCCCGTCTGCTCGGCTTGGACGCACGGTGCGTAATACCGAACGCTGAAAACAATCCCGACAGCAAGGTAAACCTCTGTATCGACAAGATTATGGAGATATATGAACGTACTGCCGAAGAAAAAGGCGTACAGGCTATCTTCTGCGATATTGCGGTTAATTCAGATGACGGCAGATTTTCCGTTTATGACTATATAAAGGAAGAACTTGCCCGTCGTGGTATTCCCGAAAGTGAAATATGTACCGCAGGCGACGCAGAAACGCAGAAACAGCGCAACGAGATGTATGCGCAGCTCCGTTCGGGTACAAAGCGTATCGTTCTCGCAAGTACAAGCAAAATGGGAACAGGTGCCAATATTCAGACAAAGCTGGCGGCTTTGCACAATCTGGATATACCCTGGAAGCCCTCTGACATCGAGCAGCGCAACGGTAGAATTATCCGACAGGGCAACAGTTTCAATGAGGTAGGTGTTTATAACTACGTTACCGAGAACACATTCGACGCATACCTTATGAACATAATCGTCACAAAACAGCGCTTTATCTCACAGCTTATGAGTGGCAACGCAACCGCAAGAAGCTGTGAGGACGTGGACGAGGCAGTGCTTAACTACTCCGAAATGCAGGCTCTCGCTACGGGTGACGAGCGTATCAAGGAGAAAATCGAGCTTGACGGCGATGTGGCTCGTCTGCGTCTGCTTGAAAGCGAACACCTTAATTCACAGTACCGTCTGGACGATACAATCGCTAATTGCCGAAAGTGGATACACGATTATTCCGCAGGCATTGAGGCTGCAAAGAAAGATATTGATTTTGCGGCGGCTCATAAGCTCGGCGAAGACGATTTCAGAGTTGAGATAGGCGGTACGGTTTATACGGAACGTAAGCCTGCGGGCGAAGCGATACAGAAAGCCGCTATCAAGTTTATGGCAGAGGCAAGTCAAAGCTCGCACAAGCCTATTGGCACATTCTGTGGTTTTGAGCTTGCTATTGAGAAAATCCACAACGGCTTTATGGTCGGCGCTGGAATTTCTCTCCGCAAGGAACTGACATATACAACCGAAATGGATATTTCGGGCGATATAGGCAACATAACCCGTCTTGAAAACCTGTTTAACAAGGGATTTGATAAAAAGCTGTCAGAAATGACAGATAAGCTCTCCCGTATGCAGACAGACCTTAACGAAGCCCTTGCTGCAAAAGGTAAGCCCTTTGAACACGCCGAGGAGCTTGCCACAAAGTCAGCAAGACTTGAACAACTCAACCGTGAGCTGGAGGTCGGCAAGGCAGAAGAAGTTATAATGAACGATGACGAGGAACAGGAGCAGGATGCTCCTGCTAAAACCGAGAAAATCGGGAAATCTGTTCCGAAACCAAGACGGTGATTATTCTCAACATAATTTCA
This sequence comes from Ruminiclostridium sp., assembly GCA_051882315.1. Taxonomy (GTDB): domain Bacteria; phylum Bacillota; class Clostridia; order Oscillospirales; family Ruminococcaceae; genus Ruminiclostridium_E. Next base: position 3,146 of record JBJERM010000307.1, read on the forward strand.
AAAGACCTGCGAATCACAAAATTCGCAGGTCTGATTTTTTTATGCGGTTATCAGAATAATGCCACTTAATTCGTTATACATACTCCTTAATGCGGTTCGCCGGAAATGAATTTCTCGAAAACGCTCATAATCTCATTAAGGCGGCTTTCGCCTATGCCCTTTATATTGCCTAACTCTGCACGGAGCTTTTCGGTATCAATGTCAACGGTGCCCTCTTTAAGTGCGTTTTCGTATCCGAGCTGATAAAGGTTTTTCAGAGTTTTTTCCATTTCAGCCCTGTTCATTGACTTTATTTTCTTATAGGTTTCCCGGTCAAGTATAATTTTTTCTTCCATAATGTCACCTTTGCAGATATAGTTTACTTTTTAATATTATATTATACAGAAAGGGCTTTGTCAATATCAGTAATTAAAGGAGGCTCATTATGTCATACAATTCCCCTACAACCGAACAAATCGAAAAAGCAAGGCAAACGAGCCTTGCTGATTTTTTTATCCAAAACGGATATGAAACCGAACGCTCAAGGGGCGAGCTTCACGTTAAAGGCTATGGCGGTCTATATGTGAATATCGAAACAAATGAGTGGTACTGCTTCTCGCAAGCTGATAAGCACGGAGGCAGAAATGCAATAAACTGCTTAACGGATATTATCGGAATGGATTTTAAGTCAGCTGTTGAAGCTCTAACGGGCGAAAGTTTATCGCATAGAGATTACCGACAGATTTCAAAAGCGCCGCCTGAGAAGAAAGAGCTGGTACTGCCCGAACGTGCTGACAATATGCTAAAGGTATTTGCGTACCTTTGCCAAACACGGCTGCTTGACAGAGAAATCATTTCAGAGCTTGCTCACGAAGGTCTGCTATATCAGGACAGCCGTGGAAACGCCGTATTCCTGCATAAAGATGAAAATGGAAAAATCGTCGGCGCTGAAATACAAGGCACGAATACCGAAAAGCGATATAAAGGTGTGGCGGCAGGAACAAGCGACAGCCTGTTTTCTGTTACGATAGGCATTCCGACAAAGGCATACATTTTTGAAAGTGCGATAGATTTGCTCTCCTTTCGCCAACTTGCAAATCAGCAGAAAATTCAGAACAGCGTCCTTGTATCAATGGCAGGCTTAAAGCCCAATTCTCTTAAATCGCTCTCTGAAAGAGGACTGCAATTATTCGCCCGTGTTGATAATGACGAAGCAGGCAGAAAATTCATAGACAGCAATAATCTTACTCAGCGCAATCATATCCTCAAAGAGTTTGGCGTAAAAGATTTCAATGAGCTGCTTATGATAATTAAGAAGAAAAAACAGAAAATTGAAAAAAGTCCGCCTAAGCTGAAACACACTCGGCGTTGATTTTTCAAATCTGAACGAACAACAAAAATTTCAATTTTTTAAAAAATGAAAATTTTTCAGATTTTCGTTTTCAACGTTTTTTTAATTTTTGCGATTTTCGTAAAAATGGCTGAACGGTAAATTTTTCATTTTTGAAAAAAGCGGGGTTTTAGGGGGAGCGTCCCCTAACGAAATTGCACTTTTAGAGAGCGTAGCCTCTCAAAAGTGCTATTGAGTATAGCACTTTTTAGCGACGGTTTTAAATTGGAAAGGAACAACGGAATGAATTTTACAAAAACACAGAATACTGATTTATCGCAGAATGGAGGATTTTGAAAAAATGGCTGAACATAAAAGAAGCGGTTTATCGGTATCTTTCAGATTAGATGATGGAATTGTCGAACACAATAATCGGGAATTTATTGCAAAGAATGTTGTCCGTGAGCGCATACCAGATAATATAACTTACAAGCGAGAGAATATCCGAGAGTTTTATTCACAACTGTTCGGGCAAGCTCTTGCGGAACACAACGCTCGTAAAGCTCACCCTTATCAAAGAATACCCGACTACTACGAACATATCAGAAAAGGAAAACAAGAAAAACCCTATGAGGAGATAATAGTGCAGTTCGGGGATATGCAGGACTGCGGCTTGAACTCCGAAAATTGGGAAACGGCGAAAGCTATGCTTGATGAGTATATGCGGGAATTTGAACGCCGCAATCCAAATCTCAAAGTGTTCAATGCAGTAATGCACCTTGATGAAGCTACTCCGCACCTGCACATAGATTTTGTTCCGATAGTCCATAGTCCAAATCGTGGGTTATCCGTGAGAGTGTCTATGAAAGGAGCTTTACGGGAACAGGGCTTTTCCTCTGCTAACAGAATGGAGAATGAATGGGTCGCTTGGCAAGAAGCTGAACGAGAGTATATGGAAGAAATTCTCCACAAGTACGGTCTGCACCGAGATGATAAAAATGTTCATCGGGAGCATTGGGCGGTCGATGAGTACAAGCGAAAAAAGCGGGCGGCGCAGGAAATCAATTCTATGAACGAACACATAAACGCTCTGAAAAAGAAAAGCGACGATACCTATACTCCCGAACAGGTTACGATTATCAAAAATCAGAACGACTATATGCGTGGCGAAATTATAAAACGTGATGAACAGATAGCTGCATTGAGCAAGCAGGTCAACTCTCCTTTTGTTCCCTATGAGATTTACTCCGAGGAGAAAATGCAATATGTTACCGACGGGCTTACCCGTGCGAAAATTCCGTTTATTGAAGAAAGCCGTCTGCTGTATATTCCTGAATATGCAGTAAAGACCGCTAACGTCATTTCTTCTCATTATAAGCCTGCGAACGGTGGCACTATCCGTGAGCAAATCGCTTTGGACATAGACAGGCTGATTTATACCTCGTCAAGTGTGGAGAACTTGTTGAACAAGTTGAAAGAGCGTGGCTATGAAATCAAGCAAGGAAAGTATCTTGCCGTAAAAGCTCCTTTTGCGGAAAGATATGTGCGGCTAAAATCTCTCGGAGATGAGTATTTGCCGAAAATGCTTGAAAAGCGCATATCCTCAAATGGTACTTATGTAAGAAAAGTAAGAGAGCGAATGAGCAGGAGCAACGAGGTTGAAAAGAAAATCTGCGCTATGGTTTTGGAAACCTCTGTCGCTATTCAGCAGTTCAGAATTATTCCGAAAAAGACAAAGCCGCAGAAAACTTACACTTTAAGTAATGATGACAACCTAAACTTACTCGTTGAGCAACTTTCTACGATTGGCGAGTTCGGCATTATGTCCCGTGACGGCATTTACGAAAAAGCCGCAGAACTGAAAAAGAGCATTGAGGACAAAACGGAAGAACTAAAGGCTCTGTCCGATGAAGCCCCTACTCTGAAAACCGATATAGCGCAGATACGCTTTTATTTCGAGAACGCTCAAAACCGCCGCAGGCTTGACGCTATGGGGCAGGTCAAATTGGCTGCGGCGAAAGAAACCCTTGAAAAGCACGGCGTTCGCTCCGAACAAGATGTTGCTGCTTTGGAGGAACGGCTGAAACTGCTCCCATCGTATGTTAAGACGATACAGCGCAGCGTTGCCGAAGAACAGGCAAAGCTGAAAAGAATAAATCAGCTTGCGGACGTTTATGAGAAAGTCATTGAGGGCAACTACATAGACAATCTGATTAAGGAGCAGAAGGAACTTGAGCAGAGAAATATCAAAAAATAAAGAAAGACGGTGGGCTGCGGCTCACCGTCTATTTTTGTTTATGAGAGTGTTTTCAGAAATGCAAGCAGTGCGTCTGCCTTATCATCAGATAAATTGCGGAAGCACTCAACGAGCGTTTGCTCCTTAACATTGAGGTAGGTAGCGTTATCCGTTTCGTTAATCAGTTCCGGCAGCGACAGTCCCATAGCTGTTGCAATTTTTGATATAGTGTCAAGTGACGGGTTTCTGTCACCTCGTTCCAAATCTCTGATATGAGTTTCAGATACGCCTGAGAGCTGTGAAAGCCTGTAAACACTTATTTTCTTTGCAGTTCGTAATTTCTTTAGTCGTTTTGAGATGTCCATTAGGCTCATCACCTTTCACCTTTTGTGTTATTATATACCTGCACTCATTATAGTATAAATCAACGCAAATTTTAAGATATTAAAAGCGTTGACAATACAAAGATATTGCGTTATAATAGCGACGGGTGATGATATGGATATATACACCGTTAGTTTTTTCGGACACAGGGAACTGTACGATGTTTTTGAAACCGAAAAACGGCTTGACAAGCTCGTTCGTGAGCTGATTTACACAAAGGAATATGTAGAGTTCCTTGTTGGACGCAACGGGGATTTTGATACGCTCGTTTCTTCCGTAATACGCAGGGCGATTAAGGATAACGACTATGGAAATGCTTCCCACACCCTCGTCCTGCCGTATCAGACAGCAGAATATATGAACAATTCAGATAGCTTTATGGCGTATTACAATGAAGTAGAAATATGCGAACAATCTGCCGCCGCATATTTTAAAACGGCTATTCAGATGCGAAACCGAGCGATGATTGACCGTTCGGATTTGGTGGTGTGCTATGTGAAGCAAAATAGCGGCGGGGCTTATAAAGCCTTGCAGTATGCCGAAAAGCAGGAAAAAACGGTAATCAACCTTGCTTTGGCGAAAGAATAATCGGAAACTGCACCCAAAAAGCAAAAAGCAAAAATAACAGCTTGACATTGCTTATGCGATAAAATATAATATAAATATACAACAGACCCTGTCTGAATAAAAACGAGGTAACACAAATGACCGACAATACCATAACCTTTATAGCCAACCGCAAGCATTATACTATCCCCATAAACGACATACTCTATGTTCTTATGAAAAAGCAGGACGCTTATGTTCACCTGTCCAACGGCAGCGTACTCAAAACACGAAAGACCTTTGATGAGCTTCAGAGCGAGCTTGGCGAGGACTTTATCAGGTTACGCCGGGGCTGTCTTGTTTCGGCAATGGCTATCCACAGCGTAAATAAGCTTGTAAACCTTTCAAACGGCGACTCTCTCGAATATTCTGCACAGCACAAAAAGGAGATTATGGAGAAATTTCGTCAGAAGCAGCGTAATATAATCGTTGGGCTTGCAGATAACGACAATCCCGAGGGCAATAATGAATATCACGAGCATTACAGATGCTTTGACAATATCCCTATTGCCTTTACCGATATTGAAATAATGTTCAACGAGGACAGTCAGGCGGTGGACTGGATATTCCGATATGGAAACGAAGCCCTTGCGAAGCTTGAAAAATGTCCCCTTGAAAAGCTTATCGGCAGAACCTTCGGGAGCATTTTCAAGAATATGGACAGAAAATGGCTCAAAAGCTATGAACGTGCAGTTCTTTACGGCGAAACCCTTGAAATCATAGACTACAGCCCCGAGATAGACAAGTATCTTCGGATAATCTGCTTTCCTACCTTTAAGGGGCATTGCGGCTGTATGCTTTTTGACGTATCCGAAACGAAAATAACCGCAGAAGATACCGTTGCCACAAAGGCTCTGCTTCTGTATTTGCAGAAAATGTTTGACTGATAACCTCCCCGACCTGGAACGAAAAACCGTTCGTTCCGGGTCTGAATTGTTTTTGGTTCCAAGTCCAATTATTGGTTCCATGTCTATTGACAAATCAAAAAGATTGTATTATAATACGTATAGTAATGGTTAAAAAGCGATTGCGCTGCGGGATTTTGTCCTGCGGTCCGGGTGCTTTTGGCTTTAATCCGGATAATCCGGTTAATTATAAATCTTTATTCATATAAGGAGGTATTTTAATGACAAAGAAGCTTAAACGACCCTTAGCCTTGCTTTTTTCGGCGGCGGTTTTCCTTGCCCTGCTGATGTTCGGACCGGCGGCGGGAACGAGGAGTACAGGCTTCGGGATAACGGCGAGTGCGGAGTCGTACTATTGCGAAAACTGTGGAGATACGAAAGAAGTCTATTATGTTTCTGAGAATGGCGAAAACGAAACACATGATGTTTGGTGCTCAACGTGTGGCAACTATTTGGGCACTGAGCCCTGCAGCCTTTATTATTGTTCTGCAGGAGGTGGATACCATACTCTTTTATGCTCATTGTGTGACAATAGTGAAACGAGTCCTTGTTCATTTGATGGTAACGGTAAATGCGGGTATTGCGGGTATGAGTGCCCACACACAAACTACACCGACGGCGTCTGCGATGTATGTGAGTATAAGTGCCCACACACAGGTGGATTTGCAAGTGGCTCTTGCGGCGTTTGCGGTATTCCTTGTCCTCACGAAAATTACACCAACGGTTTCTGCGATGGCTGCGGCGGCTATCAGCCTGCAACAGACAGTGACAGCGACGGCGTTTACGAAATCGGCAACGCAGGTCAGCTTTACTGGTTTGCGGAGCAGGTAAACAACGATAATGAAAACTTTGGAAGTGCAAACGCAGTTCTCACAGATAATATTGTTGTAAATA
>JBJERM010000308.1:0-9472 GCA_051882315.1 Ruminiclostridium sp.
ACTGATTGCCCTTGCTGCGGAGAGTAATGGGTCTGGGGTCGTCTGCGCCGCCGGAGGTCAGGAAAAGCTTCACATAGCCCTCCTGCTCGTAGGAGTGAGCGCCCGTTTTAACGGTTATTGTGTAGGGCTCGGTGGGCATATAGTTGTTTGCAGGCGTTGCGCCCTCGAAATATGAGCGGGGAACATAGTCCTTATCACGGAAGCGGTCGGAAATGAACTGCTTGTCAATGCCGGTCATAGGTCTCGGACCACGGAGAAAATCAATCATCTCATAGCAAAGCTCCTTGTTTGCGGGAAAAATGCAGAATGCTGCAACCGCAAGCGCCGCTGTATCGAAGGGAGTGGAAAGAGCAGCCTGGGGAAGCGCCTTGAAAGCCTCCATACTTTCGGGAAGGTCGGAGAAAACGATTTTCTCCGTTTTGCTGACTGCATTTGCAGCTGCCTGTTTTACCGCACCGGAAACGGCTGCGGCAGCCTCGTTTTTAAGCTTGTCAAAAAATCCCATTTGTGATACCTCCAAAATTATTCTGCACGCTTGTAGCGCAGAACGCCAAGCATTTCGATTGTATTGTCGTCTACTTCAACTATTTCAGCCCAGGGAGAAACCTCTTCGTCTACAATTTCACCTGTAATACCCGAGTTTATATAGTTCTTTTCCTCTTCGGTTTTCCATTGTTTCATTTCAAGGACAACCATACCGTCCTTTATGGTTTTTCCCTCTTCCTTAAGAGCTTCAAGCATTTCCTCTGTAACGCCCAGCTTATCAAGGGGTACAAGAGTTTCCATTGTTCCGTCCTCGTAGAAAACGGTAACGCCGAAGCGCTGAATTTTAAGGGTATTCTCGTCCTCTCCTGCGGCTTCCGCTTCGTCAAGAGTTCTCCAGAACATACCCTTTTCAAGGTCAAAGCCGATAGTTTCGCTTATCTGCCACTTGCCAACAAGGTTAATCATATTCATACTCCTTTCCGTGAGTAAAAACTACTGCAATAAAATCAGGCTGTCGATAAACCGCCATCTGCGTCGTCAACCCCATAACGGCAGGCACAAAGCCTAGCCGTTATGCGGTTTCCTAGCATCTGACGATTTCTCGCCACCCTGAAATATGACTTTTTCAGCAAGCTGAAAATATTACTTAGCGTAGATAAGGGTCATCGTATTCTCGCCGAAGAAATCGGTTTCAATTACGCCGTCCTTTATTGTTCCGTTTGCTTCGCCAAGCTCAGCAACGCTTATCGTAATCTTTTCGCCCTCGGTTTTCCAGGTAAGCTCCGCTGTATCTCCGCCCATAGCGAAGGTTCCCTTTCCGTCCGCCTTAAGCTCGATATAGTTATCTCCGCCCTCGAACACCTCGCTCATAGGCTTTTCGCCCATATCCATAATATTTACCTTGGTGCCGTTATACTTTCCCAGGTTGTTGTCCTTAGCTCCGCAGGAAGCACAAGCTGTTACCATAGCGGCGCAGATAAATGCCGCTGCTGCTCTCTTAGTATAAGTTTTCATAATAAATTCCTTTCTCCGGCGAGTATAAAGCCGGTTTCATGCCTGTAAATAATTATATGGTCTTTTCTGTTTTGGATTTGCCACTTTGTACTTTTCCGTTATAGGGTGTCACCAAAGACAGTAATACCGCAAACGTTTTTTCGCTTCCTATTCCCCCTTTCGTATTTTCGGTAAGGAAATAAGTATTTTTGCAGTGTCATCAGCTTTTTCATGCAAATTCCTTTTTCACCATAATTCCCTTAAAGTGCGTCGATTACCGCCGACAGATAGGTGGAGGAAGTGGATTCGTAGATGAAGTTGTCAATCAGACCGTCCTTCTTTGCCTGCCGTACCTTATCTGCAAGCTTTTTATCGGTATTTTCGTCCACTACAAAGACGATTTTGCAGTCGGGGTTAGTTTTTCTCAGCTCGTCGCGGATTTTCATACGCTCCTCCGGTCGGTAGGGCGTGTATGCCGTAACCTCCATTATAAGAACATTTGCAAGCATGGTATTGCACAGCGACAGGGTTTTATCGGGGCTTTCGCTCATAACAGGGTCAAAATCCGAGTCAAACTTAAGCAGAGCTCCCGCAACTGCGTCTGAGAACAAAGCGTTCTGCATATCAATAACAACTCTCCGCAATATCATTATCACCTCCCGGTTTTTAACGTCAGAACGGATATTAACAGAATTACTGTTCTATTATGATTATAGCAGAATGTATTATGTTTTTCCCTACCCAAAAGGGTAAACTTTAACTAATTATCATAGAAAAATCCCGACTTCGCAGCAGAAGTCGGGATTACCTGTAAATTATTTTTTTAGTCAGTCCTGCTCATCAAACAGCTTCGGGATAATAAAGCGCTTGCCTGTTACGGCGATTGCAAGCTGGGTCTTGTTGGCGTAGCCTGTTTTTTGCAGGATATTGCGGATATGGTATTTCACATTATCCTTGGTATAATTAAGCTCCTTTGCAATTTCGCTGTATTCAAGCCCCTCGCAGACAAGGCGAAGAACCTTTATTTCCGTTTCCGTAAAATCATCGCTGGTTGTAACGCCAAGCTTTACCACCGGGGTTTCATCGGGCCACATCTGCTTTCCCTGAACAGTAGCGTTCATTACCGTAATCAGATCCTCGGGGCTTGACTCCTTGTACCAGAAGCTGTCTGCGCCAGCTTTTCTTGCCCGCTTTATAAAGCTTTCCTCAACCATTGAGGTAACAACGATTATTTTAAGGGCAGGGAACAGCTCCCTAAGCTCGGCGGCTGCTTCTATACCGTCCTTTGTCCCGTGGGTGCAGACGTCCATCAGCACCATATCCACAGCGCTTCTGCGGCAGACGGTAGCGGCAAGATCCGCCTTGGACAGACTGCCCGCAAGCTGGTAATTTTCGCTGCTTTTCACCACGTTTTCCATATATTCTCTTGCAATCCGCTGGTCGTCGATTACAAGTACCTTTGTCATACCGTCGCCTCCTGTTCCGTTTTATTTGTGCTTAACGGAAGGGTTACCGTCAGAATAAATCGGGGCAGAGAATGAATATCCATACTGCCGCCTGCCTCCGAAATGCTTTTTCCTAAATCGGCAAGACCGCCTCTCGGGGTGATTTCAGTCCCGGGCTGTTTGCCATCGTTTGTAATGCACAGGATTACGGCAGTTTCCGTCTGCTTCGCCGCAATATACAGCGCCGAAGCGTCAGCGTGTCGGGCGGCGTTTACGCAGGCTTCCCGCATAATCGGCAGCAGCAGATGCAGCTGCTCCTTAGCCTTCGGCAAATCCCCTGTAATTTCCACACGAATACCAGATACTGCTGCGTCCCGTATAAATTCCGCCACATCGTCATCGGGACAGGCGTTTTCCTCCTGCAAGACCTGAATAGCACGGCGGAACTGCATAACAGCGGCAGCATTCTTTTCGGAGGCGGTGTTCTGCCGCAGAATCTGCCGTATTGCGGCAACGCCCATGTTCATCTGGTCATGCAGCCGTGATTTCAGATTTAGGATTTCCTGTTCTCTGGTCATTTCCAACACATTATCCGACAGGGTTTTCAGTTCACGGTACATTTTTTTCAGTTCTCTTGACTGCTTCTGAAGCTCCCGCCGCTTTTCGTACAGCTCGGTCACATTGCTGAACACCGACTCGGTATAAACCTCGCCGTCCCCGGTTCTTACTTCGCCTTCGGAATACTGCCATGCACGCCCGTCCGGGAAAAGGAACACATTTCCGTCCCGTATAATGCCTGTCGTTTTATCGCAGTCCTCCAGCGCTCCCTTAAGCTCCGCAAGGCTTTGCAAATCGCACTGGGCGATTTTTCTGAAAAGAGAGTACATTGTCCTGTTGCAAACTTTACTGTACCCTTAGAGGTAAAATAGCAGACAGCAGAGGGGAGCGTATCAAGCGCTTCCTTTACTGCAACACGCAATTGGTGCTTTTCCTTGATTTGACCGATAATACTTACTATTTTCATTCTTCCTCACCGCCTCTCTCCAATCTGAAAGTGAAGCGGTAAGCGCCGTCCTCGCAGGAAAAAGAGTCTGCCGATACAGCAAAGGCAGAAAGGTCGGTACTGCAAACAAATTCCATATTCAGAAAAATACTTTCCTTGCTTTCACGGGCGTTTACCCATACGCATTGAAGACCGCAGATACAGTTTTCCAGAATCTCTTCAAAGCATTTGTATGTATGAAGCATATCCCTTGCACTAAAGTCAATATCCGAAGGAAGGGCGCAAAGGCAGTTAATATCCAGCAGCTCAAGATTAACAAAGGACTCCTCAAAGCACCTTGACAGGTCGCAGATATTTGCTGTTTTACGGCTTTCGCTGATAAGGAGAAGATTGCCGTACCGCTTTATATATGCGCCTATAACCGCCGCCTCTGCAAGAAGCCTGCGGCGCATATTTTCGTCCTTTTCCGTATCGTAGCGTGTAAGCTTTTGGTGGATAAGGTCAATCTGCCCTGCTGTTTCCTTGTGCAGCAGGTCGTTTACACGGTTCTTTTCCTGAAGGGCAAGTATTTTCTTTTCTGTTTCCAGATTTTCCTGACGGATACGGTTGCTTTCCGCAAGGTCGCGGCAGTTCTCTTCAATCTCTTCGATTGCTTCGGCAAGCTCGGTTATATCCTCCTGCCAGAGCACATGCCCGAAACGAATGGGCTGGCTTTTGACAATCGTATTTTTATCCGCCGAAACAGGGTGAATTTCTGCACTTATTCTCTGTTTTTCGGTTAATTCAGGCGCATTTGGTCCTGCAAGGCGCAGGGTATTTTCCTTATCCGTTATCTGTGCGCCGAGCCTGCTGACCATAAACAGCTCATCGTAGCCGGTGTTGCTCTGTATAAGACCGCAGGCAATACAGCTTTCAAGTACGGCGGTAATAAGCAGGCAGAACACAACGGTCATATCGCCTGCAACAGGTTTCAGCCACGGCACACGGAGGATATACAGAACTCCGTAAATCAATGCCAATATTACAGGAACAAAGGGCAGCAGGAAAAATCTGCGGCTTCCGGGAATACGGCACTTTATAAGTATAATGGAAATGGCAGTCAGAGCGCATAGCGCCAGCCAGCCTATTGCCAGAAAATATACCGCCGAATAGTGGTAATCATTTCCCCATACAGCCGAATTTTCGGGGAAAACAAAGGTAAGCTGATGAAGGTCGTTAGTCAGAACCAGCAGAAAAAGGGCGGCAGTGGGTATGTAGAGAAACGCCGTCCACTTCGGCAGGCGGAAGCTTTCCGGCTTTCCCAGGGACAGGGCGACGAACACTGCAAGACAGGGAATGAACAGCATGGGCAGATAGTACATATACCAGAGCTGTCGGAGCAGCCACGGATTTTCCGTAAAAATAAACTTAATTGTTCTTACCGTTACCCAGAACACCATAAGGGCGGAAATCGCCGTGAGATAACGGCGAACCTGAGGCTGAATAATTCGTCTGCGGATAGAAATTCCCCATATACCGAACAGCCCCACGTATATGAGGGAGCGGAAAAAGCTGCAAAACCAATCGAGAGTTCCTTCTGTCCGAAAACCTATCTGCCGCAGGAGGGCTGCCGCAATTACAGCAATAGCGGCGTAGACAAATGTGCTGTTTATTCTTTTAATTGCAGTTCACCTCGCTTTTCGTGAGATAATGGATGTAGAATAGTCAACTTAAACGTTCCTCTCCGTATTCAGAAATTCCAGAGCCTTTCTTACGCCTCTGTTCACCGCCTTCTGATTGCGGTCTTCAACAGCGCTGCTGCGAAGCCCCAGCTTTACGTCCCATATTGCCTGAACCGCCTCTACTGCCACTCCACGGACAAATACGTCGGTTTCCTGTTCAAAGCAGGAAATCAGAACAGGGGAAGCTTTCTGCTTTAATATATCTTCATCAACTCTTCCCGACATCTGTAAAAAGGCGGACGCCGACCATGCACGGCAAAGAGAGTCCGAATCCTCAAGAAGATGACCTTCAAGGACATAAAGCTCCCGCTCTGTACCAACCCAGCCAATCGCAATCAGACATTTTCTTCTGAACTCGGGCATCTCCGACCCCGCAAGACGGACAAGGGTTTTATTAAGCTCCGCCAGCAGTTCAGCCTGACCCGGGTATCTTCCCCGTGGCAGCAGCTCTGCCATAAGATACGCTGCGCTTACCGCACAGTCCTTGTCCTTCGATGTGAGAAGCTGCCGCAGATACAGTATCCCCTCATATCCGTGGAACCTGAAAAAATCTTCTGGGTGCCAGCGCTGGGAACGGGGTCTTTTCTCGTCTTCGAGAATTAATCTGAAATGCAGCTCAAACTCATTACTTCTCCCAAGCTTACCGCCAAATTCAAAGACCTTACCAAGTTCAAATCCGCTTTTCTTCAATTCTTCGTATTCCCGAAGCAAATCTTCCGCAAGCAAATTCATATACACCGGCGCTCCCTTCGTTTTCAGATTTCCTTATAAAGAGCAAAAGCTTATCCGCATAATTGAGAAATATTGCGGAAAATATGCAAGCAAGCGTGCGGCAAAGGCATTAGCGCTAATTGTGCGGCGTTGTCTTAATTTCTGCCATAATCCTGCCTATAAGCTAAAAGTCAAATTCCGATTTTTAGGCGCAGATTACCGGCACTTTAACCACATTATACCATTCACATACCCCGATGTCAATTACATAACCAAACCGACAGGGTAAAACATGCAGAGCTGTTGTGGAGAAATTTCCGGATTATAACCGTGCTTTCACTTGATAAATCCACCATTTGTATTCAAGGACTTTTGCCCTTGCAATAGTATTTTTATATTACAAGTGAATTTTCTGAAGATTTCAAGTGTTTGTAAAAAGCACGGATGTGGATTCTTGTATATTTCATTGTGCAATCAGTCATCGTGGGCGGGCATTGACTTTTCCAAAAATGAATGCTATAATTAAACAGACAAATTTTTTCGGGAGGCGGAATAATGACCGAGCTTGACAAAATGAAACGTGCGCAAATGTATATTCAAAAAATGGCGGAGGGAATTAACCCTCTGACTGATGAAACGGTGGGCGATAACGATTTGGTTAATAATGTGCGTATTTCACGCTGTCTTTATTATGTTTCGGATATTCTGAAGCAGGTTATTGCAAATAACGGCATAGTCGGCGGTAAATCGGGCAGCGGTCCTTTCTTTATTACAGACGAACAGCGGGCTTTGCTTGCGCCCTTTGAGCAGCCCGTATTCGCTAAGGATATTGTTGAAAGAATAAACGAAATTACAGCTGAAAACAGGTGTAAAAAATTCGCTGCAAGATGGATTACAGAATATTTTGTAAGCCTTGGTATGATTGAAGAGGGTTACAGCGGAAAAGCCGCTACCGAATCGGGAAAAGAGTTCGGAATTATAACCGAATCAAGAATCAGTATGCGGGGCGGGGAATATGCGGTGAATAAATATACCCCTGACGCTCAGAGATTTATATTCGATAATCTTGACGCAATAGTCTGCTTTGCAGGAAGCGAACAGTACAGGGAGCAGACGAGCAGAAACAGGTAAAAGTGTAACCCGCGCTGCATCAAATTATGCCGCAGGTTATGCTTTGTTAAAATGCGGCTGAAGGAAGACGATTAGGAATATCAGGATGACGGAAAATATATTCAGAATATTTTGTTGTAAAAGTCGGAATCTGTTTTTTAGATATTATGCACAAAAAAGATTAATAATTTCATAAATACAATCATAAATATTAAACTTTCTGGTTTTTTAGCCGATATTTATATTGTATGAGTTTGCCAATAAGCAAGCTGGAAATAAGCATAGTTTAATATGCGCATCAGATGGCGGAGCGATTTAATGAGAAAGTTTTTAAAGCAGAATATACTGGAAATGTTCAGGACTTTATATGAAGCCCATGGCGATATAAAAAGGCTTATTGATAAAAAAGACTACGAAAATGCCTGCACCCTTCTTGGGGAATGTCAGGAAGTTGCAGTTCAGATAGGAACAGCAATTGACGAGTCTGAAGGAGAGGGCTCGGTGGCTGTCAGTTTCCTTGAGGAATACTGCGAGGTATTGTATGAGGTTGCTGCGGGTATAGCTGATACTAATACGGGGGTCAGGGCTCGAAAAAGCCTTGACAAGAAGCTTATAAATGCGGAAAACAGCGTAAGAAACGACATCAAGGTGAAGCTTGAGATTGTATTCTGTCCCTACAAAGCCTCAATGTGGGACTCTCTGGAAAGCGTCTGGAAGGCTGCCGATGATGACCCGGACTGTGACGCTTATGTTGTGCCAATACCTTACTACGACAGAAATCCGGACCGTTCCTTCGGCGAATTTCATTACGAGGGCGGGGATTTTCCCCACTATGTTCCTGTAACCCACTATGAGGCGTATAATTTCGAGAAGCGCAGACCTGATGTTATTTACATACATAATCCTTATGATGCCGGAAATTATGTGACAAGCGTAGACCCGAGGTTTTATTCCGGGGAACTTAAGAAGTGGACGGAGTGTCTGGTATATATTCCTTATTTTGTGTTGGCAGAACCAAATCCTGAGGATGAAAACTGCGTTGACGCAGTATCACATTTTGTATTGACTTCGGGCGTTTTCAATGCGGATAAGGTTGTTGTGCAGTCGGAAGCTATGAAGCAAGTGTATGTAAAGGTTCTGCTGAAGAGGTTCGGCGATACAGCCGATAACAGAAAAATATTCAATAATAAGATATTGGGCACTGGTTCGCCTAAGTTTGATAAAGTTGCCGCTTCGTCAAATGATAATATTGATATACCGGATGAGTGGCTTAAAATTATAAGAAAACCTGATGGCACCTGTAAGAAAGTCGTTTTTTATAATACAAGCGTGGTAGCGTTGCTTAAGCATAACGAGAAAGTCTTTGAAAAAATGAACAGCGTTTTCAAAGTATTTTATGAGTATAAAGATGATATTGCACTTCTGTGGCGTCCGCATCCGCTTATAAAGGCTACAATAGAGTCAATGAGACCAACTTTACTGAAGGCTTACTCGGAAATTGTAGAGAGGTATATATCAGAGGGTTGGGGTATTTATGATGATACTCCCGATTTGGACAGGGCTATTGCTTTGAGCGATGTATATATGGGAGATACAAGTAGTGTAGTACAGCTGTATGAAATAGCAGGAAAAACAGTATATGTTTTAGGATATACTGCTTTTGAATATGGTGAGAATACTAAAGAGAACTTTTACTTAAACTTTACTTCAGCAGTTAATGTAGATAATACGTTATATTTTGCTGAGTATGATTTTAATTCATTGTTTTCTTATGATATATCTACAAACCGGATTAAGTATGAAGCATGTTTTGAGGCAGAAAAATTTTTGCAGTTTGATTTATATAAGGATTGTATCAGCTACAATGACAAAATATATTTTTTCCCGTGTTGGGCAAAACAGATTGCAGAATATGATATATACACAAAAGAAATCAATTATTTCGGTGTAAGCGAATGGGACGCAACTCTAAAAACCGGAGTGTGGCACACTTATAGAAAAGA
>JBJERM010000309.1:0-9466 GCA_051882315.1 Ruminiclostridium sp.
TGTGATATACTTATAGCAAAGCAAGGAAAAGGGAGGGAAGAAAATGAAAAAGAATGAACAAAAGGAATTTGATAACTGCCGGGATTATCCGGATTACTCCGATATACCCGATATAAAGGAGGACGGCTCAGAAAGCATACGCTATGACAACCCGGATTTTCCCGTTTTCTGCCGCCGAAACTTTATCCCCGCAGGCATTATCCTTATCGGAATGTCGGTGCACTGGCACAGCGATATTGAGTTCGTGTATATCAGAAAGGGCAGCGCCTATTATCAGCTTAACGGCGAAACCGTGAAAATGAAGGCGGGCGAGGGTATTTTCGTAAATTCCCGCCAGCTTCACGTTATTGTCCCAAGCGACGAGGACTGCCAGCTGGACTGCGTTATTTTCAGCCCCATAATCCTCTGCTCCTCAAAGCATATTGCGGAGAATTTCGTTACTCCCCTTATCTCCGAGGAAGCCTCCCCATATCTGCTGCTGCACGAAAGCGTACCATGGGAGAGAAAGCTTCTGAAAAGCTTAAGCCTGCTGTACGAGCTTTCCCTTAAGGAGAACAGCAAGCTTAAGATGATGGAGAGGATATATAAGATATGGGAGCTGCTGTACGAAAACCTGCCCCGAAAGGCTATTGCAGACAAAAAGGGGAAAACGAAAAACGAGGGCTTTGAGTGCATAAAGCGGATGATTGCCTATATTCAGGAAAATTACAGGGAGAATATAACCCTTGACTCTATCTGCCGTGCGGGAGGCGTGGGCAGGACTGCCTGCACAAAGCTTTTCAGTAAATATGTAAACTCAACTCCTATCGACTATCTGCGGCACTACCGCATTTCCAAAAGCATAGAGCTTTTAACCACAACCGACCTTACAGTAACACGGATTGCCTACGAAACAGGCTTTTCGGGGGCAAGCTTCTTCGCCAAAACCTTCCGCAGGGTAACGGGGATTACTCCCTGTCAGCTGAGAAGCGGTTATTTAAAGGTGAAACCCGATGAGTAAGTATATTTTTATCTGTAAGACCCGCATAATAAGAAGCTTTACCTATGAGTTCGACGTCTACGGTAATATTTTAATGCAGGCGATTATAATGATAACCACCGCATTTTTCTGGAAGGCGGTTTTCGGGAATGAAACCTTTGAAAACGGGGTTACGGCGGATAAGATGCTGATATATACCGTAATGTCCTCGGCGCTTTCGGTTATGTTCACAACGGGGGTTGAGAGAAGAATACAGCAAAGCGTTCAGAAGGGCAGTATTGCTACCGATATGATGCGCCCAGTAAACCCATTCGGAGTATTTTTAGCTGAGGACATCGGAAGCCTTATCGCCCTCATATTTCAGAACCTTCTGCCTGTTCTTATTATAGGCAGTCTGCTTGTAAAGCCGCCCCAAATCTGCTCCCCCGCAGCTATCCCCGTATTTGCGGCAAGCCTTGCGCTGTCAATGGGGATAAACTGGCTGTTTGCGGCGATATTCGGTATGTGGGCTTTTACGGCAATATCAATGGACGCCCTTTTTCAGGTTAAAAAGCACCTTATCCGTCTGCTTTCCGGCAGCATTATCCCGATTTGGTTCTTTCCCGATTGGCTTGCGGATATACTGAACCTGCTGCCCTTCGTCTATATTTATCAGCTGCCCCTTGATATTTACATAGGCAGCGCTTCGCAGCAGGACATCAGCCGCAGAATGATGATACAGCTTGTGTGGTTTATACTGCTTGCGGGGATATTCCTGCTGCTCTCAAAAAAATCACTTAAAAAAGTTATGGTGCAGGGAGGTTAAGAGAAATGAAAAAGCTTTTATCCTGCATATCCCATTATATGAGCGTAACGCTTTGCAATATAAAAATGGCGCTGCTTACTATAATTGAGTACCCGTCAAATATTTTAGGCTGGCTTATCTCAAATCCGATTCAGTTCATTCTCGGCTTTGCAACAATAAAATTCGTGGTTGAACAGTTCGGAGAAATAAACGGCTGGGACTACGGTCAGCTTGCCTTTCTCTACGGAATTTCCGTTATCTCCCACGCTCTTTCTATGATATTTTTTGTGCAGGGCTGGTTTATGGGATTTTTCGTTATAGAGGGAGAGTTCGACCGTTTTCTGACCCGACCCTTAAGCGTCCTGTACCAGTTCTTTTTCACCAACATAAACGTTTTCGGACTTACCGACCTTGTGCCGGGAATACTTGTGTTTATTTACGGCTGCAATAAAACGGGCTTTAGCTTTACAGCGGCAAATATTATCGGAATTATCGTTATGCTTATCGGGGCAGTCCTTATAAGGGGAGGAATTTATATTCTTCTCGGCTCAACCTCCCTCTGGACGAAAAGCGCCAACGACTTCGGGCAGTACACTCAGGAGATTTTCGACAAAACCACAATGTACCCCCTGTCCATGTACCCCGAAGCCTTGCAGCTTATACTTACCTTTATAATCCCTATCGGCTGGGTATCCTTCTACCCCGCTTCGGAGCTTCTCGGAATAGAAACTGCCTTTTCTGCGGGTGGGCTTGGAGTGTGGATAGCCCTTTTTGCGGGGATTGCTGTAATGCTTATTGCGGGTGCAGTATTCAAAATCGGTATGAAAAGATATGAAAGCGCGGGGAACTGATTTATGGCAAAGGAAATGTGATGATGATAGAAGTTAAAGACTTATATAAGGAATATCGTGTTGCCGAAAAGGGCAAGGGGCTGAGCGGCACGGTAAGGGCGCTGTTTAAAAGCGAAAAGAAGATAATAAAGGCGGTAAACGGGCTGAATTTCAGCGTAGGTAAGGGCGAAATTCTCGGATTTATCGGCCCTAACGGCTCGGGAAAAAGCACTACCATAAAAATGATGGCGGGAATACTTACCCCTACCTCTGGGCAGGTGCTTATAAACGGGCGGGACATTTCTAAGGAGCGCAAGGAGGCTGTCCGGGAAATCGGCGTTGTTTTCGGGCAGAGAACCCAGCTTAACTGGGATTTGCGGCTTGAGGAAAGCTTTGAGCTGCTGCGGCATATCTACCGGGTTGACAAAAAGGAGTACCGTGAAACCCTTGAAATAATGGACTCAATACTCGGTATCGGCGAGCTGCTTAACAAGCCGGTGCGGCAGATGTCCTTGGGACAGCGGGTAAAGGGCGACCTTACCGCCGCTATGATTCATTCCCCGAAAATCCTGTTTCTCGACGAGCCCACAATCGGTCTTGACGTAGGCTCAAAGTACGCTCTTCGTAAATTCATCAAGGAAATAAACGAAATAAAGAACACCACCATTATTCTCACCACCCACGACCTTGGAGATATACAGGAGCTTTGCGAGCGGCTTATTATCATAAACGGCGGGATTATGGTTGAGGACGGGCGGCTGTCGGAAATAACGGAAAGGCTTGCGCCCTACCGTACACTTGTGGTGGAATACTATACCGCCTGTGCACCCGAACACCCTAAAGCGGAGATTATTTCCGTTTCGGACAATATCGTTCGGTACAAGTTCATGAAGTCGGAAACCACAGCCGCAGAAATTATAAGCTATCTGTCGGCAGTTCAGCCTATAAAGGATATAGGCATTGAGGAAGCGGGGATTGATGATATAATCAGTATAGCCTACCAGCAAAAGAGAGAAACAGAATAAAAAAATCTTGCCTTTTGCTTTGTTGTATGCTATAATTCAGGTAATATAAGAGAGAGGAGCAGGAAATATGTTTTCAAGGTACATAAAAGGACTCTCCGCCGCCGCAATTGCTCTTGTCACGCTGGCACTGGCAGGCTGTACGGCTGAGCCGAAAACAACGGAAACCACGACAAGCACGACTGCCGCCGGAACAACAGCTTCAACCACGGAAGCGGTCACAACAGCAAAGCCGGAAGAAACAACAGCAGCAAGGACAGAGGAAAGTACAGCAAAAAACGAAGAAGTAACTGCTGCACAAACAACGGAAAGAACGGAAAAGCCCGAAGAAAAAACTACTGCACAAACAGAAGAAAGCACAACAAAGACCGAAGAAATTACTACTGCAAAAACAGAAGAAACCGAAGCGGCAGAAACCACAAAAAAGGAGGAGGAAACCTTGGAAACCAATAATAAGCCCACGCTCTGCGGAGTTGAATACCGGTACAGAAGCAGCATGACTTACGGCTCGGACATAAGTATCCATATCACCGACAAGGAAATAGTTTACGCAAGCTACTACCCATGGGAGGGTATCTACAATTACGACGGCGACTTAAACGAGGAAATAATTATCGAGCATCAGCCCATTGAGCAGGAGCAGTGGGCGGATATAGAAAAGGCGGTAAACGGATTACTTCCGGTTTTAGGCGAGGGCGAGGTTATTAACGCCGCAGAAAATACTGCCTTCAGCTTTGCCAGCGGTTTTCCGTCTCTTAACGGCTTTAGCGGCGGTTTTCCGTCTCTTGACGGCTTTAGCGGAAGTCTTCAGCCTCTGGGCGGCTTTGTCGGCGATTATCAGCCTCTTGACGGCATTGACAGCAGCGTATTTCGTCTTACATGGCGGGAGGACGGCAAGGAAACAACTTACAGCTACCCCAAACCCGGCGACAAACGTTTTCTCACTCTGATTGATGTTCTGTGTGAAACCGTTCACCCGGTTGGCAGAGAAATAATATGGTACGGCGAGCAGGTAATTGAGGGAGTTTACGTTACAACAGGCAATGCACATTCCGGCAAGGACAGCGATTTCTCCTTCCAATGTACCAAAAAGGCGGGAACAGATAACGAATGGTGGTTTTTCGCTAATTACGGCGAAAACGAGCAGCCTGTTTCTTATACAACAACTGTAAACGAGCAAATCTGGAACAGGGTTTCAGAGAAGCTTACGGAGCTAAATGTTACGCAGTGGGAAGAGGGAAAATACGGGAACGACCTTAAGCTTACCCTCTACTATTCCGACGAAAAACAGGTTCACTTTACACCCGACAAAAACAACCTTAATGAGTTAAGGAGCTTCTTCCTGGGTATTATTGAGGAGCTGAAAAGCGAATAAGACAATAATCAAAACCACGCGTGAAACGCGTGGTTTTGATTATATTTACTTGATTTTGTCGTATATCGCTTCTGCCTTTTCTGCTGCGCTGTCATACTCAAAGTCGTCAATGTCTGCCTTAACCCCATCAAACAGCGGCTTAAGCGGTGTTTCGCCTACGGCAAAACCTGCGGCTTCCTCGCAGACCTTCGCAACCTCGTCTCCGTCAAAGGCGGCACAGGCTGACTTTATGCGCTCGATAAGCTCTCCTGCCTTTTCGGCGGTTATCTTCGTAAGGGCTTCAATCGCCTCGGCTGTGGGCGCTTCTTCCGCTTCGGGAGCGGGTTCATCGGAAAGTCCAAGGTATTCCCTGCCCAGCGCCGCTACCTTTTCGTACATTTCCAGCATAGCGCCGTTCTTTTCCTCGATAAGGCTGTAATTACCCGCCTTACCCGCAAGCTCCAGCTCCTTCGCAAGCTCGGACAAGGGCTTTGAGCCAACTGTAAGTGAGGAGCTTTTCAGGGCGTGCACCTCAATAACGTAATTCTTCCATTCCTTCTCATCAAAAAGCTTCCTGATATAGTCGTTCTTTTCCTTAGCCTTACGCACATAGATTTCAAGGATTTCCCTGTATGCCTCCACATCTCCGCCGGTATAGAAAGCGCCTGTTTCTGCGTCAAGCAGCCGGATTTCCTCTGTGGGCTTCTTTTCCGCCGCTTTTTTCCGTTCCTTTTGTGGCAGGCGCTCACTTCTGCGGGAGGGTGCCTGTATAAGCTCACGCGGCAGCCAGGTTTTCAGCACACGGTCAAGGGCGGAAAGCTCGATAGGCTTTGCAATAAAGTCGTTGAGCCCCTCCTTGATATACATATCCCTTACCCCGTTTACAGCATTTGCGGTAAGAGCGATAATGGGCAGGTTCTTATAGTATGAGCCTTCCATTTTCCTTATCTCTCTTGTAGCCTCAACTCCGTCCATTTCGGGCATCATGTGGTCCATAAACACAATATCGAAGTCCTTTGAGCGCAGCATGGAAATCGCCGCTCTTGCGCTGTCTGCGGTAAGCACCTGCATGTGATAGGGTCGCATAAGACCTACCGCAACCTTAAGGTTTATGATATTGTCGTCAACCACAAGCACCCTCGCCTTAGGTGCAACAAAGCGTATAGTGGAGTTTCTGCGCTCGTTTATGTTGGCAAGGAGATTTTCGTTGTTGAAAACAGTTGCTGCGGTCATAACGTAGAAGGGCTTATAGATGCACTTCATTCTTTCTGGCAGCTCTATTGCGTCAATTCTGTCCTGAACAATAACCGTTGTAATATCCTCGGGCAGGCCGTCGAAGAAGCCTGAGTTAGCGCAGTATTCCTCTCTGCCGAAGAAGATATGTGTGTACTTTTTCTCGGAAATTGCCCGTCCAAGGGCTGCAAAGGAATCGAAAAGCTCAAAGTCGATATTAAGCTCCTTGCGCATTTCGGCAATAAGGGAAGAATACTCCGTTACTACCCTTGAAGAGCCGAACTTTGTCATATCAACATAGAAGGCGGCGTGGATATTATCGGATTCTTTCAGAGAAACAAAGGGCTTCTCCTCGGAAACCTTAAGGGGAATTACAAAGCTGAAGGTTGAGCCCTCGCCGTAAACGCTGCTGACGTTTACGAAGCCGCCCATAGCCGACACAAGCCGCTTGCTTATAGCAAGACCCAGTCCCGTTCCCTCCACGGAGCGGTTTTTCTTTGTGTTTACCTGCTGGAAGCTGCTAAAAAGCTTTTCAAGTCCCTCGGGAGTAATTCCGATACCCGTATCGGTTACTGCAACATTAAGATTTATTCCGTAGTCGTGCTTTGACGTGGAAACCTTTATTGTAACACAGCCACGGTTTGTGAACTTTATTGCATTAGTCACAAGGTTTATCATAATCTGACGTATGCGAAGCTCGTCGCCCACAAGACCTACGGGTATGTCGGGACTGCACTTAACAATAAGCTCAATAGGCTTATCCCCTTTTCGGGTTATCGCCATATTTATAACGTCGTTAAGGGTAGAGGCAATATTGAACTCCTCCTCAATAAGTTCCATTTTTCCCGACTCAATCTTTGAAAAGTCAAGAATATCGTTTATTATGGAAAGCAGGCTTCTGCCCGAATTTTGTATACTGAAGCAGTAGTCCTTAACCGTTTCGCTTATGTCGTTTTCACGGAGAATAAGCTCGCACATACCAACGATTGCGTTCATGGGCGTTCTTATCTCGTGGCTCATATTGGCAAGAAAATCGCCCTTTGTGCTGCTTGCCTGCTTCGCCATTTCAAGCAGGTCAACCTGCCGCTTCCTGTATTCAAGAATAGTGTAGTTTATGTATATGCAGACAGCGGTTTCAAAGAAATATACAATGGGAAAACGCTGGAGATAGGTTGCGGAATAGGGGTAGCCAAGGTAATGAAGCGGCGACCACATATATGCCGCCATAAGAACGCCCAGCAAAATACTGAAGCCTCCGCCGTAAAGAAGCTTGTAGAAGAAAATGCTTATAGGCGGAACGATAAGAAGCCATACAACGCTGAAGCCGTCCTCCCCTCCCGACACCACAAAGTACATCATCATAATACCTACTGCGGGCAGGGTATTTATGCTCAGCAGCGCAAAGCTTTTTGTTTTCCTGTAAAGAAAGAAGTTTAAAATTGCCCATACGCTCAGCGCACCGGTTATTGCAACCATTACATAAGAGGCGGTTACAAGGTTCATTATACACATAAACAGGCTTATAAAGCCTATGGTTATGGTGATAAGACTTATGGTTCTGTTGTCGGTATTCTCGGCGTCCCGTTTAAGCTCCCTCAGAAAATCCAGCATGGTTTTCTCCTCCGTGTATCAATGTTCAGCCCGCTAAGAACGCTCAGGAAAAGTATTCCTGTGCAGCCGCTTCGATATTTTCTGCGGCTTTGCGGTACATTTTTATATAATTATAATGATTTGCGGCAATATAGTCCGTGTCGTTCGCCTCTGCTGCAGAAATAAGCCTGTCGGAAGCCTCCGCCAGCTCCGTAAGTCCTACGCTTCTTGCTTCCTCAGCCGCTTTTTTCAGATTTATTCGGTAGCTCTTGAAATCATTTATGCTGAAATCAAGCTCTAAATCGTTGCACCTGTCATTATCGCAGAAATCATATACACAGTCCATATATGCGTTTGTATCCCCCTCAAGGGCTTCAAGCGCCTTTTCAATATCAAGGGCAGAGCCTACGTCTGCGCCGGAATCGACAGCGGATTTTTCGGAAGGACTGTCGGTGCTGTCCGCAAATTTTATCATATCCCTGCTGATATGCCCGAAAAGGCACTTTTCAATATCGTGTCCGGTAAAGGGCTTTGACAGGTAATCGTCGAAGCCTGCCTCAAGGTAGGTCTGCTTTGCCCCGTGAACGGCGTTTGCGGTAAGGGCAACAAATACCGTGCCTACGCCAAGCTGCTCCTCCTTAATCCGTTTCAGAGTTTCAATTCCGTCCATTTCAGGCATCATGTGGTCAAGGAAAACAATATCGTAAATATTGCTTCTGAGAGATTCTATGCAGGCTTTTCCGCTTGTTACCGTTTCAACCCTTGCCTGAGTACGCTTCAGCAGGCTTCTTGCTACAAGAAGATTCGTTTCGTTATCGTCAACCACAAGTATACGGGCGTTCGGGGCAGTTTTCAGTACGCCCTCGCCTGTATTTTCCACCGCAGCCTTGAATCTCTTCTCGTAATTGCCCATAGGCTCGGAGTTTACGATTTTCTGCTCAACCACAAAGGAGAAGGTAGAGCCTACGCCGTAAACGCTGGAAACGTTAAGCTTGCTGCCCATCATTCCCAGCAGGTGGGAAACGATTGTTATACCGAGTCCAGTACCCTCGATGCTGCGGTTTTTCTCCTGGTCAAGGCGCTGGAAGGAGGTAAAGAGCTTATCTATGTCCTCTTCCTTTATGCC
The DNA here is from genome assembly GCA_051882315.1 of Ruminiclostridium sp. GTDB lineage: Bacteria > Bacillota > Clostridia > Oscillospirales > Ruminococcaceae > Ruminiclostridium_E. The sequence continues at coordinate 8,919 of JBJERM010000309.1, forward strand.
TATTCCCGTATCGGAAACGCTTACCTCAAGCCGAAGTACCCCGTCCTCTATCTGTATCGCTTTCATTCTCAGGCGCACATGACCTTCGTGAGTATATTTTACTGCATTAGTAAGGATATTCGTAATAATCTGCCTCAGTCTTACGTCGTCGCCGTAAAGAACGGAAGGTATTTTTTCGTCAATTTCGGGAACAAACCTTAGGTTTTTCTTTTCAGCCCTTATCTTGACCATATTCACAATATCGTTGACAAGAGAGCTTACGTCGTATTCTACGGGTACTATTTCCATTTTTCCCGACTCTATTTTTGACAGGTCGAGTATATCGTTGATAATGGAGAGGAGGGTTCTTCCTGCGCTCTGGATATTTGCGGCGTACTCGGTTATCTGTTTGTTGTCCGCCTCCCGCATTATCATTTCATTTAGTCCCAGAACTGCGTTTATCGGCGTTCTTATCTCGTGGGACATATTTGAGAGAAATTCACTTTTGGCTTTATTTGCCTTAACAGCCTCCTGCTTTGCCTTATCAAGTTCATGCATAGTATTATTCA
>JBJERM010000310.1:0-2777 GCA_051882315.1 Ruminiclostridium sp.
TAATCTATAACTGCATTTATAGCTTCGGGCATGAGTCCTTTTCCCCAATAGTCTTTACTTAAAACATAATCCAATTCTCTGCCGTAGTAATCTTTGAATTCTGTTAAAGCATCTTCTAAGCCATATTTTTCTATGCCAACAGTACCGATTACTTTATTATTTTTCTTCAAGCAAATTGCAAATACTTTATCATTATTGATAAATGAATTCATAATTTTCTGAGATTCATCAATACTTTCATGATGTTTCCAGCCTGCCATCTCACCAACGCCTTCGACGGACGCATATTCATAAAAATCTTCCAAATCTGTTTGTTTGAATGATCTAAGAATGAGCCTTTCTGTTTCAATTACTTTTCCATTTATTCTGAAATCAGCATTCATATTCTCACCTTTTGCATAAATTCCGATTAGTCGCTGAGATAACTATATCACACACATTAATAAAAGTCAACAGCAAAGCCGCCCCCGAAAAACCGGAAGCGGCTTTAGCTGTTATCTGTCCTTAAAACTTAAATCCTCCAACAAGCGACTTAAGCGTATCCGCCTGGCTTGAAAGCTCCTCGCTGGCGGCGGCGCTTTCCTCGGCGGTGGCTGAGTTGGTCTGAACAACGCCGGAAATTCTGTCTATTCCCTGTGAAACGTCGTTTATCGCCTCTGCCTGCTGTGCGGTTGCGCCTGAAATCCTTGAAACCGAGTCAAGGGCACGGGCGGAGTTTTCAACTACCTTAAGCAGGGATTTTTCCGTTTCATCGGAAAGCCTTGAGCCCTCCTCTACTGCCCGGACTGTTTCCTCAATCAGCTTTGTTGTGCTGCTTGCGGCTTCAGCGCTCTTGCCTGCAAGGTTTCTTACCTCGTCGGCTACCACCGCAAAGCCCTTGCCCGCTTCGCCTGCTCTCGCCGCCTCAACGGCTGCATTAAGAGCAAGAATGTTGGTCTGGAAGGCTATGTCCTCAATTGCCTTTATAATTTTTCCTATCTCATTCGCCTTGTCGGTGATTGTGTCCATAGCGGCAACCATGCGTTCCATCTGGCTGTTGCAGACCGCAAGCTCATCGTTTGTATTTTCGTTCTCTTTTTTGGCAGCAGCAGCATGCTCGGCTGTTACCTTAATCTGCTCGGAAATCCTGTTTATCGCCTCCGCAAGCTCATCTACCGAGGTAGCCTGTGTGGTTGCGCCGATTGAAAGGGACTGGGCGCCTGCGGAAACCTGTCCCGAGCCTGCGGCAACCTGCTCTGCGCCTGTATTTATCCTGCCGAGAGCGGCGCTTAAGTCGCTTCTTATCTGCGAAGCGGAGGTAAGCAGCTCCTCAAAATTTCCCTTGTAGGATGCTGCATTTACAGAAGTATCAACCCCGAAATCTCCCTGCGCCATGGCGGAAAGTATTCTGTGCATATCCGAAATAACAGCGTTCATGTTGGTTGCAATGCTTCCCGTTGCAGCGGTAAGCACACCTATCTCGTCGTTTCTCTTCGACTCGGGAACAGGACTTGTAAGGTCGCCCACTGCAAGGCTGTCAAGACGGTCGGAGCAAAGCTTTATAGGATTGCCTATTCCTGCGCCTATTCTTACTGCCACAATAACAACTACTATAATAGAAATTACCACGAAAACCATTGATATTATAAAAATCGTGGTGGAGGTGCCGATAAGGTCGAAGTGACCCGACGTAAGAGCGTAGGTCCAGCCGCCGGAAGCGCAGTCAATCGGGATATAAGCAACATATCTGAGCCCATCCTCGTTGTAGCGTTCCAAGCCCTCCTCGCCGTTACGCATTTTTGCGTGAATTGCCGCTCTGTCAGCGTATTTCGGGTCGGTTTCCGCAAGCTTTTCAATGTTGATTTCCCGGGCGGTTTCTTCAAGGGTATGATTTGCTATCATTACCCCGTCCTTGCTGATTATGTAAGCGTCGGAGGTGCTGCTGAAGGTTATGGAGTTCAGAATGTCGATAAGGAAGGTTTCCTTTGGCACTATGTAAACGCAGCCTGCGGGAGTTCCGCCTATTGTTCCGTTTTCCCAGAGAGGTGCGGCTATAATTATGGTCATCTGCCCCGTTATTTTTGACACAACAGGGTCTGAAACGTAGGGCTGCCCCTCCATAGCCTTCTGGAAATATACTCTGTCGCTGTAATCCTTGCCGTCGAAAATACTTTTTCCGTCGATGCCGATTATATTACCACGCTCAAGGCCGTAGTAATTTACAAAGGAGTCTAAAAGCGCCTTTTTTGTGTCAGGGTCAGAGGTATGGTCGGAAAATTCTGGATTTCCGCCAAGGTCGGCGGCAATATTTGAATATGACTTTACCTCGTAGGAAATACGCTGTGCAGCCAGCTTTGCGTAGGATTTCATACTTTCCATGGCCTGATTCAGCGCGCCGTTATAGGAAGAAAGGGTTGTGAAAAGCCCTAAGGCAAGCACCAGCGCAGAGGCTGTGATAACAAAGGTTACGATTATTTTGGTTTTTATGCTCTTCATTTTTCTGCTCCTTCAGTAAAAATATGAGAAAACCTATATATATTATCGGATATTCTTATAAAAAATTAACAGGATTGAGAAGAAATAACGATTTTTTGCCAGAATTCATTTCATTAAAAAATCAGAGCGCACGGGCATGTGCGCTCTTTTCATTTTCTTCATCGGAAAACCCGATTTATGCTCTTACGTCAAGAAGAGCACCTCTGCCGTCCGCAGGCGGCGCCATTTCAGACAGGTTTTCGATGAGCTGCGCGCCGGCTGTTTCCTGCGCGTCCATAGTCTTTTTCAGCATAGAGGTCGAA
>JBJERM010000311.1:0-9352 GCA_051882315.1 Ruminiclostridium sp.
AGGTTAGCTTATGAAAAACTTGATTAAGGCTCAGCTTTATCAGCTGAAAAAAGACAGACTTGTGCAGCTTGTCTTTGCGGGAGTGTTCCTTATCCTTATTATGACGGTGTATTTAAACGGTCTTATTTCGGAGACCGGAACAAGCAGCGCCACGGGCGGCGGCTTTTTTGCAAACAATCTGGTCGGGGTTATAACGGTAGGGCTTATGTTTGTAATTATTTCAGTCCCCCGTATCTGCGGCTGGGACTTTACGGACAAAACCTCAAATTACGAGCTTATGTCGGGGCATATCCGCCGGGAGGTTTACCTTTCACGGGTAACAGTATCACTGCTTGTTGGCTGTCTCGGCTGGATTATCCTTTTCTGCGAGCCTCTTGTGATTACAAGTATAATAAACGGCTGGGGAGAAAAGCTGCCTGTATCAACCGCTGTTCTTCGCGGTATTTTAATGCTTTTCCCGATAATAAGGCTTTCCTGCGAGCTTGCCTGCCTTACCTTTATTCTTAAAAGCCCCTATCTGACAATGGGAATAGGCTACGTTATGCTTATGCTGGAGATTTCCCCGATATTTTCAATAAATAACGGTTTTCTTCTTGGGATTTCAAATATTTCTCTGCTGGGAACGGTTGACGTGTGGACGACCTACGGTCTGGGAAAGGAGATGAACTATATCTATGACGCCTCTTTAGGCGCAGGAGATATAGCGGGCACAATTCTTGCTTCTCTTGCGGCAAGTCTGCTCTCATTGTTTCTCGGATATATCTTCTTCAAAAACGACGACATAAATTGAGGCGAAGCTTATGATTATTTACGATATTTTGCTGATTGCTCTGCTTTTGATAAGCTTAATTCTTCTTTATTTTCTTGCAGGCTATGCCTTAAGGGCAGTAAGCAGTAAATGGCGGATACTGTACGCCGTTCCCGGGGTTATGTGCATACTGATAGCAGCTATCAGCGGCTTTGAGCCTCTTATGCTTGGTGCATATATCGGCTCGGCGCTGCCTCTTGCAGGCTTTGCGATTGACAGCAAAAAGGTACGCAGGATTTCCTGTATAGCGGCTGCGGCGGCGGTTATTACGGCAATTCCGCTTTGTATCCTTGTAAGCGGCTACCGCAGAACTGACTATGCGGCGGATTTCGAGAAGGGCTATGCTGCTATGAAAAAGCATTACGTTCTCGGAGAGTATAAGGGAATTGACTGGGATGCGCTTTACGAAAAGCATCTGCCGGAATTTATGGCTGCACAAAGCGATACGGAAAACCTTGCCGCTTGGCTTTCCTTCTGCTCGGAATTTCATGACGGGCATGTTGCCTTTGTACCGGATAACTATGAAACGGTAAGCGAAAAGACTTTTGAGGAGCTTTTCGGAAACGACTGCGGGCTTGCCTTTATGACCCTTTCCGACGGAAGTATTGCCGCAGTAAACGTTGCGGAGGACAGCGAGGCATACAAGGCAGGAATACGAAACGGCACGATTATAACAGAGGTTGACGGCGGCAGTCCTGCCCAAAAAGGAAAAGAGCTTACTAAATATTCTTCCATAAGCTTTGCCGACAGGGAAAACGAGGAGTTTTACAGGGCGATTTACGGCGGCGGAGCGGAGGGAGAGAGCATGACTGTAAGCTTTCTTGACGAAAACGGAGCGGAGAAAACAGCAGTGCTGCCCCAAATAGGAAATTATTACAGGGACCGTTTGACTGGTGCTCTTGAGATTATCGACGGCGGCATTGACGCGGGGCATCTGACCTGGACGGAGGTTGACGAAGAGGTGGAGGCTCTGCGGATTAAGGCGATGACCTACGACAGCAATTCAATGAAAAGCGGCGATTTCAGCGGCTTAAAGGCGGGGCTTTCGGAAAAGCTTACCGAGCTTAAGGCGGCAGGGGTTACAAATCTTATCCTTGATATGCGTGGCAACTCAGGCGGCTCGGGGGATATGGTAAAGGCGATTGCGGAGCTGCTTGCCCCCGAGGGAGAGCATTTCTACTGTATCGACGGAAAATGGAACGACGAAATGGGCGGCTATCTTACCGACTCAAATGGTTTTATCAAGGGGCAGGAGCACTATTTTACAGGGGAAGACCTCTGGGCTGGCGGAAAGGTGGTTATCCTCGTGAACAACAGCAGTATCAGCGCCGCCGACCACCTTGTTTCGGTTCTTTCCGGCTTTCCCGATATAACGGTTATGGGCTTTACGAAATCCAACGGCTCGGGGCAGGGAATAGGCGGAATCCAGCTTGAAAGCGGTATGCTCCAGTTTTCTTCAAGTCTGCTCCTTGACGAAACAGGAGGGGCTTTTATCGACTGCGACTCCTATTTTGTAAGCAAAAACAGCGTTGAGGTCAGAATACCCTTTGATAAGGCGGCGGTAGAAGCGCTGTTTGACAGGGAAGAGGATTATCTTCTGAACAAGGCGGTGGAGTATCTTAAGAACTGATAAATACTATTGACATTTTTCTCCTATTATGGTAATATATAGTAAACAATATTTACATAATCGGAGAGGCTTTATATGAAACGAGAGAAAAATACGGTTAAGGAGAAAAATCCTGCCGCTGTTGTGGCGATTGTTCTTGCCATAATTGCAGTTCTGCTCCTGATAGTCCTTGCGGATATGTGCTTTGTGCCTTTTGGTTCGGTCTGGGAGGAAATGAAGGCTGACTATGCCCGTGAGTTCGGCTATGACGAGCCGCCGCCGGACAGTCAGATATGGAAAGAGATGAAAGAAGAAGCTATTACAAATGCGGATATGTTCCCCTCGGGCTTTTACTGCTGGTTCTGTCTTAAATCTATGTGGCAGGAGCAGCAGGAAAAATACAGACTCAGAGAGGAGAAAATCGCTGCGTCAAATCTTGCGGCTGAGGAAATAAAGGCTGTATTTGAAGAATATCTTTCCGAAAATGATTTGAGCGGCTTTACCGATGCGGATATTTCTCAAACCCGTAAGGGAAAGATAATGATAACCTTCGGTAACAGCAACAACAATGATTTTCTCTTATGCGAGGACGAAGTCCTTATCCAAGGAATTAGCGAAGCTGTCGCCGACTGGAACAGCTTTACCGCAAAGGTAATAATCAGGGATAACAAATGCACCGCCGCAGCCTTTGCTCCGGAAATAAGGCGTGGCCAACTTATTCCGGGAAGTGACTGCCCATATATAAACGACGATGGCAGCTTCGATTACGAGCAGCTCTGGGGCTACGACAGCGCTCTTGCAGATAATAATTTTGTTTTAGGCTTAGCGCCGCCGGAACCCGAATAGTAAAAAGCCCGAAAACCCCATGGCAAAGGTTTTCGGGCAAATTCATGCCTTATTAAAATTATCAGAACCTCATTTTCTTCCTGAACACGATTATAGCCAGTACCGTTACAACCGCCGCCCAGATAAGCACAATTCCCGACTCTGCGAAGCCTGCCGAAAAATCGCCGTTAAAAACCTCCCGGACAGCATTTACAGCATGGTAGAAAGGAAGAGCGGAGCATATATCCTTAAGCACACCGCCGATACTCTCAACGTCCATCCATATTCCGCCAAGCATACCCGAAAGGCAGATAATTATTGAGCATATACCTGGAGCAGCGTTCTTTGTGAACAGCGTACCGAACAGAAGCCCGAAGCTTATGAACATTATTATAGCGGGCAGGGCTGCCACAACGGAAACCAGCATATTTACTATATCGAGGGATGTTCCCGAGATAGCTCCCATAATAAGGGAAGCTATACAGGATACAACAAACTGTCCAACCGAAAGAATAATAAGGGGCAGTATGTAGCCTAAAATATACTCCCATGACTTCATAGGAGAGGTAAAAATCCTCAGCAGAAAGGCGTCCTTTCTGTCTCCCGAAACCAGCAGGCTTGCAAACAGCATAATAAAGGTAAGCCCGAAAATTCCGATACCCGGCGCAAGGTTCTGAAGCTGAAACAGGGTCATTCCCGCTTCCGCAGGAATACTCTCGTTTATAACCGTCATAAGTACAAGCATTACAATCGGAAAGCCCATGCAGAAAACCCAGCTGAGCGGCTCTCTGATAAGCTCCTTAAAATTTCTTGAAGCAAAAACAAAACTTTTCATAAAGCGCTCCTTACTGTGATATTTTGAGGAATATTTCCTCAAGCTTTTCTTCATTGGTTTGTTCCCGAAGCTCACCCAGAGTTCCGAATGCCCTTAAATCTCCGTCCTTCATAATCGCAATCCTGTCTGCAAGATACTCCGATTCCTCAAGATAGTGTGTTGTTACGATTATGGTCATTTTGCCTTTCAGACCCTCGATAATCTGCCATAGCTCCCGTCTTGCCATAACGTCAAGACCGAGAGTAGGCTCGTCCAAGAACAGGATTTTCGGCTCGGTAATCAGCGCCATAGCTATGCTAAGCCGCTTCTGCCAGCCGCCCGAAAGCTTTCCTGCTCGCTGACCGAGCTTTTCTTCAAGAGAAAACTGCTTTGTGATTTTTTCGATATTCGCCTGCGCTTTTTCCTTCTCAATCCCGTAAATTCCGCACATAAACTTAAGATTTTCAAGCACGGTAAGGTTTGCCGCCGCCGAGTTTTCCTGTGGAGAGATACCGATAAGCTGCTTTACTGCAAGAGGTTCCTTTGTAATGCTCTTACCGTAAACAAGCGCCTCGCCCGAGGTGGGCTTTGTAAGGCAGGACAGCATTTTGAGAGTTGTAGTTTTGCCTGCGCCATTCATTCCCAACAACGACAGCACCTCTCCGTCCTCTATATTAAAGGACAAATCCTTAACCGCCGTAAGCTTTCCGTATTCTTTTCTGAGATTTTTGATTTCTGCCGCGTACATCAGCCTTCCTCGCTTTCGTCCGGGTCTGTTTCCCGTATAATATTCATAATTTCTGCGGTTGCCGCTAAAAAGCTGTTAAGCTTTACGATTGCAATACCGTTAGCCTCGTCACCCATCATAAGAAGCTTATCGCCTAAGTTTATCCTGAAAATTTCCCGTGCTTTTTCGGGAATAACTATCCGCCCTTTATCGTCAACCTTCACAACCCCGAAAATATGCTTTCCTGCGGGGGCGTTTGACGAGGAGGGATTTTTTGCGTACATTACAAGGTCGTCCAGAGAAACCTTATAGAGCTGAGCCAAGGCTATGCAGTTATCAATATCCGGCAGGGATTCTCCCGTCTCCCACTTTGCAACTGTCTGCCTTGAAACGTTAAGCCGTTCGGCAACCTGCTCCTGAGTAAGCTTTGCGCCTTTTCTAAGTTTTTTAAGATTTGAGGTGTTAATTGCCATATCTTTTTTCCTTTCGGAGCTTTTCTATGCTTATATTATATTACATACAGAATGTAAAATCAATCACTTATTTTTTACCGAAAATGTTAATAACGGTTTACAAAAAAATCCGAAATGGGGGAGCCATTTCGGATTTTGTGCTTTATTAAGTTGTGGGATAACTTACGCCTCTTCCCAGTTATGCCAAACGTTCTGAACGTCGTCGTTATCGTCGAGAGCGTCTAAGAGAAGCCCCATCTTCTTGATATGGTCCTCATCGGTAAGAGTAGTATAGGTAGAGGGAACCTGTGCAGGCTCAGCAGAAAGAACAGTATAGCCCATATCCGCAAGCGCCTTGCCAACCTCGCCTACGGTCGCAGGGTCGGTAGAAATCTCTACGCAGCCATCTTCAAAGGAGAAGTCATCGCCGCCTGCCTCTAAAATATCCTCCATAGCCTTGTCCTCGTCAATTTCGCCGTCCTCGTTATCAAGAACAACGATACCCTTTGTGCTGAACATAAAGGAAACGCAGCCGGAAGTACCTAAATTTCCGCCGAACTTGTCGAAATAATGTCTTATTTCGCCGGCGGTTCTGTTTCTGTTGTCGGTAAGACATTCAACGATAACCGCAACGCCGTTGGGTCCGTAGCCCTCGTAAACGCAGTTCTCGTAGTTGGTCTTTTCGCCGTCGCCGGTTGCCTTCTTGATAAGCCTGTCAATGTTGTCGTTGGGTATGTTGTTGGACTTTGCCTTCTGTATAAGCTGAGCCAGCTTGGAGTTGCTGGAGGGGTCGCCTCCGCCTTCCTTTACCGCTACGATAATTTCACGGCTGATTTTTGTGAAAACCTTGGCTCTTGCGCCGTCCTTTTCACCCTTTTTTCTTTTGATAGTGCTCCATTTTGAATGTCCTGACATATAATCCTCCAAATTTTAATGCAGTATCAGCTGGCCGTCTTTTCGTTGTAGCTGCTGATTCTGTCATAATTTTTCCAGTAAAGATAGTAGCCGCCCATAAAGTGCTGAATATCGTCAATTCTGATTCTGAAATTGTCCTCTCTTACAACAAAGCTGTTAAGAACGGTCCGCGGGTCCTCAAAATACATAGCGTATTCGGGGAACATAAAGTAGTTCTGACCGTAGTAAACCCTGCGCCTGATTGCCTTGAAAAGCGCTTCCTCGTCGAACTGCTCAAGATAATCGCACTTATATCCGCCGCTTACAAGCCTGTCGTAAAGCTCAAAGCCTGCACCTAAGGTTTCGCTTGCGGTATGAACAGCAGTTATGGTGTTGTATATTTTCGTGGTGTAGTTGTTTTCGGATAAATTCTTAAGCCCGAACTCGAAATACTTTTCTTCGGGCAGGTACTTGGTAAGCTCGTTGAAGCCGTAGGAAATCCAATGGCTGTTAAGGGTTTCATAGTTGTTTTCGATGAAGTAGTCCGCCGCTTTTCTTGCACAGTCCAGATACTTCTTCTTGCCTGTAACGCCATAAGCCTTAAGCACCCCGTACATAGCCTCGCCGTCGTAGTAAACGATGATGAAGTCCTTTAAAACCTTGTAGGTGTTTTTGCCGATTGCATGAACGTAGCCGCCGTTTTCCTTCTGCATAAAGATAACGCCGTTTGCAAGGGCTTCTATAACCTTGTTGTACTTGTCGCTGCCGACTATTTCGGCGTAGGAGCAGTATGCAAGAAGCGCAAGTCCGTTTCCGCCTACGTTAAGGCAGTTTTCGCTGATTACAAATGCGGTGCTGTCATCCTTGTACTGAATGAATTTTGAAAGGTAGGTAAGCGCCCTCTCTATTACAGGCAGCAGCTCTTCATTTCCGGTCATTTCGTACTGTAAAATAAGGTTCCAGGTTGTACCTGCGTGCCTTAACATATTATACCCCGCAATTTCCTCGTTGTCAATAGGGTAATAGCCGTAAACGAATTTTCCGTTATTGTCGCATATCCCCGCAAGATAGTCCGAGGTCTTTCCAGCAAGGTTTTCAATGTATTCCCGGGTTACATTTACTCCACGTCTGCCTGTGGAGTTGTACTTTTCGTTTATAAGCTTTTCTGCATAAGCTGTATTTTCGGTAAAATAGCTTGATGTGTCAAATATGTAAAGAGTGCTTGGTATCTTGTCCAGCTGCTTCTTGCCTAAGAATTTAAGGAAGCTGTTTACTTCCGTCAGCTTAAGCTTGCCGGTTTCATAGTCTATAAGCCCGTTTGCGTTAAGTTCGCCCTCGGTTATGATTCTGCCAAAATAGTCGTTGAAGGCGATACCTCTGCGGAAGCTTCCGCTCTTTTTGCCCATTACCTCTGCGGTAAAGTCGGAGTACTTAATCTGTTCAACGGCTGTAACCACCTCAAGCTTAAGCCATTTCGGGGTAATTCCCGAAGCCTTTGCCTTTTCGGAGGCTTTTTCGAGGGAAGCAGAAAGGCTTCCCGTTGTGGCGGAAAAGCTCTTTGCCTTGCTTTTTCCGTCGGAAACCGAGATAATGGCTACTGCCTTATCAAGGGCTTTAACGGCGTCAACCGTTTCCTTGTCTTCGTACAGCTTTTCTGTGACAAGCTGTAATTTCCTGTCGTACTGATTTGATTTTGCCGATGCAAAAGCGGGGATAACGAAAATTGTCTGCGCCAGCAGAGCCGCAGTAAGAAAAGCGGCTGTAAGCTTTGAAGCTCTTGGTTTTCTGAACATTTTCTTTTTCCTTTCAGTCTATTTTGTGGAAGCCTTCTCCCAGTATTTCATTTGCGGTGGTGGTGATGATAAAGGCGTGTGGGTCGATTTCCCTTACCTTGCGCTTAAGCTTTACATACTCGTTCTTGTGAACAGCGCAGCAGATAACCTTCTTTTCATCGCCGGAATAAACTCCGTTGCCTTTTAAAAAGGTTGCGCCTCTTGTAAGACTGCTTATAATCTCCCGACCGATTTCGTCAGGCTTTTCCGAGAAGATAAGCGCCATTTTTCCTTCAAGAGTGCCGTAGAGCAGGGAATCCATAACCTTTGAGCTTACGAAAATAGCGATAAGCGCATAAAGTCCCGACTCAAAATTGCCGTAAACCAGGATTGAAATAAGCACAACCATAGCGTCCGTCATCATCATAATAAAGCCAAGGCTAAGATGCGGCTTTGCCTTTTGTATCAGCTTGTTTATGATGTCCGTGCCGCCTGTTGTACCGTCCCGCAGGTATACAATCCCAAGCCCAAATCCGATAAATACACCGCCGAAAACTGCTGCGATAATCTTATCCCCCTCGTAAACGGGGAAAAGGTATCTGAAGTAGTCTGTGCAAAGTGTAGTAACCGCAACAGCAAGCAGAGTTCTGGTCATCATCGACCTGCCCAAGCGTATAAATCCCGCAATAACAAGGGGGATATTGATAATACCGAAGATAAGACCTATACTGAGTACGCCGTTCGATAAATGACTTATAACGGTAGCAAGACCGCCGATACCGCCTGGGGCAATATCGTTAGGAGCGGTAAAAACATTGATACCCGCCGAATAGACTACTGCACCAAAAATAATAACCGGTATATCAATAAGCCATTTCAAGACCCGTTCCTTTACCGTTCTTTTTTCTGTGGCAGGCTGTTTCGATTTCTCCCGTGGCTTGCTGTCCTTACTTTTTGTTTTCTTCATTACAAATCACCTCGAAAAGCTCGTTAATCCGCTCGGTTTCTCCCGTAAGGCTTAAGTAACCGAAAAGCGCCTCAACCGCTGTTGCCTTGTGATATTCCTCGGGAGTGCTGGAGTGGGGAACGGTAAGACCCGAGGCGTTTCTTCCTCTTCTGAGTATTTCCGCTTCCTCCTCGTTCAGAATTTCCGATAAAAGGTCGAAAACTTTGCTCTGGAAGGAGGCTCTTACCATTTCAACCGACATACGGTGCAGAGCACGGGAAGGACGGTTTCCTCCCTCAACTATTTTTCTCCGCACCAGCACCTCATATACGCTGTCTCCGTAAAAGGCGAGGACGGCTGGGCTTAACTGCTTTGCCTGTGATTTTGTCATAGTTACCATTCTGGCATACCTCATATATAAAACGAAAAAAATCGGCTAAAAGTGACATAATTTAGCAAAAACTATTGTTATTGAAGTCATTTCAGGGTGACGAGAAGTCGTCAG
>JBJERM010000312.1:0-1723 GCA_051882315.1 Ruminiclostridium sp.
CAACAAGAACATTTCCGGTTCTTATGTCGGTTACTCTTATGGGAGTTCCGTCGGGAAGAGCTTCTCCGCTTTCGGTTATTGCGTCAAATTCAAGACAGCGCTCGTCTGTTGTTACGGTAACCTTTCCGCTGCCTTTGCCGTCTGCGGGGATAACAAGGTAAACAGTTCCCGAGGCGCCGAGAAGATTTTTTACGTTGAGGGTTCCGTTCTGGGCAAGCTTTGCGGTGGCCTGAAGCAGCTTTGCTACCCCGTACATCGCCAATGCACCTAAAATAAAGGCGCAGATAAGGGAAATCGCAATATTCTTTGTTCCGCCGTAGATAAGAACTCCCGACCAGCCGAACACGCAAAGGAAGGTGATTATGCCCTGGAGTGTGAAGAAGTGTAGCGTTCCCAGGTCAGCGGGATTGCCGCCGTCGGTAACGTCGGGAATGTCGGAGATGTCGGATATATCCCCCATATCGCCGCCGGAAATGTCCACGTCCCCAAGTCCGGAGGTGTCGCTGGGATTTACTCCTGCGCCGTCGCCGCCGAAGCCTGCGATTATCATAATCGACTGTATTATAAGTATAAGAGTTGAGGGCAGGGCTACGCAGTACATAACCTGTGTAAAAAGCTCAAGTCCGTTCCACCATTCGGAAAACCATTCCATAAAGCATCCTCTCTTTCTATGTAAATTCTATTTACTATCATTATACCACAAATTCCGCCGCTGTCAATATTTGCAGAGCGGTTTTTTAAAAATCGTTATACTGCACATTTAGCACATTTCCTTTTGTACAAAGTGACGAAAATCATTTTTTTGGCGTAAAAGGGTTGAAAAACCGACCGTTTAGTGATAAACTATATGTAAATCACATTTACTTGATACCATAAATGGTAAAAAGTGTACAAGTGAAGAAAAAGACAAAAAGATTAAGAGAGAGGCCGCAGGGATTTTGTCTGTTTTACAATATTGTAAGGCTCGGCGGCAAACAGCTTCTCTCTATATAATAGTATAGTGTGGAATGTCGGACGATACTTTTCAGGAAAGGACGTGGGCGGATGAATTCGGTTGAACTCGGAAAAAGAATAAAGGAAGCAAGACTTGCAAGGAAAATGACTCAGGCGGACGTTGTGGGGGATTTTATTACCCGTAATATGCTTAGCCAGATTGAAAGCGGCGTTGCGAACCCTTCGGTAAAAACCCTTACCTATCTTGCAAAGGTGCTTCAGCTTCCCGTGAATTACCTGCTGCCCGACGAGCTTGAAACCTTTGACGACAGCGAAAATGCGGTAAACAAGGATTTTGAGGCGCTTAACAGGATGAAAAACGCCTACAAGCGGGGGGATTATGTACAGGCGGTTGAAACCGCTCTGCCCTACTGCGGGGCAGACAGCGTTATTTTCGACGAGGCGAATGCTGTGCTTGCAAGGGCTTATCTGGAAATGGCGAGGGGATGTGAAAAGCCGAGAGAGGCTATTGGATTTGCACAAAATGCTCAGAAATATGCTGACGAGGGCATTTTCAAGAGCCGGGAGATAAAGGCTGCGGCGCTTTTGCTGGCTGACGAGCTGGCGGAGAAGCTGTAATTCGGGAAGGGTGCCCGCTTTAGCGGGCGCCCGTTATTGCGCCGCCGCATTTATGCGGCGGCGCAGATTTGCGCAAAACCCGAAGGGTTTTGCGCGAGCGGCGGCTGCCTACGGCAGCCGCACTTTTCCCGCAAAGCGGGGATATTTGCGG
>JBJERM010000312.1:1823-38368 GCA_051882315.1 Ruminiclostridium sp.
CGGCGAAGCCGCCGCAAGAGCGCCGCGCTCCGCGCGGCGCAGGCTTTGGAAAAGCCTGTGTGTGCGGCTGCCTTCGGCAGCTGCATTTTTTCCCGCAAAGCGGGGATATTTGCGGCGGCGAAGCCGCCGCAAGAGCGCCGCGCTCCGCGCGGCGCAGGCTTTGGAAAAGCTTTTGCGTGCGGCTGCCAAAGGCAGCCGCACCACCCATACTCCACCCATTTTTTGAAAATCACCACTTTTCCCCACCACTCCCTGTGGAAAAAATGGGAGCTTTTTGCGGAATATCCGCAAATCCCCCGTATGCTGTGGTTTTGGCGCCTCAGAGCCACAATATTTTGTGATTTGAACCGAATTATTATATAGAACTCTCAAAACGGGAGTTCTATTTTTGTTTATGCTGCACAAAAAAGGCGGCATTTTTTTTATGCTTTTTAACTTCCGAAACGTAAATTTGTCCTTGATTTTTCCTCCGACTCATAGTATAATAATCATAAAGTGGTTTTTTGTCCACTTTTTTGGATAAAAGTTCACTTTTTCACACTTTCAACCAAGTTTTCAACAGGTTGCGGGTTAAAAATGTCCCGAAATGTCCTTTTGCCTGTTGAAAGTGTGGAAAACTTTTAGAAAAGGAGGTTGAAAAGCTTGATAGGCGAGTTTAAAAGTACCCTTGACGCAAAGGGCAGAATGAATTTCCCCATAAAATTAAGAGAAGAATTTGGCTCAAGCTTTATAATCTCCAAAACAATAGGTGCAGAATGTATAAAGGTATATACCGCCGAGGACTGGGCAGCCCTTGTTGAAAAAATCAAGACAATGCCCCAGACAAGAACCGCCGATATTCAGCGTTTCCTTTTCGGCAGCGCCTTTGAAATCGAGCCGGATAAGCAGGGACGTGTGCTTATTCCTGCACCTTTACGGGAATATGCAGGTCTTTCTACGGACATAGTAATAGTAGGCCTTGTGGGCAGGGCTGAAATCTGGGATAAGGCAAAGTGGGACGCGTTCAACGCAGAGCAGGATACAAAAAATCTTGCAGAAGCGGCTATGGAACTTGGATTGTAATATGGAATTTTCACATAAATCGGTGCTGCTTATGCCCGCAGTTGACGGGCTTGCGGTAAAACCCGACGGAATCTATGTTGACTGCACCGCAGGCGGCGGCGGACACAGCCTTGAAATCGCAAAGCGGCTTGGCGAAAATGGCAGGCTTATCTGCTTCGACCAGGATAAAGAGGCAATCGCTGCTGCAAAAAAGCGGCTTTCGGATTATTCTCCGACTTTTATAAACCGTAATTTTGCACAGATTAAACCGGCTCTTGCGGAAATCGGAATTACAAGTATAGACGGGGCGCTTATGGATTTAGGCGTTTCCTCCTATCAGCTGGACAACCCCGAACGCGGCTTCTCTTTCCACGAGGACGCACCGCTGGATATGCGTATGAGCGGCGAGGGGACAAGCGCCTATGACGTAGTAAACGAGTACCCCGAATCCGAGCTTACCCGTATTCTTTTCGAGTATGGCGAGGAAAAGTTTGCAAGAGGTATTGCGGCAGGAATTGTCCGTGCAAGGAATACTGCACCTATAAAAACAACAGGCGAGCTTGCCGAAATAATCAGAAACAACGTGCCTTTAAAGGTAAGGCGGGAGAAGAACCCCTGCCGCAAAACCTTTCAGGCGATAAGAATAGAGGTAAACCGTGAGCTTGATGTGCTTAAAACCGCCCTTGATGACGCTTTTGAGCTGCTTTCCCCCGGGGGCAGGCTTTCGGTTATAACCTTCCATTCCCTTGAGGACAGAATAGTTAAGCAGAAATTCAGGGAGCTTTCCGAGGGCTGTACCTGCCCTAAGGATTTTCCCGTGTGCGTTTGCGGAAATAAGCCTAAGGCGTTTCCTGTAAACAAAAAGCCCATAACGGCGGAGGAAGAAGAGCTTTCCGAAAACCCGAGAAGCAGAAGCGCAAAGCTGCGGGTGCTTGAAAAACTCTGAAAAAAGAGATTTTGTGCGGTTTGTTTTGAGAGGCAGACCGAAAGCGGAAGGATTGTTGAAAAGTGTATAACGATAACTCAAATTTAGCCTACGACCTTTCCCTCTTCGATACAGACGAGGAGCTTGAACGGAAGAAGGCGCAAAAGCGCAGAGAAAAAAGCCAGCTTCAGATGACTGCCAAAAAAGCGGTAGGACGTAACGGTAACGCCTTTGCCGCTATGGTTGCAATCGCTTTTGCGGCAATTGTAGCCTTTGCCGTTCTTTACAGCAAGGTGCAGCTTTCCGACTACACGGGAATGATAAGCGAAACAAAGACTCAGATTGAGCAGGCGGAGAGAGAAAACCTCCAGCTTCGTGCTGAGCTTGACAGTATGGTTACTCTGGACAACGTTGAAAAAATCGCCTCCGAGGAGCTTGGACTCCAGAAAACCCAGCGCTCCCAGATAACCTATGTTACCCTCAACACCGAGGAGATGACCGAAGTAGCGGAGGAAAGCACGGATATTTTCGTTTCAATACAGAACTGGTTCAAGAACGTACTGGAATATCTGGGCTTCTGAGGCAATATAATTTATTACAGCGAACAAGCCTGACAGACTATGTATAAGCCGCTTATCTAAAATGCGTTTTTGGCAGTCTGATTTTAGCTTGAACTCCGTAATCCCTACCCCTGCGAAAGGAAGATTTTAATGGCAGAAAGAAAAATGCCTGACAGCTATAACAGCACACCTATCGTTGCTCCTACGGGAATTATGCGGCGGCGCATGTTCTTTATCGTGCTTGCCCTGCTGCTTGTTCTTGCGGGCTACATAACCACGGTGCTTTATAACACGGCGGTTGTAAAATCCGAGTACTACCGCTCAAAGGCAAATTCCCAGCAGCTTAAGAAATATACAATAACCGCCAACCGCGGAACAATCTACGACAGAAACAATAAAATCCTTGCCCAGAGTACAACCGTCTGGGATATTGTTATTTCCCCGAAAAGCATAGAGGAAAACGACAGTGAAAAGAAGGAGCTTATCTGCAAGACCCTTTCAGAGCTTCTCGACGTTGACTACGAGAAAATCATGAATGGCTGCGAGAATACCGACAACGAATACTTTATCGTAAAGAAAAAGGTGGGCAAGGCGGATAAGGAGCTTGTTCAGCAGTTCATTGACGAGAACGACCTTGCGCCCTTTTCCGTAAAGCCTATGGAGAACAGCAAGCGCTACTATCCCAACAACAGCCTTGCTTCAAGCATTATCGGCTTTACCAACTACGACAACGAGGGTGTTTACGGTCTTGAGGCATACTATAACGACTATCTTAAGGGTGTTGACGGTCTTATTGCAATGGCAAAGGACGCTAACGGCGACGCTATGCCCTACGACTACGAAAACCGCTACGAGGCAAGCGACGGAAACAGCCTTGTGCTTACAATAGACGAGGTTGTTCAGCACTATCTCGAAAAGAACCTTGAAACCGCAATTTCCCAGCATAAGGTTGCAAACCGTGCAACGGGAATTGTAATGAACGCAAAGACGGGAGCTATTATCGCTATGGCAACCGCTCCCGGCTACGACCTGAATAACCCCTCCGAGCTTTCGGAATACGATATGCAGGAGCTTGAGGAGCTGCGCCAGCAGCTTATTCTCGACTACGCAGCAGGCTCTCTTACCGACCAGGAGGAGATAAATAAGCTTATTGAGGAGGAGCTTGAGGAAACGGAAGCGGAGATGCGTGAAACCCAGTGGAAGAACAAGGCGGTCTCCGAGCTTTACTTCCCCGGTTCCGTATTCAAGGTAATAACCTGCGCCTCTGCTCTTGAAGAAGAGGTTGTCGACCTTAATTCCCATTTCACCTGCCTTGCCGCCTACGAGGTTGACGGAACAAAGTTCCACTGCTGGAGCGCCGCAGGTCACGGGGACGTTGATTTGCAGAGTGCAATTACCGCCTCCTGCAATCCCGCATTTATACAGATAGGCTTAAAGCTTGGGAAAAAGCTTTTTACCAGTTATTTTGAGGCATTCGGCTTTACCGAGAAGACGGGAATTGACCTTCCCGGCGAGGCAAGCCCTCTTTATGTTCCCTACGAACGAATGGGACGTGTAGAGCTTGCGTCCTCCTCCTTCGGACAGACAAATAAGATTACTCCCATACAGATGATATGCGCCTACGCAGCTGCGGTAAACGGCGGCTATCTTGTAACTCCCCACGTTGTGGATAAAATTATAGACAGCAGCGGAAACGTTATAAAAACCGTTGACCCCGCTGTAAAAAGGCAGGTAATAAGCGCCGAAACCTCGGAGCTTATGCGGCAGATAACCGAAAACATAGTTACCTACAACGGCGGCTCCAACGCCTATATTGCAGGCTACCGTATCGGCGGCAAGTCGGGTACCTCTGAAAAGCTGGACCAGTACGGCAACAACAATATGCGCTACGTCGGCTCCTTCTGCGCCTTTACTCCCGCCAACGACCCAGAGTATATAATGCTTGTATGCGTTGACGAGCCCCTTGGCGGAAAGTACTACGGAAGTATGGTGGCGGCGCCTGTTGTTTCTGCGGTATTCAGCGAATGTCTTGAATATCTCGGCGTTTATCCCCAGTACACCGCAGACGAGCTTGCGGACCAGGACGTACAGGTACCCTACGTTTACGATTATTCTCTCCTTGACGCAATCACAAGCATCAACACAAAGGGTCTTAAGTACGAAATTGTAGGCGACGAGGACGTTGGAATAGTAGATTACACTATCCCCGCCGCTTCGGAGCGAATACCAAACAACGGAACGGTAATAATCTATATGCGGGGAGCGGAGCAGGTTCCCGTTACAGTACCCGATTTATCCGGACTTACCGTTGAGCAGGCAAACGCAAAGCTTACAAAGCTTGGACTTAACATATCCCTTGACGGCGGCGCAGTAAATAACGCCAGCGCAATCGCCTCCTCACAGACAATCGACCCCGGAACGGAAGTAAGCAAGGGTACGGTTGTGGGAGTAACCTTCCTTGTAAACGAGGATACGGGCTGATATAAAAGGATTTAAAACAAAACAGCAAAAACGGGGCTGAGCAGGTCGATTCAGCCCCGTATTCAATAAGAAAGGGCGAGGCTATGAAGCTGTCTGAGCTGCTTTTTGAGCAGGAACTGCAAGGCGTGGCAGGCTTGGAGGACGTTGAAATCGGTAAGCTTACCGATAATACAAGAAACCTTGAAGCGGGAGATATTTTTGTGGCAATTGCGGGCAGGAATTTCGACGGACATTCCGCCTGTGCAGAAATGCTCAAAAAGGGTGCGGCGGCAGTAGTTGTTGAGCGGGATTTAGGACTGCCAAAGCAGATATTAACCGACAACAGCCGCAGATTTTTCAGCGTGCTTGCCTCCCGCTATTACGGCGAGCCCACAAAGGGACTAAAGCTTATCGCCGCAACAGGCACAAACGGAAAAACCACAACGGTCAATATTATAAAGCATATCCTGCGCTATTGCGGGAAAAGCTGCGGCAGTATAGGAACTGCGGGGTATGACGTATGCGGTAAAACCTACGAAGCCCACCTTACAACACCCTACCAGACCGACCTTTACCGCCTTTTTAAGGAAATAAGGGATAACGGCGGGGAGTACTGCGCTATGGAGGCCTCCTCTCAGGCGATTTCCCAGCACCGCTTTTCGGGAGAAGAGTTTATCTGCGGAATTTTTACAAATCTGACGCAGGACCACCTTGACTGGCATGGAACAATGGAGAACTATTATCAGACGAAAAAATCCCTCTTTTCCTGCTGTAAGTCGGCGGTTATAAATATTGACGACAGCTACGGCAGGCGGCTTTATAAGGAGCTTTCCGCCGAAAATAAGGATATACGGCTTATTTCGGTCAGCATAACAGAGCCCGCCGATTTGTACGCCTGCAAAATAAGGCTTTTAAGCGGCGGCTCGGACTTCTGGATTTGCAGCGAAGCGGAAGAAACCGCCTATCAGGCGCATATTTCAATGCCCGGCGGCTTTAACGTTATGAACTCTCTTTGTGCGGCAGGAGCCTGCATGGCGGCGGGGCTGAGCTTAAAGGAAGTTACAGAGGCTCTCGGAACGCTCAGCGGCGTCTGCGGAAGGGCGGAGGTTCTCTATTCGGGGAAGTTTACGGTTATCTGCGACTACGCACACACCGAGGATGGGCTGAGAAAAATTCTTTCCTCGGTCAGAAGCTTTGCTAAAGGCAGACTTATAGTTGTTTTCGGCGCAGCAGGAGAAAGGGACGCAGTAAAACGCCCTGCCATGGGAAAATGCGTATCGGAATATGCGGATATTGCGGTAGTTACCTCCGATAATCCCCGCTTTGAAGACCCGAAATCAATTATTGATATGGTGCTTGAAGGCTTCGTGGGAACGAACTGCGAGGTTCATTCCTTTATCGACAGGCTTGAAGCTATCAAGTATGCGGTAGAACTTGCACAGGAAAATGACGTAATAATCCTCTGCGGAAAGGGACACGAGGAATATCAGGTTATCGGGGACGACTATATGGAGTTCAGCGAGCATAAGATTATTAAGGAGCTAACAAAAGGGCTTACGAAAGGAACGGTAGATTAATGCTGATGACGATTATAATAACCGCTTTTTCGGCGGTAATTGTTACCTGGGCGCTTGGCTTCGGGATTATCCCCTGGCTCAGAAAGCTTAAATTCGGTCAGACCATTCTTGATATAGGCCCCGTCTGGCACAAAAAGGATAAGCAGGGCACTCCCACAATGGGCGGGCTTATGTTTGCCGCAGGAATTGTGGTGGCTTTCGTAATCGGAATGATACTGCTTTCCGTAAACGGACTTGTTTCAGCGGAGCAAAGCGAGGGACTTGCCTCCTTCAAGGCTATTTCCGCCCTTTGTGCGGCTGTTCTTTTCGGCTTTATCGGCTTTCTCGATGACTTTATAAAGGTTAGAAAGAAGCAGAACGAGGGCCTTACCCCTAATCAGAAGATAATCCTGCAAATTCTCGTAATTGCGGGATACTTTACCGCCCGCGTCCTTTCGGGAGATACCTCAACGGTTATAGCCTTCCCCTTTATCGGACAGCTTGACCTTTGGTACTTCTACTACATCATAATGGGACTGGGCATACTCTATATCGTAAATGCAGTAAACCTTACGGACGGGGTTGACGGGCTTTGCTCCTCGGTAACCTTTGTTTACTGTGTTGCATTTGCAATAATCGCCGCTATTCTTGGCTACTACGGCTGTACGGTGCTTGCGGTTGCGGCGGCGGGCGGCTGTCTTGGCTTCCTTATCTGGAATTTCCACCCTGCAAAGGTATTCATGGGTGATACAGGCTCAATGCTGCTGGGCGGAATAGTGGCAACGCTCGGCGTCGGTATGCACGCTGAGGTGCTTATGGTAATTGCCGCCGCAGTTTATATCTGGGAAGCTCTTACCGTTCTTATTCAGACAACTTATTTCAAAATAACCCACGGCAAGCGGCTTTTCAAAATGACTCCTATCCACCACAGCTTTGAAATGAGAGGCTGGAAGGAAAACAAGATTGTAATAGTATTTTCTCTTTTAGGTGCAGCAGCGGGTACTGCCGCAGTACTGCTTACCTACGGACTATAAGGCAATAATTCTTACGAAAGGCGGATAAAATGGGCAATAACGGCTTAAACAACAGAAATCCCCAAAGACCCACGAATACGGGAAGAACTGCAAATCAGAACGGACGTCCTCAGCAGAGCAGAAAAGCTCCTATCCGTCTTGGCAGTCAGCAGAGAAGCCGCAGCAATCAGGGGGCGGCGGTTAGCAGAAATCCTGTGCCTGCCGTACAGCCTCAGAGCGGCGGGGCAGCAGCCCTGAACAAAAAGGGAAAGAAAAAGCTTATAAACTTCTCAATCCCCGAAAAGTTCGACTTCTCCTTCTTCCTTATAGTTATAATTCTTCTTGCCTTCGGGCTTGTAATGCTGTTTTCCGCAACCTTCGCTTCGGCGAAATGGCGCTACGGCGACAGCTACTATTTCGTAAAAAGGCAGCTTATTTTCGCAGGCGTTGGCGTTGCGGCGATGATAGTTATTTCCTACATAGACTATCACATTTTTATGCAGAAGGTTCTGCTTAAGTTCGCAATTTTAGGTTCGGTTGCGCTGATGGTGCTGGTAAGGCTTTTCGGTAAGACGGTAGGCGGTGCGGAGCGCTGGATTAAGATAGGCGAAATTACAATCCAGCCCTCGGAGATTTTAAAGCTTGTAACAATTATCGTTATCGCCGACTATATGCAGCGAAATTACGAGAAAATCGGGGATTTCAAGCGTGGCTTCTTCCCTGCGATGCTGAGAATTGCAATTTCCTGCGCTCTCGTTATATTGCAGCCCCACCTTTCCTGTACGATAATTATTTTCGTGGTATGCTTCTTTATGCTTTGTATAGGTGGTGCAAAGGCTTCCCACCTCTGGCTTGTAGTAGCGGCGGTGGCGGTGCTGGGACTGCTTATATTGAAAGTCTTCCCCGCTATGGGCTTCGACTACGTTACCACAAGATTCTTAAGCTTCAACGACCCGGAAGCGGACGTAATGGATAAAACCTACCAGACCTATCAATCCCTTGTAACAATAGGCTCGGGAGGACTTTTCGGGCAAGGTTTGGGCAATTCAAGGCAGAAATACAGCTACCTGCCCATAACGGAAAACGACTTTATATTCCCGGTTATCGTGGAGGAGCTGGGCTTTGTGGGAGCTATTCTTGTAATACTTCTCTTTGTCATTCTGCTTGTGCGCGGCTTCTATATTGCTTCCTCCGCCCCCGACAAGTTCGGTATGCTGCTTTGTGCGGGAATTGTAATTCAGATTGGACTTCAGGCGTTTATGAATATTGCCGTTGCAACCAACGCAATGCCCAACACAGGCGTTTCCCTGCCCTTTATAAGCTACGGCGGTTCGGCGCTGATGATGCAGCTGGGCGAAATGGGAATTGTGCTTAATATTTCTCGAAAGGCGGCGCTTGAATAATGAAAATAGTCCTTGCGGCAGGCGGTACAGCGGGGCATATCAATCCCGCTCTTGCAATTGCCGATAAATTCCGCAGCGTTTTCCCCGATTGCGATATACTTTTTGTGGGTGCAGAAGGCGGAATGGAGGAAAAGCTTGTTAAAAAGGCGGGCTACAGCTTCAAGGCATTCAAAATGGCAGGTCTTCAGCGAAAGCTCAGCCTTAAAAATATAAAACGCAACATAAAGGCGGCGTATTACTATCTTACTGCCAAAGGACAGGCGAGAAAGCTTTTAAAGGAATATAGTCCCGACGTTGTTATCGGTACAGGCGGCTATGCCTGTGCGCCTATTCTTATAAGCGCAGCGAAAATGGGCATAAAGACCGCCGTTCACGAAAGCAACTCCCTCCCCGGAGTTACCACAAGCCTTGTTTCCCGATATGTGGATAAGGTTTTCGTATCAAACGAGGACGTTATAACCCACCTGTCCCACAAGGAAAAGTGCGTTATAACGGGAAATCCCCTAAGAAGCAATATCCCCATTGAAGAACGTGAGGCGGCAAGAAAGCGCCTCGGACTTAAGGAGGGAATGACGATTGTTTCCTTCGGCGGAAGCCTTGGCGCTAACAAGATAAGCGAGGCGGTTGTTGAGCTGTTCCGCTGGGAAAAGGAAGTCGGAAATATAAATCATATCCATTCCTACGGCGGAAACGGCAAGGATATGTTTCACGGGCTTATGCAGGAAAACGGCATAACCCCCGACGACCGCATTATCGTCAGAGAATATATCGACAATATGTACACCTGTATGTGCGCCGCAGACCTGATTATCTCCCGTGCAGGCGCTATGACTTTAACAGAGCTTAAAGCAATAGGCAGAGCAAGTATCCTTATCCCCTTCCCTGCCGCCGCCGAAAATCACCAGTACTACAACGCCCTTACAATGAGCAAAAACGGTGCAGCTATCCTTATAGAGGATAAGGATTTAGACAAGACAAGACTACTCAAAGAGGTTAAGAAATTATATGGCGACAGGTCGGCTCTTGCCGAAATGGGCGAAAAAGCTAAAGCCCTAAGCATAGAAAACTCCGCAGGTCTTATTGTCAGTCAGATTTTAGACCTTGTGAGAGAGGAAGAGAGTTGAGAGAACAGATGTGGGGCTTGCGCAGCCCCACACCCCGCGGGAGCGCACGGGCGCTCCACCCCTTTGAAGCTTGATTTATAGTCTTTTCAGTGGGGGAACTCTTGCTCACATTCGCAGTCGCTGTGCAGATTTTTTGAGAGAGAACTAACAAGATAAATATTGATTAAGTCTGTTGTATCTCTCAGCCACAACACCCGAAATAAACCGCGAAGCGACTGAAAGTTTTCCGCGCAGCTTGCTGCGGTCCTTTCTTACAAAAAGGCTGAAAATCTTTTTTTCTCTTTTCTCTCAAATTCTCCAAAATCTCACCAAATCTCCCTATTCTGCATAATATAAGAAAAAATGCGGAAAGGGTGATATAGAATGCCGGCTCATCAGAAGCTTGTAATACGGGGCGGCAGACGTATTGAGGGCGAGATACCGATACAGGGAGCAAAGAACAGCGCTTTGCCGCTTTTAGCGGCTTCGGTGCTTTGCACGGGGCAGACTACGCTATATAACTGCCCGAAATTAACCGACTGCGACGCTGCCTGCCGCATACTGACGGCGCTGGGGTGCAGCTGTCGTCGGGAGGGCGGCTCGGTGAGCGTGAATGCCTCTGCGCCTGCCTGCACCTCGGTTTCAGCGGGACTTATGCGGGAAATGCGCTCCTCAATAATCTTTATGGGTGCGCTTTTAGGCAGGGCGGGACAGTGCAGGCTATCCTTTCCCGGCGGCTGTGAAATAGGCGCAAGACCAATAGACTTCCACCTTGACGCTTTCAGAAAAATGGGAGCAGATATAAAGGAAGAACACGGGTATCTTAATTGCAGGGCGGGAAAGCTTAAGGGAGCAAGAATTTCCTTTCCCGTGCCCTCGGTGGGGGCAACGGAAAACGTAATGCTTGCGGCGGTGCTTGCCGAGGGCGTTACGGAAATACATAACGCCGCCAGAGAGCCGGAAATAGCTGACCTTGCGGGGTTCCTTACCAAATGCGGCGCTAAAATAAGCGGAGCAGGAACGGGAACTATCTTTGTGGAGGGCGTAAAATCCCTTTCGGGCTGCGACTATACCGTTATGCCCGACAGAATTGCTGCGGCTACCTACCTTTGCTGCGGAGCGGTTACACGGGGAGAAATAATGCTGACCCGAGCGGATTATAAATCCCTTGAGCCTGTTATTTCCGTACTGGAGCAGACGGGCTGCAGCGTTTACGGCTTCGGCGGGGACAGCGTTTACCTTAACGCAAGAAAAACCCTTAAAGCCCCCTCTGTTATAAGAACAGCCCCACACCCGGGCTTTCCTACCGACGCACAGCCAGCGCTTATGGCGCTTTGCTCAACTTTGAGCGGAATGACGGTTTTTGTTGAAACAATTTTCGAGAACCGCTACCGCCATGTCAGCGAGCTTACCCGCCTTGGGGCTAAAATAAGCGTTGAGGGCAGGGTTGCTGTTGTGGAGGGCGTAGAGCGGCTTTCGGGAGCTGAGCTTGAAGCAACCGACCTCAGGGGAGGAGCAGCCCTTGTTACAGCAGGACTTTTCGCCGAGGGAATAACGAAAATTGATAATGCAGGCTATATATACCGGGGCTACGAGGATATTGAGGGAAACTTGAGAAGCGTGGGTGCGGATATAAGAGCGGTCTGATTTACTGAATTATATGCAATAAAGAGCGGCGGTATGTTACACCGCCAAAAACGGAGGTTAGGCGTTAATGCCGGATTTTCACAAGCTGAATAAAACAAAAACAACGGAAATGAGCAAGGAGGAGCTTAACCGCAGGCTGAGAGAAGAAGCAGGCAAGTCCGCTGCAAGAGCAGAAAAGCTTGCAAAAACTTCTAAGCCTGCGGGGAAAGCTGCTCCTGCCCAGAAAAAGAAACAAAAGAGAATTTCCGAGGAAGCAAGAAAGCAGATGCCGCCCCAGAGTCCTGCCCGAAAAAAACGGGAGGACGAGCTCAAAAGGCGGGAAAAGGAAGCGGAAAAGGCAAGAAAACGCCGCAGACGGGGTAACTACGTTATCTATTACGTTATGCTGGGCGTGTTCGTGTTTATCGTTTTTGCAATCCTGTCTGTTACAGTGCTTTTTAATGCAAACAAAATAGTTGTAGAGGGAGAGAGTATCTATACCGATGAGGAAATTATCGCCGCCAGCGGGCTTAAGGGTGACGAAAACCTTGTACGGCTCAGCACAAGCGGTATCCCCGAAAAAATCCTTGAACAGCTTGTAAGCCTTGATACGGCGGAGGTCATAAAGGAGTTCCCCTATACCATAAAAATAAAGGTTACACCAGCAGTTCCTATGGTAAACTTCTACTATGCGGGCAAGAACTACGTTATCTCCCACGTTGGCAGAGTTATGCAGATTGACAGCAAAAAGGCGGACTGTATGGAGGTCGTTGGCTATCAGCCGGGAGAAAGCGTTGAAATCGGCGACTATATAACCGCCGCAAATCCCAAGCAGGACGAGCTTGTTTCCGAAATAAGCGCCGCTATCGAAAAGGCGGAGCTTCAGAACATCACAAAGCTTGACATAAGCGACACATTAAGCATTGTTCTTACCTACGAGGACAGGATTAAAATAACCATAGGCTCGGTTTTACAGCTTGATGAAAAGCTTAAAATAGCAAAGGAGCTGATTGAAAATCATATCGCAAAGGGCGAAAAGGTGTCCCTTGATATAACAAATACCGAGCATGCCGTTCAAAGACCCCTTACCGAGCAGCCGCAAAGAACCGTGGCTTCGGAAATACTGCCCGAAGAGGGGGAAGAAACTACGCCTGAGGAGGGCGGAGAAGACCCGCCGGAGGAGGAAAATCCCACCGAGTAATCTTTTTGGGGCAGTACTGCCTGCAAGCGGGAAAGGTTTATAGAGGAAACTGCCTATAATGGGGTAGTAATTGCAGGTGTACACAATATTTGGAAAAATCCACAAAAAAAAGCAGTCGGAAAATATTACTTTTTTTAAAAAAGGTATTGAAATTTCCCGCAAAATCTGTTACAATTAATCTAAGTAGTTAAGCGGCATTTTTGCCCGCTGCAAAAAATAACAGGAGGTATAATATCGTGGCAATTGAAATCGACGAGGAAGGCTTCGCAGTAGAAAGCGAGGAGCCGGAATTCGACCATCTTGATGAAAGTGCCGTTTATAATATTCAGATTAAAGTTTTCGGTGTCGGCGGCGGCGGCGGAAACGCAGTTGAAAACATGGCGAAAAAGGGCTTAAGAGATAAGAACTCCAAGGACGTCAGCGACGATGATGTGGACATTGAATTCGTAGCGGTAAATACAGATGTGGCTGCCCTTAAAAATAAGGACAAGACCCTTATCCGCCGTGTGCAGATAGGCAGAAAGTGCGCTAAGGGCAGAGGCGCAGGCGGACGCTCCGAGGTAGGCGCAGAGGCTGCAAGAGAAGACAGAGAAGAAATTGAAAAGTACTTAAAGGGCGCTTCCCTTGTGTTCATTTCCGCAGGTATGGGCGGCGGCACAGGTACAGGCGCAGCTCCTGTTATCGCTGAAATCGCTCAGGAAATGGGAATACTTACAATAGGCGTTGTTACAAAGCCTTTTGAGTTCGAGCGTGAGCAGAAGATGAATCAGGCTATGAAGGGTATCGACGAAATGCGTAAGCACGTTGACGCTCTCGTTATCATTCCTAACCAGCGCCTTTTACAGCTCAACGAGAAGCAGCTCACCTTCCAGCAGGCTTTTGTAATGGTTGACGACGTTCTTCACCGTTCGGTAAAGATAGTTTCCGATATGATTAACAAGACTGCCGTAGTAAACGTTGACTTCTCCGACTTATGCACAATCATAAGAAACGCAGGCGACGCACATATTGCGGTTGGTACAGGTACAGGCGACAAGAAGGTTGAGGACGCTGTTCTTCAGGTTGTAAACAGCCCCTTACTTGAAACCTCTATCAAGAACGCAGGCAGACTTCTCGTATACATCACTCTTTCTCAGGACGCACTTATGACCGACGTTGACGAGGCAATGCACGCAATCACAAAGGCATGCGACGCTGACGCTGAAATCATTATCGGTGCTAACTACGGTCCTGCGGATATGAAGGATTCAATCACAATTTCCGTTATTGCAACCTGCTTCAAGGAGAACGTCGCTGCTGAAGCCGCTCCCAGCGTTGCAGAGGAAATTATCAACAGCTCAGCAGGAGCCGGCGGAAACGACTTTGCAAAGTTTATTTCCTCCAGAAACAATGACAGTATTGGCGATGACGCTTACAGCGACCTTGAAAGCCTGTTCAAGCACAGGAACTAATCAGAAATATGCAATCCCCGAGGCGAAAAGCTTCGGGGATTTTTTATATATGCTTTTCCGACTATAATTTTCCCTGCTTGTCATTATTTCCCGCTATCACGCATATAATCCACTAAAACAAAACAATCGTGAAAGGGATTGATTTTATGGTGGTGTACACAATGACGAAAAAGCAGGTGCTGCGGGGCATCACGGCGGTTCTGCTTGTGATAACTGCGGTGGTTATCGTGATTTTTGCGGTGCTGAATGCAGTTACAGCCTCCGCAGAGCCGGGAAAGCTTCCGATTTACTGCGTTGACAGGACGGACAACAAAATTGCGCTGACCTTTGACTGCGCCTGGGGAAATTCAAATACCGACAGCCTTATTGAGATACTTAAGGAGGCAGGGGCAAAGGCAACCTTTTTTGTAACAGGAGAGTTCTGCGACAAATATCCCGAGGATATAAGGAAGCTGTACAATGCGGGACATTCAATTCAAAACCATTCCGACAGACACCCTCACGTTAAGGGAATGAACATAAACGACCTTATCGAGGACACCAGGGAATGCAGCAGGAAGATTAAGATGATAACCGGAGAGGAGCCTACCCTTTACCGCGCGCCCTACGGGGAGTATGACGATACCCTTATGACTACGATTGAGGGAATGGGGCTTAATGTTATTCAGTGGTCGGCGGACAGCATAGACTGGGAAGACCCCGACCCTGCCACAATAAGAAACAGGATACTTGACAAGACCGAGTCCGGCTCAATCCTCCTGTTCCACAATGACCTTGAAAATACCGAGCAGGCGCTTCCCTCGCTGCTTACGGAGCTTAAGCAGAAGGGTTTTGAGTTCGTTACAGTGGAGGATATGATTTATACTGAAAATTATACAATCGACAACACGGGCAAGCAGATTTACCAGCCTGCGGCTGCGGCGGCAGACCTTATCGTTTACAGCGATAACCCCTATCTTGATTCCGCCTTTGAGAAAATTCGCCGCAACCTTACTCTGCGGCAGATTTACGAGCTTTCCTCTGCGGGAAAAATTACTCTTATTCCCGGAATAAGGGATTTACTTACAAGTGCGGAAATCTACGCTTTCCAGCATGCTTCCTACGAGGAGCTGTACGAGGCTTATACTGCCCTTGTCTTTGCGGCTGAGAGCTATGGGGCAGGCGGTGCGCTGGTGACGGAGCCTGCCGAAACCGAACCGCCTGTAACTACCGTCCCCGAGGAAACAACCCCGCCGCCCGTTTCCTATGAGGAAGGGGAAATAAAGGGATGATTTGCCTGTAATATATAAAATACTCCCCACGAGAAATGGGGAGTATTTGTGTTTATATAGCTGCTTGTCTTTACTTCTTGAAATTCTTGAGCAGCTGTTCAAGCATACGAGCCTGACCGCTGAGCTCCTCGCTGGAAGCGGCGCTTTCCTGGGCGGTAGCGGCGTTCTTGCGGGCAACTCCCGCAATAGCTTCAAGCTTTTCCTTAATCTGTACAATTTCGCTGCTCTGCATATCGCAAGCCTCGGAAATTCCTGCAACAAGGCGGTTTACGTCCTCGGACTTCTCGGTTACAGCACCTAAGGACTCGGCGGTTTCGTTTGCTATTCTGGAGCCCTTTGCAACAGCGGCGGCGGTGTTCTGGATAAGAGTTGTTGTTATTTTTGCAGCCTCTGCGCTCTTGGAGGCTAAGTTTCTTACCTCGTCTGCAACAACCGCAAAGCCCTTGCCCGCTTCTCCTGCCCTTGCGGCTTCTACTGCTGCATTAAGAGCAAGAATATTGGTCTGGAAGGCAATATCGTCGATTGTCTTTACAATCTTTTCGATTTCAACCGACATTTCGTTTATTTCCTGCATGGAGGCAAGCAGCTCCTGCATGCTTACGTTGCTGTTTGCAACGCACTCGCTGGTCTGGTTGGAGAAGGTCCTTGCCTTACCTGCGCTGTCGTTGTTGTCGTTAATCTGGCTCATGAACTTGTCGGTAATTTCCGCCATTTCATCAACGGTCTGCGACTGCTCTCCTGCACCCATAGCAAGAGAAGAAGCGGTTTCGGAAACGCTGTCTGCGCCGAGAGTTACCTGAGTTGAGGCGGTGTTTATGCCGTTAATGATTGAGCCTATGGAGGCGGAAATGTCCTCAATCGACTTCTTTATCGAGGTAAAGTCACCCACATATTCCGCGTTGAAGCTTGCATTGAAATCGCCCTGCGCCATATTTGAAAGGTTTCGGGAAATATCGTCAACGTAGTTTTTAAGCTCCTTGTTGGTGGTGGCAAGATTGCCGCAAAGTTCGCCTAAAATATCGTTGCCGTGGTAGTGGGGAACGTAGCTCAGGTCGCCTGCCGCCATGCTTCTTGCGGCGGTCTGAAGCTCACGGATAGGACTTAAGCATTTCTTGATTACTACGATTGCAATTCCTATCATAGCAAGTATGCCTATTGCGTTTGCACCGTTCTGATAAAGGGCAAGGGAATTTGTGGAAGCGAAATATGTGCTGCTGTCTATTGCGTAGCCTAAGGACCAGTTAAGGGTAGGGAGAACTACCGTAGCAACTGCCCTTTCAACCCCATCGTAGTCCTTCATTATAACAACAGCGTCGATAGGCTGTTCGTTGTTGGCATAAGCGGGAATATCGGAAACGGAGGTGAATTTGGTGGAGCCGTCGTCCTGGGCTTTCGGAGCGAAATCCTCGTTTCTGTGTACAAGAATATGCCGCTCGCTGTCTAAGAGCATTGAGTAAGCGTTATCGGAAATATTTACCGCTTCGCATTTTGCCATAAGCTCATCAACGTAAAGGTCTGCGCCTGCAACTCCGTAAAGAGTGCCGTCCTTGAAAATAGCGCTTGCGACGGTTACTATCATTTTTCCCGTGAGGTAGTCGATGTAGGGAGATGTGCAGATAGACTTTCCTCCTGCGGCAACTGCGTCAAGGTACCAGTCACGCTTTGTAACGTCAAATTCCGGGGGCAGGTCAACATCCTGGGTGAAAATCGTTACATTTTCGGGGTAAGCCATATATGCTTCGTAAACTGCGCCATCTGAGTTATCACGGGCAATCTGTAAAATCTTCTGAGTTGTGGGCTTGTCCGCCTCAATAGCGGCGATTGTAGAGCCGCAGGTGCAGATATTTTCCTCCTGGGCGTAAATCCAGTCGTCAATATCGTTGGAAGCGGCTTTCAGAGCGTTTATTATTTTGCCGCGGCTTTCGGTTTCAACGGCGTTTTTTGCCGTTATAAAGGTAATCGCCGAGGTAATTATCATAATAACCGCCATTGTAACGCAAACGCTTAAAAGCATTTTTTTATCAAGTCCCATTTTCTTTTTCATGCTGCACCATCCTATTTATCCTATGAATGAGTATGTAATTTGTTATATTTATATTAGTATAGCACAAAGATATGGTTGTGTAAATAGAAATTGGACAAATTTTTACAATTTTGGCGGTTTTAACCGTTATTTTTATATCTTTTGTGCATTTTGTGCATAAGTTCTCTGCTTATGATTGGCGGGCTGATTTGAGGAGGGCGATTTGTGCAGCCGCACAATCACATCAGGCTTTCCTGTAAGCAGTCGCCGCCGCAAGACGCTTCCGCTCCCCAAAAAATCAAAGCGGGTGCAGATAAGTCTGCACCCGCCAAAATATTTCTGCTGTTCAGTTTCCGTCTTAATTAAGAAACGGAAGCGTTAAGCTCTGCAATAGCCGTATCAATTTCGCCCTGCTTTTCGGAGCGCAGCTGTGTATAGGACTTTTCGCCTGTTACATAAGGAATCTTAAGGAGAGATTCAACAGGGCTGTTCTCCATAGCGGAGGAGTCTGCCGCAGCAGTAGAAATACCGTTCTTGAAATCCCATACTGCAACCATATCTCTTTCAAGCTCCTCTAAGAAGTCGAGCATTTCGTCTGTCCAGCTGTAGTCACGCTTGCTCTTCTCTCTTGCAGCAGCAGCAACGTCCGGATCCTTGGTTGCGGCAAGGTTGCATGCAATCCATGCCTGGTAGCCTGACTTGTTGGTAGAACCTGCACACCACATGATAGCGTCCTGCTTCATGGACTGGTAGTATGTGTCAGAGCTGGGGTCGCGGGGAGCGGGTACGAAGAATACATCGCCCTCATCCCATTCAAATCTCTTTGCATACTTGCAGCCGCGCTCTTCCCAGAAATATGTACCTTCGTCCATAAAGAGAGTGTCGCCGTTTGCCCATGCAACATAGTTTATAGACCAGTTGTTAAGCTCGTGACGGGGATAACGGTAGTTTTCGGAGCAGAGAGTTTCTGCAAGAGCCATACCTCTTTCAACAGCGGGAGTGTTCAGGTTGCTTACAAGCTTGCCGTCCTCAATGCTTACCAAAGGAGTACCGGTTGTTGCAAGAAGCTTTTCGCTTACGCTCCAGCCATCGATTACAAACTTGTTTTCGCCGGACTGCTGGAACTTGTCTGCCATATCAAGGAAGGTATCCCATGTCCAGTTGCCTGCCTTATAAAGCTCGTATGGGTCGTCAAGACCTGCTTCCTGAACAACGCTTCTTCTGTACCAGTAGAGAGAGTCGGTGCTTATCTTGGGGATTGCGCAGTAGTTCTTTCCGCCCCACATAAACTTATCCATATCCTCTCTTGTATCAGCCCATTCCTCGGAGTAGGTGTCGATAACGCCGTCTATGCACTGGAACATTCCCTTATAAGCAGAAAGCGGGAAGTAGCCGATTTCAAAGGGGAATATATCGGGGGAGTCGCCGGAGGAAACCATCTGACCAAGCTTGTCGTAACGGTCGGCATAAGCTACGCTTGTATATGTGAAAACCTTGTCTGCATAGTCGCCGTAGGACTGGTCGCCCTCCTCGGGGATACCGTAGTTAGCCTTGAATAATTCAACAGGAGCAGAGGTTTCGTCAATAGGCCACCATGCAAGCCACTTGATTTTCTTATCAACTGTTAATTCTTTCAGTTCAACATTGCCTGCAACCTCCTGTACCTTTGCGTCGGTATCGTTTGTCTCGGGAGTTGTTGCGGGAGTGGTTGTTGTTGCAGCAGTTGTGCTGTCGCCGCCCTGTGTTCTTCCGCCGCCGCCTCCGCAGGAAGCCACGGAAATGAGAGAAGCTGCCGCTAAAAGAGCAGAAATAACCTTTCTTGATTTTCTCATTAAATCAATCCATCCTTTCTTCAATATGCATATAACCTATTTGTTAATTCATTACGAACCGTACTTAAATTATATCAATTATGTTTTTGCATGTCAATTATTATAACGCAAAATTTCAGCAGCTGTTTTTGTTAAAAACAAACAAAAATTACTTAAATATTAGTCGTTATAACCTAAAAAATGTAACTGTTACATAAGACTGCTCATAAGGGATAAATAGTTGGCTGATATGCCCTCGTCGTCATCAAAAGCGCTGAGAAGACCCGTGCTTGTTCCGGAAACTGCCGAAGCATAGGTTGAAATCAGAGAAGCGGATGATGCAATACTGCCCAAAAATCCGCTTAGTTCAAGACCTTCGTAGTTTTCCGCCGTAAAATCAAGCCGCCCGTTATCCCGCTCTGTAATCCCTGCGGCGGTAAGCGATTCGCTGTTGCTCTCCGCCGCTGTTTTAAGCCCGAGAGCGTACATTTTTGCAGAAACCGAGGAGGAAACCTCCAGAGCGGTAAGCAGGGAGTTATACTTTTCCGTAAAGCCGTAAAGCAGGGGCAGCGCTGTTGCCTTGTCCGCTTCTTTAAGGGCAGAAAGACCTGCCGCCGAGCTTTTCAGCTCATTCGCCGCTGTTTCAAGTGCCGAGGTTCCGCCGATTCCCGTATATGAGCTTAAGCCGAGGGAGCTTATAACCGCCGCCGAGGTTGAGTCAAGCTCCGCATTTCTGAGAGCATAGATAATGGCATCGCCGCTTGGCTGAGCAGAGGAGCTTCCGCTTGAATAAAGCCCTACGGTTTTCGGTTCTGCATTGGTATCCGTCATCATGGACTTTAAAACCTCGCTGAAGCTTTCGGAGGAGCCGTCCCCGCCATGAGCCGCACTTTTCGCATTTTCGATTTTCTGCCGTACTGCCTTTCCGATAAGCCCTGTTTCATATATGTACAAGGGAAGTCCCTCCTTTCACAGCTATTTTTGCCTTTTAGAGCAGGTCTGCTATATCGATATTTTCGCCTGTAATTCCAACGTAAGCGCCCTGTGAAGCTTCGACTGCGTCCTTGTGGGCAATAAGCCACTTGTTGCAGGCACGGAGAGTCTTATCCTCGTCGTTAAGCGCCGTAATATTCGTAACAGGTCCGTTTGTACCCTTGGGCAGGACGATAACTACCTTGAATTTTCCGTTCTTTTCGGCGTTGCAGGGAGCGTAGTGGAGAGTTGTTGCGTATACCTCAACAACCTGTCCTGCCGCCGCACGGAATGCCATAACCTTAGAGGAATCAAGCTTGCCCTCAACAATATCGTCCTCCTTTGCTACAAGCAGAACAAAGTCGTAAAGACCGATATTAAGCTCGCTGTCACGGTGGTATTCAAGGCAGTTAAGCTTTGTGTTGTGACCGTTGCACCAGCCCAGCTGAATAGGCATACCGCCGTAGGCGTTGTTCTGAAGCTGACCGAAAATTGCGGTGCTTTCGAGGGAAGCCTCGCTGGGAACGTAGCCTACTCCATCGGGGAGAGGTGTGGTTTCGTCAAGAGTCTTTAAAAGCTCCGCCGTATCGTAGCCGCCAAGCACCTTTCCGTAGGGTGCAAACTCCTTGTCGAGAACAGAATAAATTTTCATTTTTTAACAGTCCTTTCCATTAAATTTACTGCAAATTTACTAAATTAATAATACCACATTTTGCCCCTTACGTCAATGATATTGCACAAAAAACAGCGGCGTATATTTCAGAATTTAAGGAGAAAAATAGAAACATACAGAAAAAACGGAAAGGATTGATTTATATGCAGTTAGACGGCTCAAAAACCCTTGAAAATCTTAAAACAGCCATTTCTGGCGAATCCCAGGCAAGAACAAAGTACACGATTTACGGAGAAATCGCCCGAAAAGAGGGCTATCAGCAGATAGGCGACGTTTTCGACAGGACTGCCGCCAACGAAAAGGCGCATGCGGAGCTTTGGCTCTCTCTCGTAAGCGAGGGCATACCCGCTTCTACGAAAAAAGCCCTTGAAAACGCCGCAGGCGGCGAGCATTACGAGTGGACGGATATGTACAAGAGCTTTGCCGAAACCGCAAGACAGGAGGGGTTCCAGAATATTGCGGCGCTTTTCGATATGGTTGCTTCCGTCGAAAAGGAGCACGAGGCACGTTACCGCAGGCTTATGGAGCTTATAGACCAAGGCAAGGTGTTCACGGAGGAGGGCGAAACGGTGTGGATTTGCCGCAACTGTGGGTATCTGCATCACGGCAAAAGTGCGCCTATGGTTTGTCCGCTTTGTAAGAAGCCCCAGGATTATTTTCAGAGGGAGTGCTGCAGTCGGTAATGGAATTGCGGCGGCTTTGCCGCCGCAACAGGCTGTCGATAAACCACCATCTGCGTCGTCAACCACATAACGGCAGGCACAAAGCCTAGCCGTTATGCGGTTTCCTAGCATCTGGCGGCTTCTCGACAGCCTGATAATTGTCTTTTTCTGCAAGCTATTGCGGCGGCTTTGCCGCCGCAATTTTGCGTTTTTCAGATAAAAAAGCGCCCCGGGAGGAGCGCTTTATTATGCTTTATTCGGCTGATAGTTGGTTATAAGTTATTCAACCATTATATTCTTTTGCTCATGAACGTAACCGGAACATTCCGGATTTTCACAATGAAAATAATTTGAATACTCTCTGTTAGGGGAAGAAACATCTAAATAATCTTTTTTGCAGATTTCGCAAAGAACTTTCTCTCCTCTGCGAAGCTTATCTATGACTTTTTCTTCTACCATTGATAATCACGCCTTTGCTATTATCGGTTAATTCCATTATACCACCATCCCCATATTTGTCAACCCTCCCCTCAGAATTCAACGGACGATACCGCAAAACCGCAGTATCGTCCGCTTTATATAAAAGCGGAAAATACCGCTTATGCGGCACGAGGAGCTATTCGGGAGCGCAGGGCGCTACTCCTGCCTTTTCCGCTTTTTAACAGTATATGCCGCATATTTGTACAAAGCGCCTTAACAAGTTCCCCATTCGGAAGCTTTGCATATCGCTGTATCGGCGGCGACAGAACTGAAAACCCTTTTATTTTGGCATTGACAAACCCGCACAAAAGTGGTAGAATAATCTACATAGTACCGTTTTGCGGCACTAAAGGAAAACAAACAGGACAGCGGCGTAAAGGGTAACGCCGCCGTACAGTCAATGAAAGGAATGGTAAGAACAATGAAAATCACATTGAAGGGCGATGTCGTCAAGGAATTTCAGGACGGCTTAAGCGTTCTTGAAATCGCAGGACAAATAAGCGGAGGGCTTGCAAGAGCAGCCTGTGCAGCTAAGGTGGACGGAAAGACCTGTGATTTACGAACTACCATCACAAAGGACTGTACCCTTGAAATATTGACCTTTGACGACGAGGAAGGAAAGAAGGCGTTCCGCCATACAGCCTCCCACATCATGGCTCAGGCGGTTAAAAGGCTTTTCCCCTCGGTTAAGCTTGCAATAGGACCTGCAATCGAAAACGGCTTCTACTACGATTTTGACGTTGAAAAGCCCTTTTCTCCCGAGGACCTTTCCGCTATCGAAGCAGAAATGAAGAAAATCGTTAAAGAGGATATTAAGTTAGAGCAGTTTGAAATGGCTCCCGCTGACGCTGTAAAGTATCTGGAAGAGCTGGGCGAGCCTTACAAGGTTGAGCTTTGTCAGGAGCATGCAGGCAAGAACGAGCCTATCTCCTTCTATAAGCAGGGGGATTTCACCGACCTTTGTGCAGGCCCTCACCTTATGTCCACCGCAGCAGTAAAGGCGTTCAAGCTTACAAACTGCACCGGCGCTTACTGGAGAGGGGACTCTAAGGGCAAGCAGCTCTGCCGTATCTATGGTACAGCCTTCCCCAAGGCTTCTATGCTTGAGGAATACTTAAAGCAGGTTGAGGAAGCAAAGGGCAGAGACCACAACAAAATAGGCCGTGACCTTGAATACTTCACAACCGTTGACTATATCGGACAGGGACTTCCAGTTATGCTCCCCAAGGGCGCAAGGGTTATTCAGCTTATGCAGCGCTGGGTTGAGGACGTTGAGTACAAGCACGGCTGCCTGCTTACAAAGACTCCCTTAATGGCAAAGAGAGAGCTTTTTAAAATTTCGGGACACTGGGACCACTACCTTGACGGTATGTTTATAATGGGCGACCCTTACGACGAGGAAAAGGAATGTTTTGCCCTCCGTCCTATGACCTGCCCCTTCCAGTATCAGGTATTTCTTAACAGACAGCGCTCCTACCGTGACCTGCCTATGCGCCTTACCGAAACCTCCACGCTGTTTAGAAACGAGGACAGCGGCGAAATGCACGGACTTATCCGTGTAAGACAGTTCACAATCTCCGAGGGACACTTCATTCTCCGTCCCGAACAGCTTGAAGAGGAATTCAAGGGCTGTCTTGAGCTTGCAAAGTACTTCCTTGATACAGTAGGACTTCTTGAGGACTGCACCTTCCGCTTCTCCCAGTGGGACCCCGCTAACCCCAAGAACAAGTACGAGGGTACAGCTGAGCAGTGGGAAACCGCTCAGGCTACAATGAAGACAATCCTTGATGATTTAGGCGTAGAATATACTATCGGTATAGATGAGGCTGCATTCTACGGACCGAAATTAGACATTCAGTATAAAAACGTATTCGGCAAGGAAGACACACTTGTAACAATTCAGATTGATATGCTGCTTGCTGAGCGCTTCGGTATGGAGTACGTTGATACCGACGGCACAAAGAAGCGCCCCTATATTATTCACCGTACAAGCCTTGGCTGCTTCGAGCGCACACTCGCTTATATGCTTGAAAAGTTTGCAGGTGCGCTTCCTCTCTGGCTCTCTCCCGAGCAGGTTCGTATCCTCCCCATCACCGACAGAGCAAAGGAATACGGCGAAAATATCTCCGCAAAGCTTGAAGAAATGGGAATACGCACTTCTGTGGACAACAGAAACGAGAAAATCGGCTATAAGATTCGTCAGGCTCAGCTTGAAAAGATTCCCTACTTCTTTATCGTGGGCGACAAGGAGGTTGACGAGGGAACTGTTGCTCTCCGTTCAAGAAAAGAAGGCGATTTAGGTGCAGTTGCACTTGACTCCGCAATTTCCCGTATAATTACCGAAAATGCAACCAAAGCACGTTAAGGCTGTCGATAAACCACCATCTACGTCGTCACCCGCCAAACGGCAGGCACAAAGCCTAGCCGTTCGGCGGGTTCCTAGTATCTGGCGGCTTCTCGCCACCCTTAATAGAAATTATTAGTATCCTGCTATTTATGCAGGCTGTTTGTTCATATTTCTACTGTTTATGAAAGGCGGCTTTATGAAAAACGAAGTAAAGGAATATCTTGAGGCAGTACGTCAAAAAGTCAGCGAAAAAGACGTAACCGAGGAATTTTCAGCGGAGCTGCTGACCCGAATCGGCTTTTATCAGCATGAGCGGCTGATACACCTTATAGTGACAATGACCTTTGCGGTTATGACGGTTATATCCTTTTTTATGCTGGTGCAGTCCGGCTCTCTTCCCGCTCTTCTGCTGTCCCTCCTGTTTCTCGGGCTTGTAATTCCCTACATATACCACTACTATTTTCTTGAAAACAGCGTGCAGGAATTATACAGATTGTATTATAAAACGCAGGAAATACTGAAAGGCGACAAAAATTGAGCTGGATAATATACCTCGGGGCATTTTTGTTCATAATAGCCTTAATTATGCTCATTATCTTTGCCTTTCGCAGAGAGAAGCCCCAGCCCATTGACGAAATGAGCGGCAGCGAGTTTGAGGACTATATGGCGGATATTCTGTATGCAAACGGGATTGAGGTGCTTGAGGTAACAAAGGCAAGCGGCGATTTCGGGGCGGATATAATCGCAGTTTTTGAGGGGGAGCGTATTGCAATCCAGTGCAAGCGCTATTCCTCCCCTATCGGCGTAAAAGCGGTGCAGGAGGCGGTTTCTGCCTGTGCCTATTATAAGTGCAGCCGTGCAGCGGTTATAACCAACTCAACCTTTACAAGACAGGCAAAGGAGCTTGCCGCCGAGGGCGGAGTTATCCTTTGGGACAGAAATGCTGTTTTCGGTTTTATTGCCGCCGCCGAGGGTCGGGTTTCCGAAAGAACAGCGGTCTGCCCGCTAAAAATCTGCCGCTTTACAGAGGGACTTTGCGCTGACGAGGAAATGAGCCTTG
Source organism: Ruminiclostridium sp. (assembly GCA_051882315.1). Classification (GTDB taxonomy): domain Bacteria; phylum Bacillota; class Clostridia; order Oscillospirales; family Ruminococcaceae; genus Ruminiclostridium_E. Next base: position 27,462 of record JBJERM010000312.1, read on the forward strand.
AAATTGAGGGGGAAAGCTTTGTCCTGCCGCCGAAAAACGCTGTTATGCTGGAGGTTTCCTGCGGGAAAAAGCGGATTATACTCAGAAGCGGACGTAAAAAGGCTGAAATTAAGGCGGAGCTTACCGAAAGTCCCCTTATACTTGCGGCAGGCTTTGCAGGAAAAAAGCTTTTTATCGGAGAAATATCTGTAAAATAGGAGAAAAGCAGTAAATGGAATATACAAACAGTATAAAATGCGCAGCGATTATACTCGCAGGCGGTTCTTCAACCCGTATGGGCGGGAGAGATAAGCAGCTTATCGAGATTGAGGGTGTACCCGTAATAGTAAAAAGCGCTCTGATTTTTGAAAGGACAGCAGAGGTCACGGAGATAATAATTGCTGCCCGAAAAGAGGAAAAAGAGCGTATCGAAAGCCTTTGCGAAAGCTTCGGCATAACCAAGCTGAAAGCCGTAACAGAGGGCGGTGCGACCCGTGCGGAGTCTGCCCGAAAGGCATTTGCTTTTGTTAAGAACGCCGATATTGTGGCAGTACACGACGGAGCACGACCCTTTGCAACAACGGAACTTGCACAAAAAGTAATTCTTGCCGCAAAGGAACAGGGCGCCGCAATTCCTGCAATTGCAGTAAAAGACACGATAAAAGAGGCGGAAGCCGGCTTCGTAAAATCAACCCCCGACCGCAGCACTCTTTTCTGCGCCCAGACCCCACAGGCGTTTAAGTATGAAGTCTACGAAAAAATGATTGCAGGCGCAGAAGAAGCCACCGACGACGCAGCCCTTGCAGAAAAGGCAGGCTATCCTGTTAAAATTGTGGAGGGCGAGGAAAGCAATATCAAGATAACCACTCTGCGGGATTTGGAAAAAACAGGAGCAGAAAGGAGCAAATGTATGCTAAGAATAGGACACGGCTACGACGTTCACCGCCTTACCGAAAACCGCAGGCTTATTCTCGGCGGGGTCGAAATCCCTTACGAGCTTGGTCTTCTCGGTCATTCCGACGCAGACGTTCTCGTTCACGCCGTTATGGACGCACTTTTAGGCGCTCTCGCCCTGGGCGACATAGGCAAGCACTTCCCCGACACCGACAATCAGTACAAGGACATAGACAGCATGCTTTTGCTCGAAAAAGTATGGGGACTTGTAACAGAAAAAGGCTACCGCCTTGTCAATCTGGACGTCACAATCAAAGCTGAAAAGCCAAAGCTTGCAAAATATATCCCTACAATGTGCGAAAATATAGCCGCCGCCCTCGGAACACAATCAGACAACATCAGCATTAAAGCCACCACCGAAGAGGGTCTCGGTCTCGCCGGAGCCGGTATCGGCGCCCACTGCGTTTGCTTGCTGGAGAGGGTTTGAAGAGAAGAGAGAAAAGAGAGAAAAGAGATTTTCAGCCCTTTTGTAAAAGGGCTGGCGGAAAACTTTCAGACGCTTCGCGGTTTATTTCGAGAATTGAGAACAACAGGAGGCAACAGCGATAAACAAGGCTTATAAATAATCAGAATAAACAAAAAAGCAGATTAATCCAAAGCGTGTGGGTTAATCTGCTTTTGTTTTTTTGCCGAATGAGTAAGCTTTGCTTATAGCTATTGTTACTCGGTTTCTCGGCTCTTGTCACTTAATCGCGAAGCGGCAAGAAAGTTTTTGCAGCAGCTTGCTGCGTAGCTTCTTTTCAAAAAGCGTCTTCTCTTTTTATCTCAAAAAATCTCTGCTCTCAACCTCTCTCACTCTCCAAGAATCTTAAGATTCTTCTCAATCAGCTCATATCTCTGCTTTACGCAGTCGACTGAGCGGAGCGGGTCTGAGGGGGTGTTGAAGGTGTAGTCCATAAGCTTGTCGATTGTGGTGGTTGCAACGTGAAGTCTGGTGTCGCTGGAGGCGTAGTAGATAAATACATCTCCGTTTTCACGGGCGATTGCGCCGTTGGTGAAGACAACGTTTGAAACGTCGCCAACTCTTTCTATACCCTGAGGTACTATAAATACGCCGGAGGGAGCGGCAATAACCTTTGAGGGGTCGTTAAGGTCGGTTGCGAAAACGTAAATGACGTAGCGAAGACCTGCGGCGGTGTTTCTTACGCCGTGTGCGATATGAATCCAGCCCTTGGGGGTCTTAATCGGAACTGCGCCTGCGCCGTTCTTGCACTCTGTAATGGTGTGGTAAACTCTGGGGCTTACAACCTTTTCTTCTGTGCAGATAACGGGATTTTCAATATTCTCGCAAAGTCCGAAGCAGATTCCTCCGCCGCTTCCCGTCTGGATAAAATCGTCCTGGGGGCGGGTGTAGAAGGCATATTTTCCGTCTACAAATTCCGGGTGCAGTACAACGTTTCTCTGCTGAGGTGATTTTGACTTAAGGTTGGGCAGTCTTTCCCACTTCACAAGGTCCTTTGTGCGGACAATTCCCGCCTGTGCAACTGCGGCGGAAAGGTCGGAGGTGGTGGTGTCCTTGCTTTCCGAGCAGAAAACGCCGTAAATATAGCCGTCCTGATGCTTTGTAAGGCGCATATCGTAAACGTTTGTCTCCTCGGGGCAGGTATCGGGCAGAAGCACGGGATAATCCTTGAAGCGGAAGTTGTCAACACCGTTTTCGCTTTCTGCAACTGCAAAAAATGACTTTCTGTCGTTTCCCTCTACTCTTACTACAAGGCAGATTTTGCCGTTAAGCTCGATTGCGCCTGCATTAAAAGCGGCGTTTACTCCAAGGCGCTCCATAAAGTAGGGATTTGTTTCATAATCAAAGTCGTAGCGCCAGATTAAGGGAGCGTGCTCAGCGGTTATAACCGGGTTTTCGTAGCGGGTATAAATCCCGTTTCCGGCTGTGCAGGGCTTATTCTTACGGGTAATAAGCTCTTCAAAGCGGCTTTGTTCTTCGGCTACTCTTTTGTCAAATTCTTCTCTTGTGGGCATTTCTGCTTTTCCTCCTGTGTTTGTTATTTCCTCAGCTTTAGCTTTTCCGCCTCGTCCGCCCAGCCGTAATAGCCTGTCATACTCTCAGGCAGGGTTGAAACGTCAATTCTCAAGGTGCTGAATAAGGTTCTGCTTACTTTACGATAAACGGGGATTTCAACAGCATAGCGGTTTACTACGCTGTCGAAAACCTCTGAATAAGCCTGTTTAGCCTCCTCAGGGTCGGCGGAGTTTTCCGCTGCCTGTATCAGGCTTTCAAAATCGCTGTCCTTGATGCCGTAATAATTATCTCCCGACTGGGAGTACATTGTGCTTAAATTATCGTCCCAGGCGCCCGCCCATATTTCCTGCGTACCGCTGCTTAATACCTCCCAGATACGGGAAATATCTGCGGTGTCCTTTACCGTAATCTTTATGCCGAGTACAGAAAGCAGGGAGGCTCCGTCGTTAAGGGCGGTAAAGGAGGGGTGGCTTCCCTTTCCGCCGCCTGCAACAATAGCGGTAAATTCAAGCTTTCCGCCCTCGGGAGCTGTGGTTATTTTGTCATCCTCAATGGTATAGCCCGCCGCCTCGAAGTAGCCGAGGCAGGCTGCTTTTATTGCGGAGTAGCGCCCGCTTGCGTCCATATCCTCCGTTAAAATCGGTTCTCCGTTTACGTCAAGGGAATAAGGCTCCGGCAGGTCGTTCTGCGGGGCGGAATAGCTTCTGCAAACAGGGTAGCTTACCGTTTCACCGTTTTCTCCGTAGTAATCTGCAACAGAGCTTTCCTTAAAGAAGGCTATTGCCGTGGCGATTCCTTTTCTTAGCATTATGCTCTGCTCGGAAAGAGGCTCGCCGCCGATATTTACTGCTGCGGCGTTTATTCCTATATAACCGTAGCCGTCGGTTTTTCCTGCGCCAAGATATATCTTTTCAAGCGCCTGATTTGCGGCTTCGATTTCGCTTAAGCTTTCCTTTGAGCCGCTGGGGTAGGAAATATCCGCCCTGCCCTCGGAAACGGCTTCTGCTGCGTCGCTTTCAGTGCCGTTTATAACGCATATTTCGGGAATTTCGGGCTTTCCCTTATAGTAAAGCTCGTTGGCGGTAAGATAAATCGTGCCGTTTTCACTTTTCTCAAAGAAATATGCTCCTGCACCAAGAGGAAGACCGGCGTTCTTTTCAAGAATCTTATCCGCCGTACCCTTTTCAAAGCCGTACTTGCAGCTTCCGTAGCTGTAAAGGGACTTGTCGCCGTAGTAGTGAAGCGGCGCTATGACTATATCCGCAAGGTGGTCGGCTATATCGCTGTTCTTTGAGGTTATCGTAAGGCTTAAGGGACCTGTCTTTACAATTCCGCTTATGGAGTTTACATTTCCCGAAGCGCCCTTGCTGTTTGTGATATAGCCTACCGCAACGCTTTCCGCCATATTGCGGTAATAGTCTGCGTCGCCGGAATACATACTGCCTAAAAGACGGTAGTTAGAGCCGTACATTTCCGCAATATCCGCAAGCACCCTTTCGGGGCTGTAAACAAGGGTTGAGTCGTAGGAGCTGTCTATGGAATAGAAATACGCCATTAAGTCCTTTGGGTTGGGATAAGCCTCGGTATATACCTCGTAGGAGCTGTCGCCGTAAAGGCTTATTACGTTTTCGTAAAGCTTATTTATCGTAGGCACTATTATTTTCTCGTGGATAAGCGCTTTTACCTCCTCGGTTTCAAGAGCCTCCTCTATCTCCTCTGCGGAGATTTCCTCTGCAATACTGCTGTCAAGACGATAATTCGCCGCTCCTACAATTCCTGCCCCCGAAAGGTCAAAGGAGCCGTTATAGACGGGGTCAAGGAGCACATATAAAGTAAAGATGAGGTCGTCTGCGGTAAGGCTTTCGCCGTCGCTGAACTTTATGCCCTCACGAAGCTTTATGTTGCAAAGGGTTGTGCCTGTTTCCTCGTCGTACTCTGTGGTAACGTCGGCTGCGCCCGAATATGTATAGTATCTTCCGCCGTATTCAATCCTGTCGCTTCCCGTGCCTTTTAAAACAGGCTTTCCGCTTCTGTCCCTTTCCATAATGCTTACGCCTGTTATCGTATTCATAAAGCTGTCAAAGCTGTTTTTTACGTCAAAGGGGGTATACAGATAGTTGCTTTCGTTAAGGGCAACCGTAAGCTTTCCCGGTTTTTCTTCCGCGGGGCGTTCTTCTTCGTCTGCAATTGCTGCGGCTGTTGTGACTGCGGCGGTGGGCTCTGTGGCGGCTGAGGTGGTGGCAGCGGGGGTAGTTTCTGCGGGTGCAGAATTACAGCCCGACAGCAGAAATGCCCCAAGCAGAGCTGCTGATTTTAATCTTCTGTATTTCAGTATTACTCCTCCTTTACAAATTTTGCTGCCGTTTTGCATATCCTGCAAAAACCATAACGGCGAATAGTATTATATACTAAAATCCGGCTCTTGTCAAATAAATTATGCAATAAAGGAGGAAATTACATAAAATACTGTAAAAAAATGGGTGAAAAATAAGGAAAAAACTTGTAATTGTTACTTTTTCGGGCAATTTCTTGACAATAAAATGGGTTTGTGCAATAATGTAAAGGACAATTACATCAAAAGAAAGGACTGATTTTATGGAAATAAGACGGGCGCAGGAAAAGGACTGCGGCGGGATAAACAAGCTTCTGCGACAGGTGCTTGAGGTTCACCACAAGGGCAGACCCGACCTGTTCAAGGGCGGGGTTAAGAAATACACAGACAGCCAGCTTCTTGAGATAATCGCCGACGACGGCAGACCGATATTTGTGGCAGAGGAGAACGAGGAGGTTATGGGATATGCCTTCTGCGTTTTTATCTGCCACGAAAATGACAATATACTTACGGATATAAAGACGCTGTACATTGACGATTTATGCGTTGACGAGAACGCAAGAGGTAAGCATATCGGAACGGCGCTTTACGAGCATGTGCTGGATTTTGCGAAGAAAAGCGGGTGCTATAATGTTACGCTGAATGTGTGGAGCTGTAACGAATCTGCGATGAGGTTTTACGAAAAGTGCGGGCTTGTGCCGCAGAAAATCGGAATGGAGAAGATATTGTGAGCTTTTGCCGCCGCACGGAGTGCGGCGGCTGTCTTCGGCAGCCGCCGCAACTTTGTGCGCCCGCTAAAGCGGGCTTGCGCCCTTTTGAATCCCACAAAAGACGCGCAGAGGTGCTTTGCACCTCTGCGCGTCTTTATCAGAACATATTATTCCGTATCTCCTTAGCCGCAAACGCCCCTTCAAGCTGTTGCCCCTCAACGTCCGGGTGCAGCCCGTCCTTTAAATACCTGCCTCTTTCTCCCCAGACCTCGAACTTTTCGGAAATTCCGCAGCTGTGGAAGCAGTCGATTACCTGAGCGCCGAATGCTCCCGCAATCTTTTTCATAACCGTATCAATCTGCTTCTCGATTTTGCGGTTGTGGGTTTCGTCCGCAGTCTGTATGGGCGTAAGTACGAAAATTCTCGCCTTCGGAAACTCCTCCGCAATCCGCTGTAAGCACCAGCGCATAGCGCCCGCCTCGGTGAAAAGGTCAACCTTATCGTTTCCCTCAAGATACTTTCCCGAAAGGGCAGCTTCTGCTTCTCCAAGACAGTGGATTTCGTCGTTTGTGCCCATGGCAAAGGCGAAAATATCGGGAATGGGTGCAAGTCCTGCCTTAACGTCGGAAATGTACCGCTGGATATGCACTACCGCACAGTTATTCATTCTTTTCTGAAGCTCGTTTATATCCTCCGTAGGCTCCCAACCGTCGCTTATGCCTGCAAAATCCTTATCCTCATAGTTTTGCGTAGTAACCGTTCCCGCCTTGCAGGTAACCGTTCTTTTGTACCAGACTGCGCTGCCAACCGCAACGTTGTAGTGGGAAGCCATACCGAGGGAGTCGGCGGCGAATTTTGACCATTGTTCTCCGGCGGTTATACTGTCCCCGTCCACACCAAAATTGAGTGCCGAAAAATCCATTTTAGTTTGTTCCTTTCTTAGGCAAAGCCTGTCCCCTTGCTACTTTTCTCTTTTTCTTGTTTTCGTACATATTCTTATCCGCAATTTCCTGACATTGTTCTATGCTCTCAAAGCCGTCAATGAAATCAAGGAAAAAGCCGGTGCTTGCTTCAATATTATATGGCTTGTCGGAGGCGTTGTTGTAACGGGAAAGGTAGCCCTCGATACGGCTCTTGTAGTAGATAGGCGTCTGCTCGTCGTAATCGTAGCAGCCCACAATCACAAACTCGTCGCCGCCTGTGCGTACGCAGTACTCGCTGTTTCCGCAGCAGGTCTGAAGCGCCTGTGCAAGTATTGTAAGAGCGTTGTCGCCCTCGCTGTGACCGAAGGTGTCGTTTATGTACTTGAGGTTGTCCAGGTCGGCTACTGCAATAAGAAGCTTCTGCTGCTTTTGCTTTGCGTTTCTGAAGGCTTCTGTGCAGTACAGCTCATACCCACGCCTGTTATAAAGACCTGTCATACCGTCTCTTATAGAACAGGCAAAAACCTTGTTGTACATAATCTGCATGCGCTCGTGAACACGCACATATTCAAGAGCTACGTTTATGCCCCTTGTCCAGAGGTGAAGAATGTTGTCGGGGGTTATTTCGTCGGATAAGAACTTTATAACCTCGTAGCCGAAGCAGCGGTCCTCGAAATGTATGGGAGAGAAGTAGCAGACAACGGGGCTATCCTCCTCCAGCATAAGAGGCGGAAAAACCTCGGAAGAGGGGAAATAAGAGCCCTGCTCAATATCGTTGTAGCCCTGCCAGCCGATAACCTCGGTAACCTTTTCCGAGTAGCCCTCCTTTATATATTTATCGTCGTTTTCTTCAAACTCGTCCCAGCCGTCGTTAAGGCAGAGGGAGTATCGGTCGCAGCCACGGATAAGATAAACGTTCTGACTGAGATTATTTATAAATTCGGTAAAGCTTTTTGAAGCCATAAGCTTTTCCTGCATACTTCCGCCGAGATAAAGGCTGTAATATCTTTCGTATTCTCGCTCTATCTCATCGTATTCGTGAGCAAACTTGTTGTCTGTACGGCAGCCGCAGCTTTCTCCGCTTACAAAGGAGCCGATTGTATCTCCGAAGTCGGGTGTTACGCTTTCTCCCGTTATTTTTTCGTGCAGATAGCAAACGCACTGTGCGCCCACATAAATGTCGGGTCTTGAGCAGGTGGTTATGGAGGGGGTGTTGTCGAGAGCGTCCTTACCAAGGTCGTAGCCTGTTACAGCGATATCCTCGGGAACCCTTATTCCCAAATCTATAAGAGTATTCGCAAGGGTTATCGCCATAGTATCGTTTCCGCATACAACAGCTTCCGGTCTTTCGATACTGCCCTCGGCTATATCCTTTGCAATAACCGCCGCAACACCGGTGCTGTAATCCCCGTAAAAAATATAGCTGTCGTCGTAGTAAAGCCCGTGCTTGTCCATGGCGTTTTTATAGCCTGTAATGCGGTTTTCAGAGGCGATATAGCCCCGTGTTCCCGTAAGGCAGTATATTTTCTTCTTGCCGTGGGCTTCAATAAGGTGGCTTGTGATATATTCGATTGATTCTATATCGTCCGCCATTATTCCCTTGATTCCGTGCTGGTCGCTGTCATCGATAATAACCGCACAGTTGTCGGTAAGGGAGTTGATACGGCTGTAAATCTCTTCCTTTGACCGCGTAGCCCAGAAAGAATAGCCTACTATTATATATCCGTCAAAGCGCTTTGAGCTTAAGAGATTGTATATATTCTCCTCGCCGATCTGATGGCTTGACTTTTCGTCGGCAAGGGTAAATACCGAAAATACCGCAACATCATAGTCAAGCTTCTTTGCCTGCTTTATTATTCCCTGAAGTCCCCGGTTATTGAAATAACATTGGGCAAATCCTACAATAACAGCAATAGCTTTTCTTTTTTTCATGCACCGGCTCCTTTCAGATTTATTGATAATAAATCTCAGAGTTTAATATTAAGCTCCCGTCCCGTGGGAATGTACTGCTCAACCTTAACGCCGCACTTTTCAAACATCATAGCGGAAGCCTTTACCCCGTCCGTGTCGGCGTACTTGTTGTCAAGATACACAATCCGCTTTATACCGCATTGTATTATTGCCTTTGCACACTCGTTGCAGGGGAAGAGTGTGACGTAAATCGTAGCGCCGTTTACTCCCCTTATATTGCTGTTCAGTATTGCATTCAGCTCTGCATGGCACACAAAGGGGTATTTTGTTTCAAGGGGATTTTCTCCCGCCCTTTCCCAGGGCATATCGTCGTCGTCGCAGCCCGTGGGCATACCGTTATAGCCTACCGATACGATTTTTCTGTCGGCGTCAACTATACAAGCGCCTACCTGAGTTGAGTTGTCCTTGCTGCGCTGTGCGGAAAGGATTGCAATTCCCATAAAGTATTCGTCCCAGGAAATATAATCGCTGCGTTTCATAATATGCTCCTTTCGGGAATGGGTTTATACGGCTGTTGTTATATTATAACTTTGTTACCTTTGCCTGTTCAAACATCTCGTCTATACCCTCGGGCTGCTTTGTAGCGAGAGAGCCTATAACTACCGCAAGAAGAGCGATTACGAAGGCGGGAAGCAGAGAGTAAATTCCCGTATTGCTGAAGAATGCCTCCCAGAGTATAACAGAGCCGCCTCCTGCAATCATACCTGCAACCGCACCCTGAATTGTCATTCTCTTCCAGAAAAGGGAGAGGAGAATTGCGGGGCCGAAGGCTGCACCAAGACCGGACCAAGCGTAGGAAACAAGTCCCATAACCGAGCTGTTAGGGTCGAGGGCTAAGAGGTATGCAATAACCGCTATAACGATAACGGTAGCTCTCGATATCCACATAAGGGTTTTGTCGCTTGCGTTCTTTTTAAAGATTTTGAATACGTCGTTAGTAACAGCGGAGGCAGTAACAAGAAGCTGAGAATCCGCTGTGCTCATAATTGCCGCAAGAATAGCGCAGAGGATAACTCCCGAGAATACTGCGGGAAGCATAGTAGAAGACAGGAACATAAATATCTTTTCTGCGTCGCCTAACTGTGTGAACTTAGCAAGTATTTCTTCATTACCGGGAGTATGGAGATAAGCGTAGCCGAGAACGCCTACGAAAACCGCAGCAGCAAGGGTTACAAATACCCAGATTACTGCAATAATACGGGATTTCTTTATCATATCAGCGTTCTTTATCGCCATAAATCTTACAAGGATATGGGGCATACCGAAGTAGCCGAGACCCCATGCAAGACCGGACACTATTGTCTGCCATGCGATACCCCCGTCTGCCGACTTAAACATATCGAAGTAGTTTGCGGCAGGGAAGGTTACTGCCGAAAAATCGGGAATGTTTACAAGGCATACAATCGGAACGATAACAAGAGCCGCAAACATAAGTATGCCCTGGATAAGGTCTGTCCAGCATACCGCAAGGAAGCCGCCCAAGAAGGTGTAGGAGATGATGATGACCGCGCCTATTGTAAGAGCGAGGGTATAGTCAAGTCCGAAAACGAAGTTGAAAAGCTTTGCACCTGAGCTGAAGGCGGAAGCAGTATAAACAAGGAAAAAAACGAAGATTATAGCCGCACATACAAAGCGTACAACGTAGGAGCTGCTCTTGAAGCGCTTCTGGAAGTATTCGGGGATTGTGATTGAATCTCCTGCGGCAGCAGACATTCTCCTAAGTCTTGAAGCAACCAGCCGCCAGTTAAGGTACGTACCGATAAAAAGACCTATTGCAATCCAGCTTTCTGTAAGTCCCGAAACGAATACAGCTCCCGGAAGTCCCAGAAGCAGCCAGCCGCTCATATCCGACGCCTGAGCGGAAATTGCGGTTGCCCAGGTACCCAGCTGACGACCGCCGAGGAAGTAGTCGCTTACGTTTTTTGATTTCTTGAAGCTGAAAATTCCGATACCCAATATAATAAGGAAGTAAACTCCGAATGCTATTAAGGTGAAGATGTTAAAATCCATTTTTGAAAAAATCCTTTCGTGCGGCAGTACATACCACTATAATCATATAA
>JBJERM010000313.1:0-2754 GCA_051882315.1 Ruminiclostridium sp.
TTCCCGCCGTTCCTACAAAGACAGGTTACACCGGAAAGTGGATGTACAACGGCGCAGAGTTTACCTCGGCAGTTGCAATTACAGAGAATATCACGGTACAGGCAGAGTACACAATCAACACCTACACCGTAACCTTCAAGGCGGAAGGCAGCGCTGACATAATCCGCTACGCAGATTACGACACCGCAGTAGCCGATATTCCCGCCGTTCCAACAAGAACCGGCTATACAAACGGAAAGTGGATGTATAACAGCTCTGAGTTCACAACCTCCACAAAGGTAACGGATAATATTACAGTAACTGCCGAATACACGGCGCTTTATGCGGTTACCTACGTTCTTGAGGCAGATGAATCTGTAGTAATTTTTACTCAGAATGACGTTCCCGATGGAACAGTACCCGTGGCAGTAACCCTGCCGGTAGTGCTTGATACGGACTCTGACGGTGCATACGATTATTACCTGCTTGAATGGACTCAGCCAAGCGATAAAATTACCGGTAATACAACTGTCCCTGTTAAGTACGAACTGTACAGCAGCGTTTACCAGCTCAAGATAACCGACGCAAGCGGAACAATAAGTACGGGCTTAGCGTTGTCAGGCACTCAGATAACTCTCCCGTCGGCAGACGATGTTACACCTTTGGATAACTACACATTTGTTGGTTGGGGATACGTTAACTCCGGCGGATATTCAGATTCGAATATCAAGAAGGGCGCCGAAAACAGCACCGATAACGTAGACGACTATATGCTCAACATCACTCCGGACTATGACCCCGGCGCTACAATCACGCTGAGCAGCTCCAACAGACTTAACGGCGGCGGATATTCCGGTCTTGACAACTATAAGTTCTTTGCGGTTTACGAGGGCAATCCTATGACCGTAACCTTCGTCAACGAGGACGGCGGAACTGTAGCCACAAGAACTGCGGTTTACGGTAAGTCGGTAGAAAGCCTTCCCAATGTTCCCGATAAGACGGGCTACACAGGCGTATGGAAGTATGGCGGTTCTGAGTTCACAACCTCCACAAAGGTAACAGGAAACATTACGGTAGAGCCGGTCTACACAATCAACACCTACACCGTAACCTTCAAGGCGGAAGGCAGCGCTGACATAATCCGCTACGCAGATTACGACACCGCAGTAGCCGATATTCCCGCCGTTCCAACAAGAACCGGCTATACAAACGGAAAGTGGATGTATAACAGCTCTGAGTTCACAACCTCCACAAAGGTAACGGATAATATTACAGTAACTGCCGAATACACGGCGCTTTATGCGGTTACCTACGTTCTTGAGGCAGATGAATCTGTAGTAATTTTTACTCAGAATGACGTTCCCGATGGAACAGTACCCGTGGCAGTAACCCTGCCGGTAGTGCTTGATACGGACTCTGACGGTGCATACGATTATTACCTGTTTGGCTGGCAGCAGCCTACCGAGGCAATTGCAGGCGATACGACAATTTGCGTTGCCTATGAGCTGTATAACGGCGTAAGCGAAGTAAAAATTACTGACGCAGGCGGAACAAAGCAGCACTTCTTATCCATGGCGGGAAATGAAATAACCCTTCCCGATACAGCCGAGGCTATGGAAAACTACGAGTTCGTAGGCTGGGGTGCGGTAAGCTCCGGCGGATATGCCGACCCGTCGGTCAAGGAGGGCTGCACAGCAACAGAGGACACTACCTCCGATGTTATCACAAACAATGACTATATAACCATATACTCTCCCGGCGATACCATCACCCTTACAGACGGCATGAGAATGGGCGGAAACTTCAATGATTATTATCCTCCCCTGAATAACTTCAAGTTTGCCGCTGTCTATATGGGCAGGGAGTGCACCATCACCTTTAAGGATACAAGCGGCAATACAGTTACAACGACAACCGCCCGCTACGGAGATTGGATTTCCTTTGCTGAGTTTACGGACGAAGAAATCGAAGGCTATAATCTTGTGTGGACCTATAACGGTGCGGAGCTGGGTTACAACTCAACCGTTACCGGCGATATGGATATTATAGCGGCATATATTCCTATAACGTAGCGCAGCTCCCGATAAGCAAAACCGACGAAAATCCGCTGAAAAGCGGTTTCTCGTCGGTTTTTTCTTTTGCTTTTGTGTGCAGTACTTCTCTCGGCGGCTTTTTCCTTTAGGCGCATTACTTTAGTAAACACCCCACAATTTGCGGCTGTCTTTTTGCCGTAGTAGATTGTGCGGCGTTGCCTTATCGTTTCAAGCTGAGTTATCTGCGTGAAAAGCGCAAGTTAGCCACTCCTTGAAGCGGCGGGGTCAAAAAGCTTTAGTATAAGAATTTAAGCGAGGCAGATGACAAAATAGAAAGCCGAAAGAGCTTAGATAGTAGAATAAGCTCAATCGGCTTGCTGATAGTAGTATGTGTGATGCGAATGACAATAATTCAATAGGTTTTCAGACGTGAGCCGGCATTATGCCCTTGAATTTTTAGTGTCAAAGCTGTATTTCAGAATATATCCTTCTTATTTTTGATATACCTGTAAATCAGAATCCCGATAATCGCCGCAATACCTGCAATCAGAAAAACAGGCGCAAACCAGCGGTTTACATTCTCGTCCTCGGCGGATTTCATCTTCGTCCACAGCTCCTGCATTTCCCGATTTGCCTCGTCGGACAGGTTTACGAAAATTTCGGTTTTTTCCGCAATAAATTCCTCGTCGGGATAGGAAACAGGGTCCTGCCGGGTTTCCTCGTCCAGCATATCAAATGCGGC
>JBJERM010000314.1:0-2754 GCA_051882315.1 Ruminiclostridium sp.
AAGCCTGTACTGCTTAGCTTATGGAGAAACATAAAACAGCCCGACTGAAAAATCGGGCTGTTTTTGCTTACTTATTGTTATCTTCATTCCTGATTTGAACACGTCTGATTTTACCGCTGATTGTCTTGGGTAGCTCGTCCACAAATTCGATAATTCTCGGATATTTGTAGGGTGCAGTATTCTTCTTGACGTAGGTCTGAAGCTCCTTGACAAGCTCCTCGCTGGCGGTATAGCCCTTCGCAAGAACAACGGTAGCCTTTACAACCTGTCCTCTTATGGGGTCGGGAGCGCCTGTTACCGCACATTCAAGAACCGAGGGGTGCTGAATAAGAACGCTTTCAATTTCAAAGGGTCCAATTCGGTAGCCGCTTGCCTTGATAACGTCGTCGTTTCTGCCGACATACCAGTAGTAGCCTTCCTCGTCCCGCCAAGCGGTATCGCCTGTATGGTAAACGCCGTTGTGCCAAGCCTCAAGGGTCTTTTCATCGTCCTTGTAGTATTCACAGAAAAGTCCGTCCGTGCCTCTTTCTGCCCTGATAACGATTTCGCCTACTTCTCCGGGGGGAACGGACTTATCGTTTTCGTCAACAAGGTCAACGTTGTAAAGGGGAGCAGGCTTGCCCATAGAGCCGGGCTTCGGAGTCATTCCCACAAGGTTTGCAAGAATAACGGTGGATTCAGTCTGACCAAAGGCCTCCATAAGCTTAAGACCCGTAAATTCAAGCCATCTGTTGTAAACCTCGGGGTTAAGCGCTTCGCCTGCGATACAGCTGTACTTAAGGTTGGAAAGGTCGTAGCTTCCGAGTCCTTCCTTTATAAAGAAGCGGTACATTGTAGGCGGCGCACAGAAGGAGGTAATCTTATAGTCCTGCATTATTTTAAGCATATCCGCAGGGATAAACTTATCGAAGTCATAAACGAATACACAGGAGCCAAGAGCCATCTGCCCGTAAAGCTTGCCCCATGCCGCTTTTCCCCAGCCTGTATCGGAAATTGTAAGGTGAATACCGTCGGGGTCAACGTTGAGCCAGTGAGCGGCAGTCTGGATATGGCAAAGACCGTATCTGTGGTTGTGAACTACCATTTTGGGGTAGCCTGTTGTGCCGGAGGTAAAGTAAAGGAGCATGTGCTCGTGGGAATCGGTGGGGATTCTTTCCATAGTTGCAGGCATTTTCTCAATTTCCTCGTCAAAGGAAATCCAGCCCTCCTTTGTGCCGTTTGCAATAAACTTCACAAGGGAAATACCCATTTCAGCTTCAGCCTCGTCAACGTAGCGCTCAATGTCGGGGTTGTAGCCTGTACAGATAATTGCGGTTACGCCTGCGCTTTCAAAACGGTAGGTAAAATCGTGGGTTGTGAGCAGATGAGTAGCAGGGATTGCAACTGCGCCTATCTTCATAAGACCGATTATAGCGTACCAGAACTGGTAGTTTCTCTTAAGGACCAGCATAACCTTGTCGTTTTTCTTGATACCCATTTTGGTGAAAAGGTTAGCCGCCTTTGTGGAGAGCTCGGAAAGCTGCTTATAGGTGAACTTATGCTCGTTTCCCTGAAGGTCAACGTGCCAGAGAGCAAGACGGTCGGGGTCGATTTCGCCGTACTTGTCGATTATATCGTAGCCGAAATTGTAGTTATCGGGGCAGTCAATCTCGAACTTGTTGAGGATTCCGTTTTGGTCGAAGCCTTCTTTTACAAATCTTTTATAGTAGTTTCTAACTTGTTCCATTGGTTTTTGTCGCCTTTCAAAATTTCATACAGAATATATGCCTTTATCAGATAAGTATTGCAAGGAAATCGCAGTCGCTGTCAATTGCAATCATACCGTGGGGCTTGGTGCTGTCGAAGTAAACGCAGTCCCCCTCGCTCAGGATTTCCGTGCTGTCGCCTATGACGAATTTCAGCTTGCCCTTGATAACGAAGTCCATTTCCTGTCCGTCGTGAACCGAGAGGTGAATTGGCTTTGTCAGGTCGGGCTCGTAAGGAGCATGCACCATAATAGGCTCAATTTTCTTCTTTTTGAAGAGGTAAGCCATGTGCTGGTAGGTAAAGCCTATTCTTCTTTCAATAGGAAGTCCCTCGTCCTTTCTAACAAGAGAGTAGGTGTTGAGAGTAGGAGAGGTTCCCGTGAGAAGCTCAATCATTTCAATTCCCATGGCCTCTGCACAAGCGTTAAGAACAGACAGGGAAAGGTCCTTTTCTCCGTTCTCGTATGCTATGTACTCGGCCTCGGTAATTCGTGCTGCTTTGGCCATATCTGCTGCTGTAAAATCAAGACATTCCCTTGTGGCCTTTAGTCTTGAAGATACTTCCTTAATGTCATACTTCATAAAATCACCTTTCCTTATAACAGCGCAAAAAGCGCTTTATTGCAGGGCTTAGTTTCAAAGCCGCAGTGCGGCTATTAGACATTATAACACATTTCACGCTATAAAGCAATAAAAATTCAATAAATTTATGTTTTAAAGAGTTAAATTTATTTGTGTTTATATTCGTTGCAAAAACTGCACAGGGTACACCGCTCACATTCCGGTTTTCTTGCGTTGCAGACAAGCCTGCCGTGCCATACAAGACGGTGGCAGAGCCCTAAGCCCTCATCTGGAGGAACTATTGCGGCAAGCTGCTGCTCAACCTTAACAGCATCCTTACTGTCTGCAAGTCCCAGCCTGTTTGTAAGTCGGATAACGTGGGTGTCGCAGACAAGAGCAGGCTTCCCGTACAGGTCGCCGCAGATAAGATTTGCGGTTTTTCTGCCTA
>JBJERM010000315.1:0-9263 GCA_051882315.1 Ruminiclostridium sp.
ATAATGTTTGGCAATTCTTACAATAGAGGGGACTTTGATAAATGTTTCACAATTATCATCTATTCCGGTGTATTCCTTTAGCTTTTTGATAGCCTCTTGCAAGGTACAGGAATACAGCTCCCGGATAAGAGTCAGTATATTGCCGCCTTTTCCTGTGCTGAAATCGTAGAAGGTCTGCTTGTCTTCGTTAATAGCAAATGAAGGCGTTTTTTCTTCCTTTAACGGAGATAACCCCCAGTATTCGCCGTTTTTATATTCAAGCTCTACTCCGTAGTCCTCTACATAGGATACAATATCAGCGGCACTCATAAGTTCGGCTACTGTCATTTCTGCCTCCTTAATACGGCGTTATAACCGAATGCTGCTTTGCCTGTTCGTAGGAAATAAGATTGCCATTAAAGGATAGGTCGATATATTCATCTGCTGACATCTGCGCTCCGTTTCGGTTAAGGGTAACACGCAGCTTTTTATTCCCGCACTCCTTACCGTCCCGCTCGATTTCCTCGGGAGTCTTGTCCAGAATGAAGGCTATAGTTGAGGCGTTTCTTGCTATCTTGGCTGAGTCGGCTATCTTTAATGAGGAGGTTGCCTGTACTGCACCTAAAGCGGCAATATCCATATCTCCCGCTATCTGGTTCTTTACAAGGTCAACCACCTTTCCAAGCTCGGAATAAACCATAAAAGCGTCACCGTCACAATTCCCCTTAAAGTAATCAACAATCAGAACGTCAAGTCCTTGGGTGTGTTTTACCTTTTTTGTAATCGTGTAAATACTCTGACTGTCGAATAGCGGCAGGTAAATGTGAGTGAATTTCTTCTGCTTAAGCCACGCCTTAGCCCGCTCTATCCGTTCTCGCTCTTCCTCGGTATATTTGCCGGCACGAAGTCTGTTGAACTCTATCTTTGTAAGGTGGGAAATAAGTCGGCAAAGGAAGGTTCTTGAATTAAGCTCGGAGTCGATATATAGGATTGCCTTATCTTTCATCAACAGGTCAACAGCGCAGTTGAGAAGCATTATTGACTTACCTTGTTTTTGCTCCGCCGCAAATATGAAAAGCTCGCCTTTGTCGATTGTTGCATAATTGTTAAGCTCCGAAAACTTAAAGGGCAAGCCTGCCATTCCTGCGTTCTGCCTTAGCTCGATTTCACTCCAGAGTCTGTCGATTTCATTCTTCATCTGAGGCACATCAGTGGTTGTGGAGAACTCCAGCATCACATTATCCAGAGTTTTGTATATTTTCTGCTCCAAATCCTTTTCCGAGGAATTAAAGCACAGCCGTTCGCACTCTGCAAGCTTTATGTATGTGCTTCTTCGAAGGGCTGCGTCCACCACATTCTTAACAAGAACCATATATTCTTCTGCCGTTGAACGGGCGATATAGTCCGAATTAGTTATAATGTCGTTGAGGATTTCAATGGATATTTCCTTTTCCGTCCTGTCCGAGGTGTACTTGTTGCTACTTAATATATTCATAATATTGTAAGCGTCTATTGTGGCAACCTCTTTTCTGGCAAGCTGCTGTACTGCCCAATAGATATATCCGTTTACAATATCCGTAAAGTAGTTATATCGGAGCTGTTCCGAATAGAATGTAAATTCGGGGTGTTTTATAATTGAGGCGATTACTCCCGCCTCGCTTTCAATATTCTTTATGTCACTGACATTCACCTTTTCACCATCCTTCATATCAAGTGGGCGTATTCGCAGCTCTCGCTCACAGCGCAAATCTGATTACAGAAGAACCAATCGGGAGAGGGTTTCCAATCCTCTTCCCTTTTAATCTGTTCTATTGTGTTTGCTGCCCACTCCTCAGATTCTGTCTGTCTGTCCCGGTTAAACTCCTCTTCCGCCACGGAGCCGTCACGGTAGCAGAAGAACTGGATTTTCTTCGGATATTCGCCGTAAAGCTCCTTTGTGGCTATGGAATAGAGATATAATTGACGTGCATATTGCACAAATTTTTCTTGTGATTTTGTAGATTTTTTGGTCGATGTGGTTTTTAAAATCCTTGGTTTATAATCGCGGATATAATAACCGTCTCCGTCCTTTATAATCGCATCAATGTAACCCACAAAAGAATGTTCTTTTACCTTAAAATTAACCTGCTTTTCTGTTGCTAAGATACTATCGTCCTTATTCAGATTGCCAAGACACTCCACCGCCTGCCCGAAATAATTATTATAGGTTACAGGCTTTATAAATCTCCTGTCGATTTGCGGAAAGGAAATTAAAAATTCCTTCCTCGCGTCGTCGGCAGTCATAAGACCTGTTGTTACCCTTTCGATAAGACCGTGCATTAACTTACCGTACTCGGTATAGAACCTTTCAGTTTTTTCGGGGCGAGGATAGTCAAGGTACTGCAATAAAAAAGCGTACTTACAATTTTCATAACATTTAAGTCGGGAGAAGCTCCAGACTGTCTGCGACAACAGGTAGTCGTAATTCATCAGAACGGGTCTTTATCGCCGCCCTCGGCAGGCTCTTCGGCTGCGGACTCCACTCCCGCATCTAAATCGAAGGGATAGTCGGTGTCGATAGTCGGAGATGTGTTGCCGCTGTCCGCAAGCTCTGCATCAAACACCTTGAAATAATAGGCAGCTTCCTTCTTTTCCTTGTTGTATGCGGAGGCTACGTCTGTTTCCAGAAGCTTAACTCTTGACTCCTTAGTGAGCTTTTCCTTTGCAAGCACAGCCGCCTTCCCGATAAAGGAAACATATCCGGAAAAATCCTGCTCATATTCGCCTGAAAGCTTGTCCTTTCTTGAAATTGACAGTCGGACTCGGTATGTCTTTTTCCCTTCCTGGGGCGGGACTACTTCCCACACCTTTGCATAAGCACCGTTTTTAAAACCCATATTACTTACTTTCCTTTCCTGTAATTTTATTTATTTCGGCAAGAAGCTCGGCAGCATTCTTGGGGTCGGTTATCTTGCGATAATCGGTTGAACCGGCAAACTTCTTGCAAGTGTCAAGCAGAGTTTGCCTTGCTGCTGTGTGCTCCTTGGAGCCGTCCTTGAATGATTTAAGATAATCGTCGATTACCTTTGCTGTCTGTGAGAATATTTCGGTAAGAACCGCCTTATTCTCCTGAGCCTCCCTTTCCTTCTTCTTTGCAAGAAGAGCGTCGGGGTCGTCCGTGGTTGCTACCTGGAAGAACTGGAGCTTGAAATAACGAGAAGCGTAAGTAAGCGCTGAGCCGTAAGCCTGTGAACTGTCGGGTTGCTGACCCGAGAAGTACCAGGGAACCTCTACCCTTTCTTCGGGGTTTTCAGTGTTTACCCAGGAAAAGGTCATTTCTCCCGTCACAAGATACTCATTGACATACTCGGTATAAATCCTTCCGTCCTTCGCAGCTCTTGTCTTTTCTGTTGTTACCATTTGCGTCTTTGTACTGTTCGGTACAATGTGAGGAATGAGAGATACCTTGTACTTTCTCATTCCATTCTGTATTCCCGCAAGGATTTCTTCTTCGGGAACGTAGGTGTAGTTGTAGCCTTTCTTTGTCTTTTTGAGAATCTGAATGGGTTCTCCGATTTTTGCGAGTTTTTCGTAGATGTTAAGGGGTTGTTCCAAATTGTATTACTTCCTTCCATTGATAAATTATAATAGAGTGTTGTCATTTAAAAATTATTTTTGTTCTGTCAGAAGCGGAACATTATCAGGCTCTATTTCTCTAAGGTATCCTGTCCTTTCTCCTGATGAGGTTTTAACTGTTATATTGAGGGGAGGCTCTATATCGTTATAGCCGTAATAGGCAAGATAAGGATTGACATAAAAGCCTCCCGGTGAACCTTTGTTCCGGATGCCATGAATAACAGCACGATAAGTGTTCCCATCAGCAGAGATAGCCAAATCTGTCAGCTTCTTAATATATAGCGAGGTGTTCCCCGCCTTGTACCCTATCAGCTCCACTACCCTCTCTCTTCTGCAGGGCTGGATTGCTAACAAGTCGCATAACGGTGTGTTGTCAGGCTCAGTTACTACATTCCATTTTCTGTTAAGATAGGGGACAAGTCTATAAATGATTCCAAGGACTCTGAGGTCTACCTGACTACAGTTTTTATAAAATTGGTTGTAGTAGTCCTTGTAGATACGAACTCCGTCGCCGAACTCCCTCTTATTTTCATCCTTATTACCTCCGAGAAAAACATATTTATTATTTACATAACAGCGCTCACCCCTACCAAAAGAAATTAGCCCCTCGTTGGCAAAGTGGTTAAGCTTGGCTAATCTTGTATCGCATATAGCAGATTTGATTTTATCATTGTGCATTGGAATTGAACTGCCACTGTGAGATACGCAATAGCTGAAATTGCAGTTGCAGGCAAGAAAGATAAAATCCGCGATTTCTCTGGAACTGAGTTTTGGCACAACTTCTTTGAAGAACCTGCTGTTAATTGTTATATAATATCCGGTGGGCGGTTTAAGCCTTTTACTGAAATGGTCGGGGTATTCCATAAACTGTCTTACGACCTCACTTGTCGTGCTGTCAACTATATAATATAGCCTTTTTTCTATGAAATCACCTCCTATATAATAGAGTGTTGTCATCATCAAAAGGGAATTAAAAGGAACCCTATAAAAGAGCTCCTTGTTCTTCTTGATTACTGTCGTTATTATAGCATAAAAAAGCGAAAACACCAAGGGTAAAATAGACAAAATTTAAGACATAATTTAAGATTTTTTTGTTTATTGTTCCGAGGCGTCCTCCGGTGGAGACTGCTTTTGTAGGTCTCCATTAGGATTACTATTGGTAGCTTCAGCCTGATTGCCCGCAAGCTGCTCTAAAAGCTTTGTCTGTTTTTCAAGCTCTTTGTGTTTCTTGTCGGCGTAAATTGTGATGAAGAACAATAATATTCCTGTGGCAACGCTGATTGATTTCATAGTAAGAACACCGCTCATCCAGCCGGCTTTGAGAGAAGCTTCAATCTGATAGTTGTAAGCGTCGCCGTTGACATACTCCTCGCCGTACTTATAGAACCAACTTTTATCATAACAGTAACTTATTGTGTCCACCTGCTTTTCGGGAACAGGAAATACCGCACCGAAGATAATAAGTAACAGCGACATTATAATTCCGAAAGCTTTCATTGGTTTATCCTCCATATAATATATTTTTGTATTGTTATTATAACATATTATTTAGAGGAAGGAAAGGGTAAAATATACAAAAATATTAAACTACACACAGGACTATTTTGATATATTTACCAAATCAAAAAGCCTTAACTGATAACCACGCCGAGAGAAACGCACTGCCAAGTATAAAAGACAACAAAGAAATTATTGCAAAAGTAATGTGCCGCACATCTTTTGCCTTCTCCTTACGATTTGGCGGACGTTTATAGAATAGAACATCATCTATATAACTTTTAATGCTATTCCCTTCTTCCGAGTAAGTAAGCGGGCTTATTGTTCTGAAGTCATCCGGTACTGCGTCTTCGCCGTATTTTTCAATAAAAGCATCTGTCTTATCCTTGTGAAGGGTGAAGAAAACTCTTTTTAGATATTGCACCGGCTGATATATACAGCCTGTTACGGTCATCCAGTTATAGGATGCGTTATATTCAAAAAGAATATCGTTAACGAAAACGCTGTCCTGCAACAACTCGTCCTCGATAAATTTTCTGAATTCCGGGTAGCCCTTGGTATTTATCATATTGAGAGCTATTTTTTGAAGTTTTATTCTTCATATAGCTCCAGTCGAAATTTATAACACCTGTGAGCTTCAGACTTCTTACAAGATTGTTGTATTCGTCTTTAGTCCAGTTGCAATAGAGAGATTGTTCTGGTGTTATTTTTCGTTCCCGTTCCTTTACTTCGGTCATTTCTGCTCCTTTTCTTCTAAGGTTTTTGTTCTCAGCTTTTTATATTCCGCATAATCGGATAATATTAAATTAATACTGGTGTATGCTCCATCGGGGTTATCAATATTAAGAAGCTGCGCAAGCTCTTTATAGTTGGAACGTTCTGCTTTCATACCATCCTGCTCATAACGGAAAATCTTATTGAGCCTACCGGAGTGGTAGATATTGCCGAGAGTCTGGTCTGAAAAGGCTTTTACCTTTTTAATAAGTCTGCTTTTGGAAATTCCGCCTTGCTTGAATTGTTTGATAAAAAACGGAGAATCAATAAACGGATATTTCTTCTCTCCGTTTTGTGATAGCGTAAGGAAGTATTCGGCTTCGGAATATGATTTCATAAACTCCGAAATTTCGGGAAATTCGTGATATGAATAAACCTTATCTCCTAAGCACACAGCTCTTTCCCGAATGTGCACCGATGAAGAAGCCAGTGTAACAATATCATTAACGGAAAGCCCTATCCAGGAAAGATATATAGCCGCTATCGCAGAAGAATTTGCACTTGTTTCCCAGGGTTTTTCTTTTAGTATCTCATCTTTTGAAATTCCTTCTCTTACAATTTCGTCAAGATGTCTGTAGGTAAGAATAAAGCTTGACGCTAAAACAAGCTCCTTGGGATTAATTGCACTGAGGTCTGTCGGATTTCCTGCTTCTTTTAGAATTTCCGACAATACAGTAAGGGCAAGCTTTCTGTAGTTTGGAGTCCAACCCGGCTGTCTTAAAAACGTTTCAGCTATGTCTGTATCCCATTTGCTGAGAGGAATATCCGTGTCCTTACTCAGATGTCCTGCAATATTGTCTGCTATTGTAGAACGCTTAAGCTTCTCTGTGTACTCACCCGTTTCGACTTTTTCCTTATAAGAGAGTATTACTTTCCTATCCTCAGGAGATAACAGCTCATAGTTTTTGGCTGTTGTTTCTTTTCTTCGTGTTGTCTTCATACAATCACCACCTTACTGTATTATACTATATTAAACGCTTGTTGTCAACAAAGCTGGTAGCCTTGCCAGAGAAATGATTTAAGACTTGTAATGAATTTCTCTGTGACTCTGTCCACAAGCCCGATTTTAAGCCTCTCCCCTTCTCTGGTGAAACCTATTGTCACAGGGGTGTTTGTGTCCGGTATGGAGAAGTAACGGTTGACCGCAGCGCTTAACTGCATTTTTCTCATGTAGGAGCAATTCTTTATACGCTCCGTTTTAAGATATGTTATATCCGGATTACTCTCTGAAACACACAGCAGCTCCTTCGGGAAGCGCAGAGTTCGGAAGCTGTCTTCGGGGCATTCGTATTGCGGGACAAAGCTTCCTGACACCCAGTACTTTTCCATGACAAACATATCTACCCCGTCACTGCACAGGGATATAAGATTGACGTCCTTGATGTTGAAGTTCAGAATGTTATTGGGGCGTATTGAATCCAGTGTAAGGAAAATTTCGCCCGTTGTGGTGTTGTACGCTCCGCCTCCGTAGTAAAAGCCTATATCCTTTTCTGTCCCGTTAACAAGCTCTGCCAGACAGAAGACTCCGCACCTTGAAATATAGTCGGCAACTTCCTCGCTGTTCTTGCTGAATTCTCTGCTTACAAGAAGCTTTTCTACTGCTGATGTCGATTTGTTTACTGTCATTTGCAAAATAATCACTCGCCTTTCCATTAACATTTGTTTCCGTTTTGTTCACTACCCACACACCTTTTGTTCGTCCTTATGGGTATAATAATATCACAAATCTTTTCGATTTGCAATACCTTAGCTCAATTTTTCTTCGATTTCCATTAATTTGTCCATAATGCTGGAGAGATTATAATTGTCTCCTGCAATCAACTCGTCCACATCAGTCTTGCCAAGGACGAAATCGCTTACTGCCACCCTCGCATTGTCGTACATTTTGTCGAGAGTTCCGAGGTAACGCAGAGTTACTCGTGGGTCGGAGTGGTTTAAAAGACCTTGTATCTTGGTAATTGCATTCATATCAATCGTGCTCTCATCTACGCACAGCACTATGTTAGCAAAGCTTCGGCGCATTGAATGACTTCCGATATTATAGTCTATTCCAACAGCTTCGGCGGCTGTCTTCAATATTCGCCAGCAGTGCTTTTCTGTGATTGGTGCTTCAGCTCCTGTTGTCTTTGCAAAAACAAAGTCGTCAAGGTTTATCTCCCAGCTGACTGAGTTGAGATATTTTGTTACAGCTTCTTTGATTGCCTCTGTAATCAGACACCCCTGGAGCTTTCCGGTTTTCTTTTCCGTCAGCTTCACACGTTCTCTGTATGTGAAGTCTTCATTCAGCAAATGTCTCCAGCGAAGTAGACAAAGGTCAGAAGCACGAACTCCAAGACACACGCCTATCGTCCACATCATATAGTTGCGTATCTGTTTCTTTCCCAGAAAATAGTCCTGGATTTTTTTGAAATCAGTGTACGACCTTATCGACTCGGTTTTATGCGGCTTACGGACACCGTTGCTTTTGTACTCCGAGTATTCGCCGCTAAGACTGCTTCTGTACTCCTCCATCTCGGCTTTTGTTCTGCGCTTTCGCTTATTTTCTGTTGCTCCAAGCAGCCGTTCCTCTAACTCCGATACACGCTTTTCTGCAGCTATTCTTCGCTCCTTTTCGTAGCCGAGAGCAGCATTTAGCTCCCTTATCTTCCCCGATAAACGCTGTACATCACTCTCATGTTGTCGCCGTTCGTGGTCGAGTAAAGCGGAAACGTCAACAGAAATCTTCGTATCTGTCATAGCTATAATCACCCTTTCCTATTATATACAAGTTGCTGTCCGATAAAAAGGACTGATTAGATTACCTCCTCAAGATATTCAAGTGCCTCCGAACAGCACTCTATTGCGTCGTCGAGATTGTCTATTGCCTCGCCGGAATCATAGGCGGCTTGGGTTTCCTGTAGGTTCTCGGGGATATTATCGTAGGTATCCTGTTCCTCGCTAAGAACATCGCTGAGCCGTTCCCTTACATCTTGTAGGGCGGCGTAGATTGACTTTACTTCTTTTCTTCGGTCTTTGTTCATAGGTACCTCCTTGGTTTTTTGTTAGTATATGCTAACATTTGTCTACTAATTAACACTAACCCTTTTAATCACTTTGTGAATATTGTAAGTATAATCAGGATTGCTCCTGCTGAAAATACCATCCACTTAATACTGTCGCGGAAAAAGTCACCCACATTGTTTTTAGGTCTTGAAAGTTGCTTTTTACCTATAATGTATTCTCTGACAATGGTGTTGCAAACCTCCGAAGCGGAGCTGTGTAATGTTTCGGGGCGGATAATCCTAAAATCCGTAGGTATAGAACAGCCTATGTTATTAGAACGGAACTCTGAAAGTAAATCTCCGTTTCGTTTAAATACTCGCTCCATATAACTTATCGGCTGAAATTGTTTCTTTCTG
>JBJERM010000316.1:0-2725 GCA_051882315.1 Ruminiclostridium sp.
AAATGCGGTCAAAATGTGCGGTTTACGGCGAAAATAGTGCATTAAATCAAGGCTTGATACCAAAATCACAGTTACCTGAATCGAGTGGGAATAAAAATTTTTACCCCGAAAATCCCTTTGTTATGCGGATTTTCGGGGTTTTATTTTACTATTGGCTACAAAATGGCTACATTTAAGTGATTTTTTGTAGCCAACAGGCTTGATTATCAGATGTCGTCAAGCTTTTTTGCTACCTCTGCTTGTTTGTTCGGATACAGGTGACTGTAAGTATCCAAAGTTGTCTGGACTTTTTCGTGACCGAGCCTTTCGGCTATCAAAAGCGGCGAGAAACCCATTTCGATAAGTAACGAGGCGTGGCTATGCCGAATATCGTGTACTCGTATTCTCTTCACTCCCGCTGCCTTACCGCCCTTTTCAATTTCGTGGTATAGGAAACTCTTTGTATAAGGGAAAAGCCTGTCGTTCGGCTTCAGCCCGTAGCATTTCTCCATATACTCCCGTAAGCATTCGCACAGCTTGTCGGGGATTGTAATGATGCGAACGCTCTTGGGCGTTTTGGGAGTGGTTATAACATCGCTCTTTTTGAGCCGCTGATAGCTCTTGTTAATCCGTATCTCTTTCTTTTCAAGGTCGATATCGGCGGGCGAGAGCGCAAGCAGCTCTCCCTCTCGCATACCCGTGTAGTACAGCGTCATAAACACCGTTCTGCTTTCGGGCTTGTTATCAAAGTATTTGCTGTCGATAAACAGGCTGAACTCGTCCTTTGTCCAGAACTGCATTTCCTCAGCGTTCTTTTTACCCATACTCCCTGCTTTATGGCAGGGATTTTCTTTTAGCCCGTAATACTTTACGGCATAGTTGAAGATGGCTGTAAGCTGGTTGTTGATTGATTTCAGATAGGTTTCGGAGTAAGGCACACCCTTTTCATCACGATAGCTTTTGAGCTTGTTCTGCCACCGTCTTATATCGGTAGGCTTTATCTCGTTCAGAGCCTTTTTCTCAAAATACGGCGTTATCTTCAAGTCTATCAGCCACCGCTTGTTTGCAACCGTTGAGGGTTTGAGCCGCTTTTCCATATCCTCGAAATAGAGCTTGATAAAATCCGCAAAGGTCATTCCTATGCTGCCGCTTGCCTGCATAATGAATTCGTGCTCCCATTCGAGAGCCTCACGTTTGGTATCAAAGCCCCTTTTCTTCTTGTGGATTACGTTTCCCGTCCAGTCCGTCACACGAAGCTAGGACATCCACTTACCCGTTTTGCTGTCTTTCGTAACCGACATAAGCTGCTCCTTTCATCAGTCGTCCTTCTTCTTTTTCAGTTCTGCTTCCATATACTCCTTTCTCTTTTTCAGCCTTGTTTCAAAGTCAAGCTCGATGGGTTCTGCGATTTCAACTTCGGACTGCGAGTAGTACGCAAGGGTTTCCGCTTTCCAACGAGAATAGTCCTCCAGAGATGAGAAATAAGTGCGGAATTTCTCCCGTTCCTCTGCCCACCTCTCCAAGAACAGGCACAGGTCTGCGTTGTACTTTGCGTTCTGCTGTCCGTCAAAGGATATGGAGCATTCCCATTGACCGCCCTGCGACGGCTTTTTGACATTTACCTTGAAATCAACGTCCTGCACGTTCTCCAACATAAAGAGGAAGCTCATTATATCCGAGAGGCTGCCGATATGCTCTATGCCCGATTTGTAGCCGAGAATATCGGACGAGGATATGCCGAGTACCGCAGCAATATCGCTGATTACCGATACGGCAACCTCAATCTCGCCTTTCTCGTATTTCTGAACAGTACGCAGCGACTTTCCGATTTTCTCGGCAAGCTCGCTTTGGTTTAAGCCCTTGTCCTTTCTGAATTTTCTTATTCGCTGTCCGATTTGGATATCTCTATCGTCCATTTTGTATCACCTCGTCCATATTATAGCACAAATAAATACGAATTTCAAGTACATATTGAAAAATATTTATTATTTTTAAAAACATATTGACAAACAGAACTAAACGTATTATAATGATAATACGCACTATAAATGCGTATTGAATAGAAAGAGAGGTGTTAAATATGCAAAAGCAGTACATAACAGCAGAGGAATTACAGACGATAATGGGTATAAGCCGAGGTAAGGCTTACGAGATTATCCGAAGCTGCAATCAAGAACTCAAGGCGCAGGGCTTCATCACAATCGCAGGCAAGCTCCCCATAGCCTATATGGAGAAGAAGTATTACGGCTTCGACATAAACGCTGTCGGAGGTGGTGAAAACAATGGCTGAAAATGAAAAGACCGCCCCTATTTCATCTGTTGGCGCAGATGAGGGGCAGTCTATCCCAAGCAACTCCATTATACCACAACCGCCGCCCGAAATCAAGTGGTTAAGCGACGAAAAGAAGATAAACGAGCCGCTTTTCTGCGAATGCTTCTGTCAAAGCCGTGAGCTAAAGTGCATTGACGGAATATTCTACTCGGTTGACGGAGCGGAGAGCCAAGATAAAATCGCCGCTGAAATCTCCGAAATGCTCATTGAGAACGGCATTACAACTGGGATTGCAAAGCGGTCAAAGGCTCTCCTTGAAGCGCTGAAGCTCTATTGCCACAGCACTCCGATTAAGCCGAGCGAGGACGAAATCCACGTCCTGAACGGCGTTGTAAAGGTGGACGGCGAATACAACAAAGCTCCAACTTTCATACCCGAAAAGAAATTCTGTGTAAATCGGCTCAATATCAACTA
>JBJERM010000317.1:0-2709 GCA_051882315.1 Ruminiclostridium sp.
TCAATGAAAATATATAGCAAACCACAAAGCGTAATTATCGCAGACTACCCGCCTTCGGCGGGTAGTCTGCGATAATTCCGGACTATTTCTCGTACATATAATCCTTCGCCGATTTCTCATCAAACCCGAATTTATAGCCTATCTGCGCAGAAATCGGGGTAAGCACAAGGTAAATGCCCATACAAACAAGAGGAAACCATAGAGGTATCTCTGCTGCGGCTGCGCCCTGTATGCCGGTTATGTGCATAAGCGGGTAAACGGCGCCGCAGATAAACCGAAAGGCAAAGAGAAATTCGCCGGTAAGGGTAACTGCACCTAAAGAACCAAGAGCAAGAACAATACAGGGGATACACATTACTGCCCAGAGAATAAGACCTATTTTTACCCAGCGGTATTTAGGGCAGCTTTCAACACGCTTGTTTTTAAGCATGGACTTCTCCCGCTGACCGTCCCTCATTCCCACCGTAAACAGCAGTGAGGCGTAGATAAACACGGTAAAAAGCAGGGCGATATAGCTTATATACCATTCCCCGATAAAGGGCGCCAGGGAAATCGTCATAATTCCGCTGAGAATATTTCCGAAAAGCATAAAGCCGAAGCCCTTTGCGAAAATCTTGATAATGGGTTCTCTGTGCATAATTAAAGCCTTTCCGCAGATAATTGTAAAAAAGGAGGTTACAATATGCTGCAAAAACATGATATTGATATTCTTAACTCAATCTACAAGAACAGCCGTATGGCTCACGACTGCACCAAGCTTATGTGTTCAAGATGCCATAGCCCCGAGCTTTCGGACTACCTGCTCCGTCAGCAGAAGCATTACGCAAAGAACTGCATGACCGCACGTGACAAAATAGAGGCGGCGGGAAAGCAGGCGAAAAAGCTGCCGAAAATGGAGCGGGCAATGGCTGAAATGGGGATTTATATGAAAACCGCCGCTGATAAAACCCCGAGCAACATAGCCGAGATTATGTATAACGGCACGAACATGGGGATTGTTGACATATCCCGTACTCTTAACCACAGCGCCAACGCCTCCGAAAGCACGAAAAGGCTTGCGGAAGGTCTGCTTGACGAGGAGGTAAAGTACGCCGACGGGCTTAAGAAGTTTCTTTAACTGTATTTGAGGGCAGGTTGTCCTCGCTTACCCCGTAAATTCTTCCCTGGTCGTCTATCCAGCCCGCATAGTTGCCGTTTATGATATTGTCCAGGACTTCCAGCGCCTTTTTCTGCGCTTCCCTGCTCTTTTCCGGGTTTGCAATTCCGTCGGGGGTAATGCTCCTTACAACAATATAAAGGTTGTCGGGGCAGGCGCCTGCATAATTACACTCGTAGGCAAAGGGGCTTTCCTTTATCTTGAAGAAATAGCCGTCTATATAGGGGCAGTCGGGATACAGCTCGCTTAAGTTCAGCAGGGTTGAATAGTCCCCGTCTGTTATAGCCTCAAGTCCCTCCTTGTCCACAATATACATCTGTGACTCGCCAAGCTGGATTTCCGAGGTCGCCTTAGTAACTCCCGCCATCATATATTCCGGGTCAACATTGTCGCTTAAGTCGATATTGTAGATTTCTGCGTGGATATAGCCGCTGTCGTCGAAATCGGGGCAGAACCGCTCAAAAGCCGTCTCGTAATCTCCTGTTTTATAGAGAACGCTTGAGGCAACTTCGGGGCTTTTGGTTATTACAAGCACCCGTATATCCCCGTATTCCTTTGTAAGCAGGGACACCACAAGAAATGACACGACCACAATTGCAAAAAGCCCCACAACAACGTGCCATTTGTAGTGGTAGAAGAAGTTTTCGATTTTCTTGAAAGCGCCGTGAACCTCGTACACGGGCTTTTCTTCCTCGTGTATCTTTTCGCTTTCCTCGATTAGTCCCTGTTTAAGCTTTAAAAGCTCTCTTTTATCGTCCTGATACGACATAGCCTATCCTCTGTTTCCTTCGTTTCTTCTTTTAAGGTACATTATACCCCAAAAAATTTGTATCGTCAATAGTATAAATGGGAGAGAGGGTTATTTCATTTGGTTTTCACAAAATAAACCCACGACCGAGGGGGCGTGGGTTTATAATAGATGTCATATATTTTTCTCCCCGCCGAAGGCGGGGAGAAAAATATATCTGACTTAAATTCCGCTCAAAGCAGAATAATCTTTGTCGTTTAATATTATTTTACGGTGACAGCCTTTGAGTAAGCGCCGTAGACGGTTTTTCCGTCAGCCTTTGCATAAGCACGGATTTTAAACTTGTAGTCGTTATTTTTGAAGTCAAGCTTTGAATTTGTATAGCTTGTCTTTGAGCCGGAAACGGTAGCTAATTTCTTGTATTTGCCGCCGTTTGTTGAGTAGTAAATCTGATACTTTTCTGCGCCTTTTACCGCACTCCAGGATAACACAGCCTTTGTGTCGGACTTTTTGGTTACGGTAAGAGTTGTTTTGGCAGGGACGATATTGAAGTAAATTGTTTTTGAGCCGGTGTAGCTGCCCTTGCCCTTTATGGTAACGCTTGCTTTGCCGATTTTGGTGTTGTTTTTATAAGTAAGGGTATAATCGGTACCGCTCTTTAAGGTTTTTGAGCCGTCCTTAACGGTTACGGAGGGCTTTATTGCCTTGCCGGTGTATGTTTTATCGGAAATAGTTGAGATTTTAAGGGAAGAAATACTCTTTGCCTTGCTCGCAGAGCTTTTTTCAAAATCAAATTTACAATTGC
>JBJERM010000318.1:0-2707 GCA_051882315.1 Ruminiclostridium sp.
AAAATATTTTCATTAATGTAATATCATTTTTTTCTATTTTTTGCAATACCCTAATTTTCAGTCACAAAATCCGCAGCTGCCGCATATAATGAAAAATACGAAGCTTTGCTGATTGCAATAGATGGAAAGGAATGGTTTTATGATTCAGAATTATGTGGAAAAGTCTCTTGCGCTCCACCTTTTTTCGGGGCGGATTATGAAGGAGCACGCCTTCTTTCTCAAGGCGGGTTTTACCCCCGCAAATCCAGATTTCGCCGAGCGTGCAGAGTTCTACAAAACCGAGTTTGAAAAGCTTTTGTCCAACGCCGTAACCCTCGCCAACGGCGTTATCCCGCAGCACGTTCTGCGCTCGGGTGAGATTGTAACTGAGTTTACCGCCGCCGCAGAGCGTAAGTCTGAGTGCTTCACCGGCATTCCTATCAACAAGGAGATAACCGCCCGTGAGCTTCATCTCAGGTGCGGTAACAGGAGCGGCTTCGGTGAGGAAATGCGGGGCAGGGTATGCGGGCTTAATAAAACCGCCCTTTGCCTGCTGGACGGGCTGATTGCCTTTAAGGAGGAGGTACTGAAACGGGTGCTTTGCTGCGAGATGTTTACCGTAAATTATCCCTTACTTATCGAACATATCATCAGAGAAGCAAAGCTGTACCGTGAGAGCGTTGAGACGCTGGAAAACGAGTGCCTGCATAAGGACGGCACCGGCGGCGGAAGGGATTTCTGGAACAGGATTATGATGGAGCACGCCCTGTTTATCCGCGGCTCTCTTGATCCCTGCGAGGCGGAGCTGATTACTACTGCAAACGGCTTTGCGATTGATTACTGCAACCTGCTTGAAAAGGAAAGCTCAGCAGAAGAGGCGCTGGAGCTTACCAAAAAATTCCGTGATTTCAAAATGGCGGGAACAAAGGGTATCGAGCAGTGCAATATCCGTTCGGTTATTATACCTCTCCTTGCCGACCACGTTCTGAGGGAGGCTAATCATTATATTCATTTGCTTAAGGGGTAGAATGGATATTCGCATGCTGTTCCTGTCTTTTCGCTAAACCCGATGATTTGATTTTTCCGCAAGTAAGCGCCCTATGGAAACCTCCATAGGACGCTTTTCGCACTTATTCGTTACTCCAGCTCAAAAATCTCACCGTTAATCGAAATTGCCGCAATCTCGCTTACATCAATAGCAAGTCTGCTGCGTCCTCCCTGTTCGGGGGATTCGCTGTAATATACCAGCTTTTCTCTTGAAATCTCTTGCTCTGAGTTGGCTCTTGCAACTCCGCCGTTAGACGACATTTCTATCTTCTCCCCGCCTTTTGTAATAAGGCATATTTCATTGTCCGGGAAGCTGTAAAAAGGGAATGTCGGCTTACTGTCCTTATACTCGATAATATCAATAAATGCATTCGTGCTGCCTACCTGAATATCCGTAATCTCAAGACCGTACTCAATTATTTCGGGATAATCCGGGTCTATATAGTACATTTGCTTTTGTCTGAAGGTAACAGTACTATTCTTGTCTTCTTCTTTCATAAATAGCTTAGCCGATGATTTTTCCGAAGGATAGTAGTCGAAGCTCAGACCCCATTCAAGTGGCAGGCTTGCAACAGATGAAACATCAGCGGGAGTTCCGTCCTCATATTGTACACATTCCACAGCACCAATTCCATCTATCTGATACTTTGCCCCGATTTCGTCAAGATAGTCGTAAAAGTCCTTAGCGGGATAAAAGCCGTTGCCGTTGACCGTTATGTTTTTTCCTGCAAGACTTGTGTCTTCGATATAGTCGAATTCAACAGCAAGCTCAATGTTTACAGATATATTTCCGTCCTCGTTAATCCATTCATTTGAGTACTGACGTTTTTTTGCGTCGGGATTATCCCATTTGCACTCAGCAGAAATAATACCCGTCATAGTTGAATCATCGTTTCTGTTCACAAAATAATCCGTAACAGGCTTTCCGTCCTTACGGCTTATTTCGATACTCATTATAGCAACGTCGTTTCCGCCTGTAACGCCGAGGAGAGTTACATTGTAATCCTCGTCGGAAACGTAAGCTTCTACGTTTTCCGTCCTGCTCATAAGCAGATAGGAGTCTTTGATTTCGGTTTTTATTTCATTTCCGAAAATTTCGTTAAAGTCGATAATTCCCGCTGCCGCAGCCCCCGTTACCCCAAGAGCAACCGCCGCCGCAGCTGCTGCTACTGCTACAAAAGGCTTTTTAACTCCCTTTTTCTTCGTATTTTCCATATCCGTTCTTTCCGTCCTTTCAATCACGCTTTTCATAATCGCTTTGCTGTCTTTAGAAGGAACAACACTTTTAAAAGACTGTTCAAAAAGCTTTTTATAGTTCATAAATACCCTCCTTGATTATAAGCGCCCTAAGCTGTTTTCGCGCTCGTAAAAGCCGTGAGGTTACGGCGCTTTCCTTTTCGCCGAGAACTGACGCTATTTCCCTTACCGAGTATCCCTCGTAGTAGTGCATATAAAGGGCAAGTCGGTTTTTAGGCTTCAGCTTCATTATAAGGGGCAGTATGCCTTCCTCCGGGATTTCGGTTTCCTTTGCAGCTCTTTCCTCCGTCTGTGCCGTAATCGGCTCCGAAAGCCTGTACCAGCCCGATTTTATAAGGTTTTTCCCCAGATTTACCGCTGTCCTTATAAGCCATGCCTTTATATGCTCGTCGTTTTCAAAGACAAGCTCCGAGGTGTAAAGCCG
>JBJERM010000319.1:0-9140 GCA_051882315.1 Ruminiclostridium sp.
TCCCGCTTTTTCGCCGCCCTTGCTGTAACTTCCCGTAATCATGCTGGAATTAGAAATTACGAAAGTTTCGTCCTCTTTTCCGAAAAGCACGTTTATGCCGGAAAAGGTATTGTCGAAGAACTTTGTAAATTCGTCCTTCCTGCGAAGCGCCGCCGCAATTTCCGTTCCCTTCAGCTCGGGATTTTCAATCAGATTTTCTTCTCCCTCTATTCTTATCTTATCGCTTATCATATCCGCCGAAAGGTCTGCAAGCCCTTTAATCAGCGGCGAGAGGGAAATCATATAGCTTCCAAGCGCTCCTGCAAGTCCGTTTAGGTACTCCTCGGAAATGTCCTCGGGATTTACGCCCTTAAGGTTTTCGTTTACGAACCGCTGGAAAAAGTCCATCTGTTCGTGAGTAAGATCGAAGGACAGGCGGCAGAGCCGGTTTTTAATTCCGCCTCCCGAGGTTATCATAAGCAGGACGTACATTCTCCGTCCCGTAGGAATTACCTCAACCTTTGTAATAACCGAGAACCTGCTTGCTTCATTCGCCTGTACGATAGCGCACTTTGTAAAGTCAGCCAGCGCCCTTGTGGCATTTTCGATTATAACCTCGTCGGAAAGGTTTTCCGAGTTTTCAAACATCTCGTCAATAATATGCTGCTCCTCAACAGGAAGCTGCCGCTGGGCTATGCGGTCGATATAAAGACGGAAGCCCTTGTAGGTAGGAACTCTGCCCGCCGAGGTGTGGGGGTGTTCAAGGTAGCCCTGCTGCTCCAAGGAAGCCATTTCGTTTCGTATAGTAGCCGAGGAAACCTGAATATCAAGAAGCTCCTGCACCGCCTTTGAACCGATAGGCTCGCCTGTGCGTATATACTCGTCAACAACGGTTTCAAGTATTTTCAGCGTTCTGCCTTCCATTCTCAATCAGTCCTTTCGCGGTATTTGCTCTTTTCTTACAGTCGGCATTATGCTTTCCACATTAGCAGTCGCTCTTCACGAGTGTTAGCACTCTTATCTCCCGAGTGCTAAACATAATGTAACACTTTTTTCTCTGATTGTCAATACCTTTTTTTAATTTTTTTAAAAATTTTTATATGCAGGAAGCAATATGCCCAAAATTCAGCTGTTTAACAGGAATTATTTGGCGCATATACAAAATACACAAAAACTGCATATCATTTATCACACTTTTGACAATTGACTAAGCCTCTATACTATGGTAAAATAAACTTGCAGTTTATGTAAACGTATACACAAAATCAGCGGCTGTAATAACGGCTGCAAATATTGTGTGCGTTTTCAATCAATTATTTATTAAGAAAGGGCAGGTAAAAAAATGAAAAAAGGAAGAATTGCGGCAAGCCTTCTTGCTGCGTCTTTAGTGCTTGGCACAGCCTCCTGCGGCGGTTCAACCACCAGAGGCGGCGAACCCGCAGCTGACACAACAGCCACCGAAGCCACAACCAATATCGCAGATGTGGTTCAGGAGGAAGCCGAGGTTGTAGAAATTGACGAAAATCAGGAAACAGGAACTATCAAGGTTCTCATATACTACGACCTGATAAGTCAGGACGCAGAGCTTGTGGACCTTTTTGAAACAAGATACGGCGGCTCAATTGAGCAGGAAATCTGCTCCTCCGGTGCGGCTTACTTTGAAAAGCTGGGAACCCTTGTGGCATCCGACCTTTCACCGGATATAGTAAGATACGAGTGGATGTCCTTCCCCCATGGTATGTCCCGTAATATGTACACTCCTCTTGACAGCTACATTGACCTTGACAGCGATACATGGATCGGAATGAAGGATATTGCGGAGCAGTTCGTTTACAACGGAAAGCACTACTACATACCCTACAAGCTGACCAGCAACTTCGCCCTCAACTACAACAGACTTGTTCTTCAGGAATATGGTCTTCAGGATCCCATGGAGCTTTACCACAACGGCGAGTGGACATGGACTGCATTTAAAGACCTTATCACCGAATGGTGCAACGCAAAGCCCGAGCATATCGGCTATACAGGCGTAAGCGCAATGAGCTTTGTTTCCACAACAGGCACAAAGATGATTGAAGTCAAGGACGGCGAGATTATCAACAACCTTAAGAGCGAAAATGTTCAGAGAGCTATGGAATTTGTTGAAAGCCTCTGCAAGCAGGGACTTACAGGAGAAGGCTATGTTTCCCCCGACGAAGCTTTTGTTGACGGAAACCTGCTGTTCCTTGGAATGGAGCCTACCTGGACATACTCCTCCGCCTGCCAGAGCCTTTATAAGAAGAGTATTCCTTATGATATGGCATTTGTACCCTTCCCCAGAGACGATAACTCCGACACATACAGTATAGCCTACGACTCCTTCGGATATATGGTACCCTCCGGAGCAAAGAACGTAAAGGGCGCTATCGACTGGATCACCCTCAACAGAGAAGAGGTTATCGACCCCGAGAACATTGCAGAGGCAAGAGAAACCGCAACCGATTCCTCAACACATTACTACCCCAAATGCTCTGAATGTAAGTACAGCTTTGTTGAACACGAAACCGAGGATCTTACAGTCTGCCCCGAGTGCGGTACTGCAAGAATTGAGAAGTTCTACGCTTACTACTCCGATGAGCAGTACGATGTACTTTTAGACATCACAACTCCCGACACTGGAAAGTTCAACTTTATCTTTGATAACTGCCGCGGCTTCAACAACGACCTTGCCCTTCTCTTTGAAGGTGCAGGCGAAGAGTCGATTATGGACGCTCCTATCTTCTTCGGCGGCTCCTATACTCAGCTCAGAGAAGCCAACTACAATACTATTGAATCAATTCTCAATGATTACAGAGAGAGAATGAAGAACGAAGGATAAATCAGCAAAAGCATTGAAAAGCCGTTTCCGATATTGTATCAGAAGCGGCTTTGATTTTTGAAAGGCGATTGATATGAAAAACCCTAAAATAAATCGAATAATCGGATATGTGGTTTTATTCATTGGTTTTTTTGTTTTCTATAAAGGTTTTCACTCCCCCACAGCAGCAGACCCTGTAAACGGTCAGAATCCGTTACTGATATGCATTTCCCTGATTCTGATTATAGGCGCTTTCGTCTGGCTGGTATTAAAGGTGAGATGCCCCCATTGCGGCAAATTGCTTAACATTAAGCTGGGAAACATAGATGTATGCCCTCACTGCGGGAAAAATACGGATAACTGACTATTTTTCTGAATTACAGAACAGCGCCGC
This sequence comes from Ruminiclostridium sp., assembly GCA_051882315.1. Taxonomy (GTDB): domain Bacteria; phylum Bacillota; class Clostridia; order Oscillospirales; family Ruminococcaceae; genus Ruminiclostridium_E. The sequence continues at coordinate 3,210 of JBJERM010000319.1, forward strand.
CCATACAGACAAAAAGAAGCACCCATTACGGGCGCTTCTTTTTCTATATCTTACTTAATCTCTACCTTTAATCCCTGTGCGCTTTCAACGGTGAAGTTCTTAGCTTCTCCCTCGGAAACAACAGTGATAACGTCGCCGTTTCTTGTTGCCTTAACGGTAAGAACAAGCTTAGCCTCGGAGTCGTAAATCTTAGCCTCGGCGGTCTTGCCATCTTCAAGTCCGTAAACCACAAGCTTTGCGCCCTCGGCATAATCATAAGTAAAGTTTCTCTTGAAATTGCCATAAGCAATAATTGAGTTGGGCTTAGCGTAAAGAGGCATTCCGAAATAATCGTAATTCTTCTCGTACCATCTGCCGCCCTCAAGGGTTTCGCCCGTCTGAATATCGGTCCATGTTCCGATATTGGGCAGGTAGAAGGAAACGTCGCCCTGTTCGTTGAATACGGGAGCAACAAGCAGGTTGTCGCCAAGCATGTACTGCCTGTCAAGAGAATGTGTAGCCGGGTCTGCGGAGTATTCCATAACCATAGCTCTCATCATAGGAATACCATCTGTGTGAGCCTTTACTGCATTTGCAAAAAGATAGGGCATAAGTCTTCCCTTAAGCTTTGTGAAGTGTCTTAAAACGTCGCAGCTCTCCTCGTCGAAGTTCCAGGGAACACGGTATGAGTTGTTGCCGTGGAGTCTTGAATGGGAGGACATAAGACCGAAAGCGGACCATCTCTTGTAAAGGTCGGGAGAGCCGGTAGCCTCAAAGCCGGAAATATCGTGGCTGAAGAAGCCGAAGCCGGAAAGGCAGAGGGAAAGTCCGCCGCGGATTGTTTCCCACATACTCTCGTAGTTGGAGAAGCAGTCGCCGCCCCAGTGAACGGGGAACTGCTGACCGCCTACTGTTGCAGAACGTGCGAAAAGGCAGGCCTTGTTCTCGCCGTAGAAGTCCTTAAGCACGTTGAATACGGTCTTGTTGTAGAGATATGTGTAGTAGTTGTGCATCTTGTAGGGGTCGGAGCCGTCGAAGTAAACCACGTCGGTAGGTATTCTCTCGCCGAAGTCGGTCTTGAATGCGTCAACGCCCATTTCGCAAAGCGCCCTGAGCTTTCCTGCGTACCACTCGCAGGCAGCGGGATTTGTAAAGTCAACGATAGCCATTCCGGGCTGCCACATATCCGCCTGGAATACTGAGCCGTCCTTCTTCTTAATGAAGTAGCCCTTGTTCATGCCCTCCTCAAAAAGGCTTGAACGCTGGGAGATATAGGGGTTAATCCATACGCAGATTTCTATATTCTTTTTCTTTAATCTTTGGAGCATTGCCTTGGGGTCGGGGAACATTCTGTTGTCCCAGGTAAAGTCGCACCAGCTGAACTCCTTCATCCAGAAGCAGTCGAAGTGGAAAACTTCAAGGGGGATATCCCTGCGCTCCATTTCGTCGATAAAGAAGGAGCAGGTTTCCTCGTCATAGTTTGTTGTGAAAGAAGTGGTAAGCCATAAGCCGAATGTGTATGCAGGAGGAAGAGCGGGCTTGCCTGTAAGGTTTGTGTAGGTCTTGATTACGTCTGCAACTGTTTCTCCGCCGAAGATGAAGTATTCAAGGTGCTGGCCCTGTACGGTGAATGCAACCTTGGAAACGCTTTCGCTTGCAACCTCAAAGGTAACCTTTTCGGGGTGATTTACAAAGCAGCCGTAGTTTCTTGAAGAAACATAGAAAGGAATGGACTTGTAGCTCTGCTCGGAGCAGGTGCCGCCGTCATTGTTCCATACCTCAACGGTCTGTCCGTTCTTTACAAATGTAGAGAACTTTTCGCCGAAGCCGTAAATGCTTTCGCCTACGGAAATATTCAGCATTTCACGCATAAATGCGTTGTCGTCGGTTTCGCTGTCTGCATAGAAGTTTTCGCCCTGCTTCGTAAGCATACGGTTGTTTGTGCGCCATGCCTCTTCCTCTATGTAGCTTGTGGTGCGCCAGCCCTGCTTTGTAAGCAGCTTGTCGCCGTAGTAGTATTCAACGCTCCATGCGCCGCCTGCGCCGCCGATAACAGCCTTTGTGGAGCCGGAAATAAGCTCGTAGCCGCCGTTTTCAAGCTTGTTGACAGTAGGCTTGAAGTTTTTGTCCTCGTAAAGCTCAAAGGAGGGGCCCTTGCGAACCTGTCCCTTGTAGTGGTCAACGGTAACCTTGATTGAGTTTTCAAGAGTTGATGTAAAGGTAATTTCGAGTGCAGGACCGCCTAAAGTCATACCTCTGTTCTGAATCCACTGGTTTGTTGCGAAGACCGTAACGGATTTCTCGTCAGCGGTAACCTCGTAGGACTGGGTAGCGTAATTTACGCCGTAGCCGGGCTTATTGAGCCAGAAGCCGTCTGAAAATTTCATAGTGTTAGTTCCTTTCGTAAATTGTTCGGTAATCAGATGCAGCACATCTGTAAACGTTTTCCTATGTTTCTATAATATCATATCTGTAAATTTTTTGCAAGTGCTTTTTTGAAATTCTTATGGTTTATTGTTATCGGATTTTTGTCGTTTTTTGCACTGCCGCTCTCCTGCACCCGAAAGGAACTCCGCAAGCCCGCTTACCTGCCCCTTATCGAAGTCGCTTAAGGCACGGTAGTTTTCAAGAAGCCGCCGCTCCTTATCGCTGAGCCGCACAAAATCCGAATATTTGTCCGCCGAAAGTCCTGCAACATAATCAAGTGAAACATTGTAATATTTTGCTATACTTATTGCCACGCCGAGGGGAATTTCCCTCTCCCCCCGCTCATATCTGCCGTACTGGGTAGGCTGCATATACAGGGCTTCTGCTATCTCCCTCTGATTTTTGTCTGCGTCCTCACGCAAATCCCTTATTCTCTGATAACATGTTATATTATCCATAAAATCACCATCCGGTTTGTTTATTATGTGTAAATTATAACAAACAATACCGAATGGTGTTGACATAAATACCGTTTGGTGATATTATATAACTGCATATCACCGAACGGCTGTCTTTCACCTCTCCTGCGGCAAAAAAAGCAGCCTGCCCAATCGGTGAAAGGAAAATATTTTTCTCTGCCTTGCAGCTCGTGCTTCTGTGGAAAATCGGGCTGCCTTTTTTTGTCCTTTTTTGCAGTATTTTGTCACATCACAGCTTTTTTCATATTCCCGCCCGCCTGCACATAAGCATATATAGTAAATGACAAAGATTATTTTACTTTAAGCGGAATTTGAGTCAGATATATTTTTTCTACCCGCCTCCGGCGAGTAGACAGCTTGTAGAAAAAGTCAATTTTCAGGCTGTCGAGAAGCCGTCAGATGCTAGGAAGCCCCATAACGGCTAGGCTTTGTGCCTGCCGTTATGGTGTTGCAGGAGGCAACATAGTCATCGCCAAAGGGCGGCACGGACGCCGCCATACAAAGCGATGACGAGTTGACAGACGCAGATGACGGTTTATCGACAGAATGGCGGGGAAACGGGTATGATGAAATGGATTATGACAGCTTTAGCGGCGCTGTCTGTAATTTTCGCTGCTGCAACAGGTAATATGGAGCGGGTATCCTCGGCATTTTTAGAGGAGTGCGGGAACGCCGTACAGCTGGCAATTTCCCTTATCGGAATAATCGCCCTATGGAGCGGAATTATGCGGGTAGCCCAGAGCGCAGGCTTTACTGAGCTGCTGTCAAGGCTGTTTTCGCCCCTGCTTTCGCCCCTGTTCAAAGGGCTGAAAAAGGGCGGAAAGGCTATGCAGTTTATCTCACTTAACATTACCGCAAATCTTCTCGGACTTGGCAACGCCTCAACACCCTTCGGGCTTGCGGCTATGCAGGAAATCGAGCGGGAGGAGCATAGCTCCCGCCCCGAATATGCCTCAAAAAATATGATAATCTTTACCGTAATGAACACCGCCAGCCTTCAGATAATTCCAACAACGGTGGCGGCTCTGCGGCTTAAAAACGGCTCTGCGGCGCCTATGGAAATATTGCCCTGCGTATGGATAACTTCTGCCGCCGCTCTTGCCGCAGCCCTTATCGCCGTACATATTCTCGGGAGAAAAGACGGGAAAAAGCTATGAAATTTACAGATTTTATAATTCCCCTGTTTTTTACGGGGATACTTATTTTCGGGCTTTGCCGTAAAACCGACGTTTTCTCCGAGTTCACCGCAGGTGTAACCGAGGGACTTAAAACCGTGCTGGACATTTTCCCCTCCCTGTTCTGCCTTGTGGTTATAATCTCGGTTTTCCGCGCTTCGGGCGGGCTGGAGCTTTTAACGGAGCTTATTTCTCCTGTTCTTAATGCAGTAGGTTTTCCTCCCGAGTGCGGTTCTCTTTTACTGCTTCGCCCATTTTCGGGAAGCGGCTCAATCGCCCTTTTCGAGCAGATTCTGTCTGCGAACGGTGCAGACAGCCTTGCGGGGCGGGTTGCTTCGGTAATCCTCGGCAGCAGCGAAACCACCTTTTACACCCTGTCCGTTTACTTTGCGGCTACAAAGGTGAAAAAGACCCGATATGCTCTGCCGGCGGCGCTTTGCGGGGATTTGACGGGGTTTATTGTGAGTGCGGTTACGGTGAGGTTAATCCTTGGTGGGTGAAGGCAGGAGGGCATATAAAACGACCGAAGAATATGCTTCTGCGGTCGTTTGTTATATAGTAATCTACCCGGCTTGTAGAATTTTTTAATGGACAATTGACAGTTGACAATTATGGAGCCGCCTTCGGCGGAGATTTCAATATTATTATGGTGATTATTCGTTTCCGAGTAAAAAGGATAATGCAGCATTTCACTTTATTACTGCCAAATTGTCCATTGTCAATTATCAATTCGATAAATTCCGGTTTCCCAATGAGGTTAATTATTGCCCCGAAGCCTTATCTCAAACTCAGCGGAATAATCTCCTGCATAAAGAGTATAAACGCCTTCCTCTAATCTTCCCGACGGAACAGGCCATTCTTCTGCCGAGTTTGCATTTACTTCTATGGAATACTCGCTGCTCTCGTCGTACAGCACTTCTCCGTCGCTGTTTCGTACAAGCTTCACAGAATTGCTTACCGAAATATTATCGCCGGTACCGTTTGATACGCGAAACCGGATTTCGTACTTGCTGTATTCATAGACCTCTATCTCTACCAGTCCATTGTCAGGCGTGCCCTTGCCTGCAAGCTCCTCCTCGGTTTTCTCTTTTGTGACAAGCCCGGGCTGTAAGACTGCGCTCTCCTTGTATTGTTCTATTACCTTATCAAGCTCAGCCAGCTTCTCGCTGTAAGACGTCGGATATACCTGTGACGAAAATGCTACACAGGTATTGTCATCAAACCTGAATGAATAGCTGAAAGTGGGTCCGTCGTCCACAAACATATCGGAAAACTTCTTGTTATTCCAGTTTTGCATCTTATATTTTCTGAACACACTCTCTATCTCCGCAAGAACAGCCTTGTCAACCCTGTATTCGGTGATGTGGGCGTCTTCATACCACCATTCCTTTTGGGAGCATGTCAGAATAACCTGGTCGCCAACAATACTTATCTCTGTGGAATTACCGCCGCCGGTCATACCGCCGCCGCTTGAATATGCGTATGATATAAGCTCCTTATTCTTCACATCGGGCGCTTTGCTGCAACCAAATAATCCAAACATCAATAACCCTCCAATAACAAAAAGTAATATCCTCTTACCCATTATGATAACTTCCTTTCATAATGTACTCAGCACATTCAATTACGAATATACCGCTTTATCTTTCAGTTAATTATACCACAACCGCCTAAAAATTTCAATATAAATCAACAAGTCCGAATAAAGCCTGCTTTTCATCTGCACAAACCCCGAATTTCAACAAAATACAATTTTTTTCAAAAAAGCTATTGACAAATCAAAATCCCCGTGATATAATAATACAGCAATCAGAACGCTGGTGTAGCTCAGTTGGTAGAGCAGCTGATTTGTAATCAGCAGGTCGGGGGTT
>JBJERM010000320.1:0-2698 GCA_051882315.1 Ruminiclostridium sp.
AGTACTCGTCAAGCAGAATAAAGCTCCACTCCTCGCCTGACTTAACCGCTGAGCAGCCTGCTGAATTAAAGGAAATTGCTCCGTCGTAAGTAAAGTCTATAACAGTTCTTCCGTCCTCGGCAATATACCCCCATTTTCCCTCTTTCATAACAGGCGCAAGACCGCAGCGGAAGGAATAAGCCTCCTCGTACTTCGGTTCAAGCAGCCATGTTCCGTCCTTTCGAATAAAGCCCCATTTTCCATTTTTCTTTACTGCGCCGTATTCACCAAAGGCTCTGACATCCTCAAAGGCCTCCTCGCCTCTCAGCTCAAGGCTGTAAGAAACCGTTTTTTCATTATTTTCGGTTATCAGCTCATACAGCCGCCAGCCGCTTCCGCTGTTCAGGAAAACCATATTGTCAAAGCAGCAATAACCGTAATCATCACGGAAAACATCGGTATATGTACCTGTTCCAACGGGCTGGAAATTATCATCGATAATACTCCATTTTCCGTTTTCCTTTACTGCCGCAATTCCGCAGGAAAAGGGCGTTGTCTGCTCGTATTTCATATAACCGAAATTAAGTGCTTCGTTTGCATAGCCCCAGACGCCGTCTTTTTCAACATTTGCAAGCCCGCAATTAAAGGGTCCTGCATAATCAAGATACATCAGGTCGTTTGCGTCCGCATCGTAGGGCACTAGGAGTCTCTGTCCGTTTGCGTCTGCATAAACAATCTGGTCGTGGTCCATTATTGCCACATATCCCTTGGGTGAATACGAATAAATTTTATCGAAAACCGGAGAAACTACCTTGACTCCGGTAGCCGAAGCTACCCCCATTCTTCCATCGTTGTCATAAACATAGGTATATTTTGATGGCGACCAGTCTGAAATGTTGCCGGATGAAGAGCCTGACTTCCTGAATTTTCCAAAAATTTCACCTTTTACACTTTTGTATATTTCAGACTCACCGATAAGCTCGCCATATTTGTTCATAAACTTGTATATATCGGTTGAACCTGTTTCATAATAGATATTCAGGATTTTCTCTGCGGCTGCCTTGTCGCTGCTGTCTGTGGCAAGAAGCTTGTTGCACATATCCAGTGCCTTGTTTGTATATCCGTACTCAAGGCAGAAATCTATATATCCGTCCACAACACTTCTGTCATTGAAATACTTCAGGGCTAATGAAGAATAAGCTTCCTCAGCCTGTGGATACATCATTTTTTTACAATACACATCAATTTCAGACATAGATGCCGCTATTGCCAGCTTTTCATCGTCCACCGGAGCGTCTTTCGGAAAATTAGCGACAGCCACCAGTGCCAGAACTGCAAAAACTACAATAATCAGAAGACCTTTAGTCATTTAAATATTTCCTCCGTATGCAATATATGAAATAAATGATATTATTACCGACGCTGCTGCTCCTCCGAGAAAAAAGGGAGCCATACAAATCGAAAAGCCTGCTTTCGCTTTTTTTCTTATCATAAGAAAAATCCCGTAAATCAGAGAAAAAACCAGTCCCCAGAACAGAAGACCAAAGGTCTTATCAAATTTAAGCAGCAAGCCTGCACCAAACAGAAGCTTTATATCCCCCATTCCCATTCCGCTTCGGGAAATAAGCCTTCCTATAAAAAGAAGTCCGCCGCCAAGCAGTCCGCCTATTGCCGAAGCCGTAAGCTCAACCAATATATTTTCTTCAAAAAACAGCCAGCCGCATAAAAGCTCTGTTAACCATGCAGCAACAAGCCCTATACACAGAACATTAGGAATAAGCTTGATTTTTATATCGGTTATACTGCATAGCAGCAGCCCGCAGAAAGCGGTTACATACCTTATTATCTCTGCTTTGCTGTCTCCGAGAGCCGTCAGGAAAAATGCCGCAAGACAGCTGAACGCCGCCGCAGGCAATACTGTTGCAGGAAAGCTGACATCGGTCTTTACATCGCCGTATTCTACGCCTTCTGTCCTCTTCTTAAGATAATACCTTACATAAAACGTCCCGACAATCATTAAGGAAATTGAAATAATCGCCGACGCCAAATAAATCATCACGCTTTTTTCGCTCCTGTTTCAATAATTACTTTACCCAAAGAGGACAGTACGATGTCTTTACAATAGTTTTTTTTTCGAAGCCCGGAAATGAAAAGGGCATGTTTATATCACACTTTACCGATACAAAAACCGTATTGTTTTTGTCGTCGGGCATAAAGTTCACTTTGAACTCAATTTTATTGTCAGCTATGTGATACGCCTTACAGAAGTCTTCGAAGCTTTTCGGAAGATAAGCGCCGTCTCGCGTTTTCGCGTCGCAGTATTCCGATAATGCGCCGTTTATTGCTGATTTTACTCCGGTCTCAATAAAATACCTCACAACATTTGTAGATTCCTCTTTAATATTTTCTCCCTTAACGGCTTCTTTAACTTTCTCGATAAACGTTTTAAACGAGGTGCCCAGGGATTTCAAATCAGATGACGCACCCTCCGGATCAGTGTATAACGCCTCAACTAAATTACCAAGGTCGCCGCTTCCGCTCAGAAATTTGTCATAGGTCAGACTTGCGCTGTCATACAGCTCCTTTCCGGCTTCTACTGCTTGATCTATATTTTCCGTCTCATCTCCTTCATGCTTTACGATGAGATTTGCCTTGTCAAGGATATAGGAAAAGCTTGATATTTCCGTTGAAAAATTATTGACCGATTTCTGCAGTATAT
>JBJERM010000321.1:0-9088 GCA_051882315.1 Ruminiclostridium sp.
TTTTCTTCCGTGTTGCCAGATACCGTTACAATAAAATCGCTCCAGAAATCACTACCGATAGTTACCGAAGAATTGTTTTCAGCGACAGCTCGCAGTGCCTCCTGAACAGCACTATCTTTTAATGCTCTGCCCGTTGATGTGGTTTTGCCAAAAGCATCAAACTCCCCAGCTCTGTTGGAATAGGAAATGCCGGATTCCTCTTTTTCCGCTGAAAGATATTCATTATACGCAGCTATTGCTGAAGATTTTGCAAGGGCACTGTTCTTTTCGATGAGTGTATCAAGAAGCCCTATTTGGTCCTCGTATTTGCCGTTAACGAGGTCAATTCCGCTTGCCTGCGGTCCGTATTGCTGAGTGAGTCTATCCTGCAAAGCCTCAAGCTCCAGACCCTTGTCATGCGCACTTTTTTCGCTGTTGTAAACCTCGTCATATTTCTCTGCAACATCGGAAAGGTCTTCGGATTTCTCTATATATTTTTTTGAGGTTTCAATGAGGTCTTCTGCGTTTTCTCGCATTTTATTGATTTTGTCGCTGCAGCTTTCAGCAGTAGCGGCAAACGTTGCAACTGCCGCCACAGCTCCTGCTACAACAGAGGCAATAAGCACAAATGGATTAGCCGCCCCAGCCGCATTCAGAGCAAGCTGCGACTTCGTTGCGGAATCCGTTACAGCCCTAAATGAATTTATAGCGCCTGCGGTAGCCGAAATTACATTACCAATAGACATCGCAACCTTAAACGAGGCAAGCCCCACAACTGCAGCAGCAACCGCTTCCTTGTTATCCCACAACGCCTCTGCCAGACCTGCAAGGAATTCAACTGCTTCTCCCGCCGCCTTGCCGATGTCCTTAATTGTATCGGCAATCTCATCGGAATTCTCGTCAATATAATCAACGATTTTTTCGATTTCGGGCATAAGCTCCTCACCGACCTCTGTAAAGGCGATAGAAAGCTTATTTTTTACACGGTTAAAGCGCTCCTCAATGGTATTAGCCATTATGTCATAGGCTTTTTCCGTAGCACCTGCGGAATTCTCCATCTGAGCAAGCACATTGTTGAAATCTGCTCCGCCGTCCTTAACAAGAGTAAGCGCCGCAGAGCCTGCCTCCACCGAGCCGAAGAGGTCGGAAAGTTTCTGCCCCGCCGAGCCTGCATGCTCGTTGAGTATCTGAAGAATTTCAGCCGTGTTTTTGCCGCTTGCCTGGAGTTCTGAGAAGCTGCTACCTGTAAGCTCCTTCAAGGTCTTGCTGATATTGGAGCTGCTTGAATTCAGCTCGGAAAGCATAGCCTTGATTCCCGTACCCGCTTCTGCAGTCGCTACGCCGTTCTTTGTCAGCACGGCATACTGCGCGGATAAATCCTCGATGGCAGCGCCGGAGCTGTTCGCAATCGGTATGGTCTGACCCATAGACCGTGCAAGCTCGTCAACCGTTGTCTTGCCAAGGTTCTGGGTTGTGATGAGCACGTCCGAAATATGCGTTGCGTCTTCGGCAGACATACCGTAGGCGTTTATTGCAGTTGTAAGCACGTCAACTGCGGTTGCGGTCTGAGTAAATCCGCCCTTAGCAAGCTTTACAGCATTTTCCGTAAAAGCAATAGCGTCTTCCTGAGCAACGGAGGCGGAAATTGCCCCGTAAACCGATTCGGAAAGGCTGCTCATATCTACGCCCGAGCGCTTCGATGCAGCCTTCAGCTCGTCATAATAGGCTCCCGTATCTGTTCCGGAGGCAAGCAAGGTCTTAACCTTTGCAAAGGACGTTTCCGCCTCAGCTGCCGATTTTACTGCAGCAGTACCCATAGCAGCAAGCGCAGTTCCTGCCGTTCCCGCTATTGCGCCTATTGTTTTTCCTGCATCAGCAACCGAGCTTTTCATCTTTCCCATGCTGTTGGTAAGGTTTCCGGTAGCGTTATCGGTTTCCTGCGTCTTCCGCTTTACGTCCTCAAGCTCACCCTTTACGTTGCCCAGCTCCTGCTTGACCTTAGAAAGCTCCTCTTTCAAGGCTTCGTTCTTTTTGGCACTTTCCGAAGCTTCACTTCCAAGACCGTCAATTTTGGATTTGGTTGTATCTGCTTCCTTGCCAACATCCTTTATAGCGTCCGCCGCTTTCTTGTTGCTTTCGGAAACGGTCTTACCGATTTTTTCAGCGGCCTGTCCTATTTCTTCAACCGCCTTTTCGGTTTTCTGCGCCGCCCTGTCAACTGTCTTCTGGGCTGCACTTAAATCTGCCTCAAGCTTTGAGCTGTCAGCCCGCACCTCAAATTCAACTTTACCGTCCGCCATCGTTAACCGCCTCCTTTGGCCTTCTTATACAGGAAATCAAAAAGCCCGTTAAGCATATTTCTGCTGTCTGCTTCGCTTGAAGGGCGGCTGTTCGGAAGAGCATACATAACCTTAAGTTCTGCAAGCCGCTGCTGTTCTTCGGGCGTTGCCTTCGGGTCAACCTCTCTGGCTCTTATGCTCATAATCTGCGCTATGGCTGTATTCTCCGGGAGATTTTCAAAAAGAAAGATAAACTTTCTCCAGTTCAGCTCATCGGCGCAGTCGTACAGGTCGATACCGTAGGTCTGCATAAAAGCGGCATAAATATAACCGCTGTCCAACGTGAAATCAACCACTTTCCCGCATTTTCTGCGGCTTCTGACCTGCCTTTTTCCCGTATCGATATAATCGTGCTCGATTATCCGCATAACCGCAGAAATCTTTTCCCTGTCCGACGTATAATAGTCCGGGACAAACCAGGAAATCATAATCTCGTCAATGTCTGCAGAAGTAAACCCTTCGGGATTTTCCGAAAGGTCGAAATAGCGCAGTACGTTTTCGAGAGTAAGGCAAAGCTCATAATCCCTGCCATCAATGCAAATGACATCAAGAGGCTTGTAAAAAGGAAATTTCATCTTTTAATCCTCTTAAGCTGTTTTATCCGCAGTTCCTTTGCCTTTGCGATTGCAGGAGCAAATTTTTCATTGATGAAGGGCACAACCTGAGCCAGCATTTCAACGTATTTACCCTCGTAGAACTCAATTATTTTGCAGGTATTTTCTTTTCCGAAAATAACGGAAAAATAATCAGCGACAGCGCTTCCAAGGCGGCTGTATGCCTCGTAGAATGCTCCTGTCTCTCCCTTGCTGCGTGCTTCCCTGAGCTTCTTATCTGCGTTCACAAGAGCGTCGCGGCATCTGAAATAATCGGCGGCGATAGTATCTACATCTACCGAAACATCAAGAACATCTGCAACGGTACCGTCAGAAAAAAGCAAAGCAAGCTGTTCTGTTATTGTTTTTGAACGTCTTATCGTGTACATATTTCCTCCGTATTATAAGAAAGCAGCGCATACCATAAGGCATACGCTGCTGTGATTAGATTAGACTGAGGTGTCTGAAACAGTAGGCTTACCGTCAAACGCAATTGTTACGCTTACGCCGTTGGGCGAAGAGCTTTCACCGCCGGCAATAGCAATAGCGGTAAGGGTTACGGGGCAGGTTATAGTCTGACCGCCTCTTGTCATCTTGATGTCGGTAACTCTGCCCTTTCCGATTTCCCACTGTGCCTTGTTCAGATACTGGCAGGCAGGGTCTTCGGGATTGTAGTCACCGGTAAGGCTGATTACAGGCTTAAGACCTGTAACAGCAGAGCTGCCGTAGCCCTTGTCAGCAAGATACATAGCCTCATAAACCTGCTCATTGAGAGCAAGGCCGTAGCTCTTGAACATATCGCACAGGCTTGCGTATGTTGCGGTTTCGCCGCTGGGAGTGGTATTGATTTCAATAGTTACGGAATTGTTCATTTCAATTCCCATGATTCTCTCGAGATTTGTAAGCTGGGATTCAGCCATCGTTTATACCTCCTAAAAAATAATATCAACAGCGGCAATATAACTGTAAATATAATAGCCGCTGTCATTTCCTACAAGAGCAGGACAGCTGCGGGACTGAGCGCTCATAACAAAAACCTGACTGCCCTCAACAGACGAAAGATTATCAAGACAGTTCTGTATTTCATAAAGTTGCTCTGCCGCCCGTTCCTGGCTCTTATCCTTGCATAAAAAAAGCACGGTAAGACTTTTCTTTCCGTGCAGGTTGTTTAAATAACGGTCTTTGTTCCCGCCGCCCGTAAGCTCCGCCGTAATCCCTCCGTCTTTCGGAAGAGGTCCGATTATGATTTTACAGCCAAGTTTTGCGGCAAGAATATCCGTTATAATTCTTATAGCTTCATTCTGCGGTGTCATTTCAGCCTCTCTTTCAGCTTTGCGGCGAACATATTGCACCACTGCTCCCCGTAAACCTCTCTTGCCTTTTCGCACCAGAGCTTACAAGCGCCTTTCTTCGAATAATGGAATTCTCGTACAGGAACGGAGGGAATTTTCTTTATGCCCTTTCGGGAAAACCAATCCCCGTCCTCGTTCTGAAATCCTGCTGCGCCTGTCTTCGGGTCAACCATTATAATGCCAAAATACAGCAGCCTTGCGTAAGGCGTGGACCATATAAGCCGCAGCTCTGTTTCTCCGAAAAGCTCAAGAACGTGGCTGTGAATTTCACTGCTGTTTATAAGCATTCCGGTATCTTCCGGGCAAAACTCGTTGCAGCCGTCAAGAAATTCGGGTTTCATTTCCTTAAGGACCTCGCCGCAGCTGCTCCTTATTTTTGCGGCAACAGCAGCAGTATCAAAGCTGATTTTTACAGGCATAATCCCACCTCGTAATGGTGCAGTCCCCGCTCATCGTAAAGCTTGTCAACGCTTATAACTCTGTATTCGCTTCCACAGGCAGTAATTATATCCGTTTTCGAGAAATCGAAGTCCTTCGGGGCGCTGTTCCTGCAATCGAAAAAGAGAACGGCGGAAAGCTGCACCTGCTTGTTATTTCTGGTAAGTCTGAGGCTTTCAGAGGGTTCTATGCGAACAAGGTCAAGCTCGGCAATAAGCTCTCTGCTTTTGTCGTTCCAGGTGTTCTCTGTCTGTTCGCTGTAAGCCTTGGCAGAATGTATCAGCAGATTCCTCGGTATCGCTTTCATAATGCTGCCACCCCTCTGTATAAAAGCCCCGTAGGTGCAAGCAGCTTTGCCGCAAGCTTGCAGAGCACGGTGGGAGAAGCAGCAGAACCGTCTCCCGCCGAGCCGCAGGAATAGCTGAACTTACCGAGAGAAGCGCTTGTCATACCGCCTTCGCTTATTGCCTCAATCCCGCCGCAGGCTTCGATATAATCCGCCTGAGCGCACACCGCCTTATATACGGCGGTATGAACGCTTTCCGGCGCTGTTTCAACAGTATATCCGCTTAGGAAAATACTGCCGTTTACAATATCTTCCGCCCTGGAAAGCAGACGGGAAAGCTCTTCTGCGTTGTCCCGGAAGCTTCCCTGCCATACTGTAAGGTAAAATTCGCTAAGCGACATAGCTGCTCCTTATCCCCTTGTAATGATTCTTGCAATCGGAATAGCCTTGTGGGGGAAATATCCCTTGCCGCTGTCCTCGTTGCTGTTTGCAAGCGACCAGTTATCGCCGCTTTCCAACTGTTCGTCCGTGGGCGAAATAATACCGCCGTTTGTCCAGGAAATGCCATAGGGGGCGAAAATCTTGCGCTGTCTGCTGTAAAGAGTGTCCTCGCCGCCATTCTTCTCGGGATTTCTTGAGGTTTCGTAGGGTCTCTTTGCGCCGCAGTCGGTGTACTCGATAGCGCCATCTCCGAGAACGTAAGATGTATATTTTGTGTATCCCTCTGAAGCCATCTCGTAGTAGGAAGAGGTCGAGGGGTTTCCGGAAGGAGAAGCAACAGCGGTGTAAGTGCTTCCGCTCTTGGTGTAGTAGGTCTTTCCTGCCACAACCTCCGTGTCTGTGGAAGCCTTGTATGTAGGCGCTATTTTGGTAACAGGCATGCTGTCATCAATGAGCACCATTCTGCCGTTAATGGTGGCAAGAGGCAGATTGCGCTGAATGCCCTGGCTGTCGGTGTACTTGAGGTACTCCAGAAGGTTGAGGTTCTCAAGGTTTGTTGCAACAAGAGAGTGCATAATTGCAAGGCTGAACTTTGCCTTGTTATCGCCGAGAGCCCTCTGCATACCGGTGTTGAGCGTAGTGCCGTCAAACTTATTTTCTGTTTCGGCAGCGGAAATATCGTAGGTGTGGCCGTTTACAAACTCAAGGTTTTCAGCGCCGGTCATAGCGAATATGCCCTTAAGGATTGAAAGCAGCGTGCTCTGGTCGATGTCGTTCCAGTATTCGCCCACCTGCGCAGCAATCTGTGCCATAAAGTCAACGCCGCCTGTAATGTCATAGCTGAAGTCCTTTTCTGTCCAGGCGTTTGCACGGCCTACAACGACACGACCCTGTGTATAGGTCTTTGTATCGTTGGACGTAATATCGGTATTACCGTCATAATTCTGCGCCTTGCCGCCGATTCTTCCGAAAATCGGAATAACGGCATAGTTGCCGCCTGCCTGGTCCTTGAAGGTGCTTGCAATATCCTGCCTTGACTTTACCGCCTTGGACTTAATCAGCTCGTTTCTGCTGAGATTAGGGGTCTTATCAACGTATGCCCCGAAAACCTCTCCGTTAAAATTCTTGGAATCAAAAAGTGCCATATTTTACCTCCGTAGATTAAATTAATGTGCTTATATCCGCCTCGGGGTGCAGGTTGGCATAAGCCATAGCCTCCGAAATGGACATTTTCTTTCCGCCGTTTCCGGAAGGAACGCCCGTTGTAATCTTCGGTGCGTCCTCAAACATATAGGCGTTCTCTGTTTTCACCTTTTCAATCTCCGCCTTAATGTCCTCGGAACGGTTCTTGCTTTTTCTCAGCGTATCCAGGTCGAGGAGCGCCTTGACTGCCTTGACGTTTCTTGCACCTGAGCCGGCAACAGCAGAGTCAATAGCACCCATAAACTCCATTTCAGCAATCCTGAGGTCGTATGCGTTCTGCTGCGTCTGCAGGTCGCTGGTAAGCTGTGCGATTTTCCCGTTAAGTTCCTTCACGTCAACGCCTTCAAATTCCTTAAGTGCAGTCTGAGCCGTTTCAAGCTGGGATTTGTAGTTATCCCTTTCGGTTTCAAGCCTTCCCTTTGCCTTGTCGAATTCGGCAATTGTCTTATAGTTTTCCGCAACCTGACGATTAAGTTCGCTCTGCTTATCCTCGGGAATTTCCATACCGAGACCGCTGAGAATTTCAATGATATTTTTCATACGTTATCCTTTCCACATAGCTTATATACCGCTCTGTCAGCGGTCGAAAAGTAGCCCTCTGAACCTTGGGCGGGGTGATATAAAAACAGCGTCTTGCAACGGGTGCAAAACGGTGTAATTATTAAGTTTTCGGTGAGTTAACTCTCAAATTCGCCCGTTTTTGAGAACAAATCGCAATTAAACGGGCAAAATTGAGGTTTTACGCTCAAAAATTGAAAGTGCGTTTATAAAACGTACCAATCTTCCGCCAGCATATCGGTCTGACTGGCAAGCCACGGAACACGGTCTTTCGGTGCGTCAGGATTATCAGTCTGTAATCCCGTGGTATCAATAAAGATATACGGGTGGGTCATTTTGCTGTGTTCATCAGGGAACTGAATTTCAATGTGAATTCCCTTACCATTCCAGCCTTTACGGGCTACTTTTGCGCCCTGCTTCATCTGTTCGATTGCCTGTCCAAAATTCATAATATTATCCTTTCCGCCCGTTGAGGGCAACAAAAAAGCACCCCAGAGGAGTGCTTAATTTTTTACTTGTTCTGTAAATCCATATCTATTTCGGTAGGATAAAATGATATTGTCGCTTTGTATATCTCTCCTGCTTCTTGTGAAACAGAATAGGCATAAACCGCATCTATTTTCTTATCATCTATAAAAACCTCTGTTCCCTTGTTTGTGGTTTTTATCGTCAGCTTCGGCATAACCGCTCCTTTCGGGCATAAGAAAACCGCCTACGGGGTAAGCGGTTAATATGCCTCGGGCTCGTCAGGAATAGTAATAAACTCATTAAATGCTTCTTTCGCATTTTGAGGAGCTTCTTCCTTAATATATGTTTCTCCATCTTTATAAAACAAATATGGTTTAAATATTTTTAACAGTTCATATTTCCTTTCAGATATAGCTACTCTCACGAAAATCACCCGCTCAGAATTTGTAATACTCGATACTCGGTGTATGCTTCATAATATTTCTTGTTTAATGAATAAAGCATATTGGTAGCATACGCACTTATATCATATATATTATATCCCTTTTCAGTCAATTCGTCAAGCTTTTTCTTAAATAAATCATTCTCATATTTGTTTAAATCTGCAAGACTTTCTATTTTGCCGAATTTCTTAATATAATCTTGTGCGTCTTTCCAGTGAAGAGTTTCATGTAGCATAGTACTCAGCGGATTGCCAGAGCAAGCCATTTGCACTTTAAACGTTTCTGAAAGTTCAATTTTATCGTATTTATCGTTAAAATACAAAATATTATCTATCGCATTATATGCTGCGGGTGCATGCGACAGCATTTCCTTATCTGAGATTATACAAATTTTGGGGAGATTTTCGTTATCCGTAACTCCAAGGATTTTATATACTTCGGTTGCCCTTGAATCAAGTTCATGAAGAGCTTTTGGCTTAATAGTTGCCTTATCAGAGAGATAGATAGCATTATTTCTTCCTATAAGCCTTCTTGCAGTTATTTCAATTGTTTCGCTGTTTCTTGTGCGCTTCAAATCAATAACATCACCTTTACTTGTAATTATAGGTTTATAAAATTGCGAATTTTCCTCTGACGGGCGTGGAACAGAAATTTTTTCTCTATTGCCATAATATCCATAATGTTGTGTCCTGCCCTGCCTGTAATTAAGCCCCTCACGGTCGCAGTATTCCTTAAGCTGCTTGTTTTCTTCGGCAATTTTCCGCCGCAGCTCCTTAGCCCCTTCGGTATCGCCCGCTGCCTCCAGAGCGTCACGGGTTCGCCTGTCCTTGCGTATATTCCGCTCCATCTGCCGCTGCTTGCATACTTTTTCGTATTCCTCGGAGTTTTCCTCTTCATCGTACTGCTTTTCACGGTATATGAAAAGCCCATCGGAAACGCCCCGCATACGGTGACCGCAGTTTATACCGAATAAGCCGTCCGGCTCTCC
>JBJERM010000322.1:0-2682 GCA_051882315.1 Ruminiclostridium sp.
TTCATAATCAATTCTCCTTGTTTTCTTCGCTTTTTGCCTCTGCTTTAATAAACAAAAGCTTTAAAGCAAAATATCAGCTTATATTATAGCACTAAATCATAATAAAGCAATACTTTTTAAATAAAAAATTATCGCTCTGCAAAATTTTTGTTAATTCCGACTAAAAATTATTTCATAATTTATAGATTTTAAGACAGGAAACAGATAAAAACGGGTGATTTTGAAGGATTGTATTGTGCTGACCTGCAAATAGAAAGGCTTGTCCTTTTCGTGCGGCTTTCCGGGAAAAATTTTTTAAAAAACAGCAAACAGTCTCATTGCATTAAGATAAAAACAGAGTTATAATTGTTACGGAGGTGACATTATGGCAAACGAAGATAAAAAGGATTTCAACGCAATGCTTAAAGACAGCAAGGATATGCCGAAAATTCAGATTATAACGGATAAGCCGAGCATTGAGAAATACGGCGGCGACAGAATGTATTTCGCCCCGCCCATTGACTACGACAGGGTAATGAAAAAAATCCCTTTTGGCAAGGTTACTACCGTAGGGGAGATAAGGGAGTATTTTTCGAGGCAGGCAGGCGCAGATTTTACAGAGCCGATTACCGCAGGGATTTTTGTGTCAATTGCGGCTTGGGCGAGCTATCAGCGTACTGACGAAGAAACGCCCTACTGGAGAACGCTTAAGGCAAACGGGGAGCTTAACGATAAGTACCCCGGCGGCGCACTTGCTCAGAAAGAGCGGCTGGAAAAAGAGGGGCATATTATTATTGAGCGGGGCAGGAAGAATATAAGGTATTACGTCAAGGATTATGAAAAGGCGCTGTTTGAGCTGGAATGAGCTGTGACAGGGAATAAGCGGCTTCCGTAACGGATTTATCCCGCAGAAGCCGCTTCTTTTTCCGCATTAATGCTGACGAAAATCCGTCAGAATGTAAACAAAGCCTCAAACATATACCCCGCACATTTCCCGAAGCTGAGCAGTTCAACGTCCTCTGCGGCAATTATCTTTATAGTTCCGATTACCTCGTCGTCAAGAGTAACCGTCACAAATCCCATGGTCTGCCCCTTGCTTACTGGCGCACTCACCTTTTCCGTGCGGCTGTAATGATATTTGAGCCGTGAAGCTCCGCCTTTGGGCAGTATTATGGGCGAAACTCCGGAAAACCGTGTATCCGCTCCGCTTTTAACCCCGTTTTCAACGGGAATTTCAAGCAGCTCCGAAACATCGGGGTGTGGCGTTGCCTTTTCGTAGCCGTTAAAGCCGTAGTCAAGCAGGGATTTTGCAGCGGAAAATCTGTCGTCATCATCGGAACAGCCCAATACCACCGCCGCAAGCTCCATTCCGTTTCTCTCCGCCGTAGCGCAAAGGCAGCAGCCCGCCTTATCGGTAGTACCGGTTTTCAGCCCTGTTATGCCGTTGTAGCTTGTGATAAGCTTGTTGGTATTGAGCAGCTGGGATTCCTTGGAGGTGCCTGTTCTTACGCTGTCCAGCCTTGTAAGCAGGAAATCATCAAAATAGGGGTACTGTCTCAGCTCCGCCGCCATTACAGCAATATCCCGTGCGGTTGAATAATGGTTTTCGTTGTCGTAGCCTACGCAGTTTGCAAAGCTTGTGTTGTCCAGTCCCAGCTTAGCGGCGGTTTTGTTCATTCTCTGAACAAAGGCAGGCTCGCTGCCCTCGATATGCTCCGCCAGCATTACGCAGGCGTCGTTTGCGGAGGCAATAACCACGGATTTTATAAGGTCGCCCACGCTCATTTCCTCTCCCGGTTCAAGCCAGATTACCGAGCCGTCCATACTGCCCGCATAATCGGAGCAAACGGCAATATCATCAAAGGAAAGCCGCCCCGCCTCGATTTCCTCTGCTGCAATAATAAGGGTCATAATCTTTGTAACCGAGGCAATCGGCAGCCGCAGGTCGGCGTTAAGCTCAAAAATCGGCTGTCCGGTAGAAAGCTCGGTAAGGATAGCCGCTTTGGCGGTTTTTAAGTCGGGTTCTGCCTGTTCCTCCGAGCCTACGGGCAGGGAAAGGGAAAGGGCGGTAGCCGCCGCACATAGGACTGCTGTAATTTCTTTAAAAATCATAATAATTCTCCCGAAAAATAGTCTGTACTTTACAATAAGTATGAATAACCGGACGAAATAATGCAGAAAATAACCGTAAATCAACTCCAAAAGGGGAATTTTATGAACGGAATAGGTAAGAACGGCTTTGCCGCCGAGTTTTTAAAGGCGGCGGTTATTTTTATGGCAGGAGGCTTTATTTACGGAGCAATCGAAATCCTGTACCGTGGGCACACCCACCCCTCTATGTTTGTGCTTGGGGGGCTTAGTCTGCTGTGGGTAGGCGGGCTTAACAGCTTTTTCGGGAAAAACCCTCCGCTTCTGCTGCAAATGGTGATAGGTAGCGCAATAATAACGCTTGGCGAGTTTGTCTGCGGGGTTGTTGTAAACCTGTGGCTGGGTATGGACGTATGGGATTACAGCAAAATGCCATTTAATATTATGGGGCAGGTATGCCTGCTTTTCGTATTCATCTGGTTTTTCCTCTCCCTGCCCGCAATTCTTATCGAGGACTATATGAGAAAGGAAATGTTCGGGGAGCCGAAAAGGGCTTATAACAGGCTGTCGATAAACCGCCATCTGCGTCGTCAACCGCATAACGGCAGGCACAAA
>JBJERM010000323.1:0-9046 GCA_051882315.1 Ruminiclostridium sp.
AGCGACAGGTATTCCTCAAAATTGTCAACGTGGAAATAAGCTGCATTAATGCCTGCCTTTTCCAAAGTGTCCCGTAGAGCAGTGTGTTCAGCAAGCTCCGAAGAAAGCACCACAAAGTCCACTCCCAGCGAAATCATCTGTTCCACCGAGGGGGATTTCAATTTTCCGATGTTGACGGTTTCCTCCGGAACCTCGTAAAGATGGTCGTCGTATGCGTCCTGAGTAACAGCGCAAAGCTTCCCTCCGGCAAGCAGCCATATTTCAGCAAGACTTCCGCTGCACACCGCAACCTTCTGCGGCTGTTTCAGCTTCACCTCATAACCCAGGTCGTCCGTAAAAATATACTCATGGGCCGAAATATCTTCCGGTTTTGTGCTGCCGCATCCTGTTACAAAAAGTATTAAACCAAGCAGCATTGCTGTTAATACAGTACATTTTTTCCATTTCATAAAAATCAAAATTCAATTCCCCTCCTTGCCTTAATTCCCTTTTCGTATGGGTGCTTTATACATTCTATCTTACTGACATAATCGGCTGCATCAATAAATTTTTTGTCAGGATTTCTACCGGTCAGAACAACCTCAGTTTTTTCATTTCTTCCCAAAACAATGCGTTCAGCTAAATCTCTGTCAATAAGCTTATATTCGTAGGCAGCATTAAATTCATCAATAATTAGAACATCAATTTCATCATTCTTCATCAACTGTTCAGCATCAAGGAGCAGCCTGTTGTGGCAAAAGACAAGCTTTTCCTTTGTTTCTTCATCCATTTTAAAAGTAAAGCCGTAATTCTTGTCGCACCGACTTACGGTTATATTTGGAATAAGCTTTAATGAATCCAGTTCCGATGTAGCATTTCCTTTCAGCAGCTGAATAATGTGCACCTTCCTTCCGCACCCGGCAGCTCTTATCGCCAATCCCAGCGCCGCAGTTGTTTTTCCTTTTCCGTTACCGCAATAAATATGCAAAAGTCCCATTATATTCCCTCCTTAAGTATTCTGTAAACAAGCTTCATATTGATATTTTTTCTTACATCATCTGCAAGCTTATTGTACTGCATTTCCTTGTAGGCTCTTCTGTCGGTTTTTCCGCCGTTATAGGCAATTCCTTTTTGTTCAAAGAGAGCCTTAACAATACGCTCCGATACGTCGGAGCTGTCAAAAATTCCGTGAATATAGCAACCGTAAACGCTGCCCTTCTGCGCTCCGCCGCAGGACAGCAAGGGCGCTTCTTCCGAAACTGTTTCGCCCATGTGAATTTCGTAGCCCGAAAAGCCTGCTCCCGAAAGGCAGGAAAAGGCTCCCGTTACAGTACCAAAAACGCCCTCTGTTCTTGAGCGCTTCTTTTCCGACGAAAAAACCGTGCGGCATTTCAGAAGTCCCATTCCGCAGATTTCTCCTCCGCCCTCGCTGTTATAAGGGTCGGAGATTTTTTCGCCCAACATCTGAAAACCGCCGCAAATTCCGAATACCGGCGTTCCCTTTTGTGCAAGGCGCTTTACCACGATTTCAAGCCCGCTTTCTCTTAACCATTTCATATCCTGAATTGTGCTTTTCGTGCCGGGGATTATGATTAAATCGGGGCTTTCAAGCTGTTCGGCTTTTGAAACATATCGGACAGAAACGCCGTCGTACTGGCTGAAAACGTCGAAGTCGGTGAAATTTGAAATCCGTGGCAGGCGTATTACTGCAATATCAATAATTCCCTTTGCGGAGGTTTCCTCCAGCTTCTCCGAAAGGCTGTCCTCCTCCTCAATATCGCAGTGAATGTAGGGAACAACGCCAACAACAGGCTTTCCGCCGCAGTTTTCAAGGATTTCCACGCCGCTGTCAAAGATGCTTTTATCCCCTCGGAACCTGTTCACCACAAGCCCCTTTATCATCTTCTGCTCTTCCTTTTCAAGAAGCATAAGCGTGCCTAAAAGCTGAGCGAACACGCCGCCCCGGTCAATATCTCCCACAAGAAGGACAGGGGCGTTTGCAAGCTTCGCCATGCCCATATTCACAATATCGTCGGATTTAAGATTGAGTTCGGCGGCGCTTCCTGCGCCCTCGATTACGATAATATCGTGCCTTTCGGCAAGAGTATTGTAGGCTTTCATTATCTGCGGAACAAGCTCTTTTTTTCGGCGGAAGTATTCCGAAGCAGACATATCCCCCATAACCTCGCCGTTTACGATAACCTGCGAACCAACGTCTGTCGTGGGCTTCAAAAGTATGGGATTCATCAGCACCGATGGCTCAATTCCCGCCGCTTCTGCCTGCATTACCTGCGCCCGTCCCATTTCCAAACCCTCCGAGGTTATATAGGAATTAAGCGCCATATTCTGGGACTTAAACGGCGCAGCCGAATAGCCGTCCTGCCTGAAAATCCGGCATAATGCCGCCGTCAGAAAGCTTTTTCCCACGTTCGACATTGTGCCCTGTATCATAATAGCCTTAGCCACCCAAAACCCTCCTTACCGCCGAAATAAGCGCCAGATTCTCCCTGTGATTTCGCACCGCAACACGAAAATAATTTTCATTCAGCCCCTCAAAATTGCCGCAATTTCGTATTGCGATTTTTTCCTTTATGAGCAGTTCGTCAAGGGGCAAGCCGCAGCGAAAAAGAAGAAAATTAGTTTCAGAGGGATACACAATAATGCCCGTTTTTTGCAGCTCTGACGTAATAAAATTGCGTTCTGTCCCCACAAGCTCCGCTGTTTTTTTCAGATACTCTTTTTCCTTTAATGCCGCCTCTCCCGCAATCTGAGCAGGAGTCGAAACGCTCCAGAACTGACCGGTTTTTCGCAGGGTTCCGGCAAGCAGCTTACTGCCAAAAACAGCGTAGCCAAGCCGTATTCCAGCCATAGCAAAAATTTTTGTAAAGGCTTTCAGAATTATTACATTTCCATTCAGAAAATTGCGGGCGCTCCTGCTTTCCGCATCAGAAACAAATGGCATAAAGCACTCGTCGCAGACGAAAATTATATTTTCGGCAAGGCATTTATCGCAGATTCGCTTTAACAAATCGGGGTTTATAGTCCTGCCCGTAGGATTGTTGGGGCTGCACAGGAAAAGCATATCAATGCTGCTGTCAAGGATTTCTAAAATGCTGTCATCAAGCAAGAATTCATTTTCTTCCGAAAGATAATGCTTCACAACGCTGCTTCCGCTCTGCCCAAAAGCCTTTTCGTATTCGCTGAATGTGGGTGCTGATATTACTGCTTTTTGAGGCTTCAAAGCTGCAACAATTCTGTAAATCAAATCTGCCGCTCCGTTTCCGCAGACTATATTTTCCGGCGGGATTTTTTCAAAATCCGACAGCGCCGAAATAAGCTTCCTGCACAAAGGGTCGGGATAACTTTCCCAGCCGCTCACCGAATTTCTCAGAGCATTTTTTACGCCTCCCGGCATGCCGAGAGGGTTTAAATTTGCTGAAAAATCGTATTCAATTTTGCGGAAATAAATATCACCGCCGTGTTCAGAAACTGCCATAAAAACCTCCGAAAATAATAGCTCTAAGCGCCGCAAAAATCAGCAGAACAATCACCGAAGCGCAGTACATAAGACGGTTTGCACGGCGTATATCCTCGTTTTCAATTTGGCGGTTATTGTCGCCGATATATTCCTTTTTGTGCAGCTCGCCAAAGTAGTAAGCGTCCCCCGCAAGCCGTACATCAAGGGCTCCTGCACACACCGATTCCGTCTGAGCAGAGTTGGGACTTGCGTGTTTTCTGCGGTCACGCTTCCATATTTTTAAGGCATTTCTGCCGTTAAAGCCGAGAAGGTATGCCGAAAAAATCATAATTATCGCCGTGAGGCGTGAGGGTATATAATTCAGCACATCATCAAGCCTTGCGGCAAATCGACCCAGGTCTGCATACTTCTCGTTTTTGTAGCCAATCATGGAATCCATGGTGTTCGCCGCTTTATAAAAGAAACCCAGAACCGCTCCGCCAAGCGCCATATACATAATCGGCGCAGTCACCCCGTCCGAGGTGTTTTCCGCCACGGTTTCAACTGCCGCACGGATAATTCCGCTTTCGTCAAGCACCGCCGTGTCCCGCCCCACAATCATTGAAACCGCCGCTCTCGCTCGCTCCGTGTCATTATCTGCGATTGCAGAATACACCTTCATACTTTCGTCACGCAAACACCTCGCCGCAACAAGATAATAGCAGAAAACGCTCTCAACTATTATCCCGAAAATCATGCTCAATTTGTAGGACAAAAACAGTATTGCAAGCGGAATTGAGGTTGACAGAACGAGAACAATCAGACCAAGAAAAACCCCGCCAAAACGCAGGTTTTTAAACCGCTTTCTGACATATTTTTCAAGCCTCGAAATAAGCCTTCCGATAAGCCTGATCGGGTGCGGCAGGCGGTATGGGTCTCCGAAAATGCAGTCAAGAACAAAGCCGATTATTAAGGGCAGTACAGCTATCACAAAACTCATATTTTCTCCGTAATCTCAATTTTTTCTCCGTCAAATTCGGTTATATAACCGCCGCCGTTTTCTACTCCGTAATCGAAATAATCCTTTTTTGGCAGGGCGTATTTTTCAAGCACAGCCATAATTGTTCCGCCATGAACAACGAAGGAAATTGCGCTTTTGTACTTGTATTTTTGGGCAGCTTCATCAAATGCGGCAACACATCTTTTCTTAAAACCGGCGGGACTTTCTCCATTTGGAAAGGGCAGTATGCCGCCGCTTTCAACCCAGCTTTTATAGTCGCTATTATCGCTTAATTCCTTGTAGTTTTTGCCCTCAAAATCCCCGAAATCACATTCCTGAAGCCCGTTTATCACGATATGCTTTTGCCTTGGATAAATTAGCTTTGCTGTTTCAATGCACCGCCTCATTCCGCTTGTTATAACAATTTCAGCCTCGGGATAATTTTTCTCTGAAAGCTCTTTAATTCCTTCGGGAGAAAGAGGCTCGTCTGTTTTTCCGATATATCTTTTTTCGGAATTTCCCGCTGTTTTTCCATGCCTTATAAAGATAATTTTCAAACCAGTTCCCCCTTGATTACCGTTGGTATTCCGCAGCAAAGCCGCACAACTATGTCCGAAAAAGCCGCTATGATACAGCCTGCTTTTCCCGTCTGCTCACGCCATATTCTGTCCTCTTTTTCAATCGGAACAATGCCACCGCCTATCTCGTTCATTATCACAATAACGTGGGGATTTTCTCTGCAAAGCCTTTCGGTAAAGGCAATTGGATTTTCACCCCGCTCAATCAGCCTTTTTACAAGCAGGTGATAATTATTTACACATTCGGCGAAAAAAACGCTGTTAAAATCGCAGTTTTCCCCGTCAATCATACTGCACAAAAAGCGAGATTTTACAAAATCGGTTTTGCCCTGAAAAGCGCCTCCTGTTACTAAAATCATATCAAAACACCTCCGCTAATTTTTCTCCTGCAAGCGCCAACGCCGGTATCGCAAGCTCGGTAATCTGCAAAAACCAGCCTGCCGTATCTCCGGTAATTCCGCCAAAATTCCTGTATGCGGAATTTCGGTAATATAAAATGCAAAGCAAGGCTACAAGCACCGCAGGAATGCCCGAAAAAGGGCTTAAATAAGCCATTGAAGCGCTGACGATAATCGTCACAATAATCAAAACTGACAGGGTAATTTTTTTGTGAGCAGGACGCACAAAGCTCTGCAAAGCTCCACCGGTTTTTGCGCTTCTAAAGCACACCGCAGCTATACCGCTGAGCGACCTTGACAGCACAAAACCAAGTGCAATTACCGCCGCAGATTCAAGACTTTTTATCTCGCTCATAACTGCGGTCTGGAGCAGAAGATATGCACCAAGATAAATTGCGGCAAAGGAGCCGATGTGGGGGTCGGACATTATTTCAAGCCTTTTAGCCTTGTCCGCATAAGAGGACTTTGCGTCGATAACGTCGCAGAAGCCGTCAAGGTGTATGCCGCCTGTAACAATTATGGGGATTATTACGGACACTGCCCCTGTCAGGACTGCACCAAAATCAAGCAGTCCGCAGACATACCGCCACAGCAGGAACAATCCGCCGATAACAACGCCGACGAGAGGGAAAAAGCATAGAGCGTAACGCCTGTTTTCCTCTTTCCATTCCACCGCAGGAACGGGTATTCTTGAATACATCAGAAATGCACTTGCAAGGGATTTCAGTATCACAGCAGTTCTCCTTTCAGCGGCAAGGGTATTCCGTACACGCACTCGATAACGTTATCCGAAATTTTCGCCAGACCGCAGTTGATTTTTCCGAGAATTTTTATGTATTCCATTGTTCCGCTATCGTATTTTATCCCGTCACAGCCCACGTTATTGGTTACAATTACAAGCTGTTTTGCTTTCCTGCCAAGAGCTTTAATTCCGTTAATAATTTTATCCGTCGGGTCGGTTATTTTTTCGTTTCGGAACATTTCATTTGCACATAAATTTGCCATACATTCAAGCAGAACTGCGCAGTTTTTTGGCAGAACTATTTCATCAATATCGGTATATTTTTCAACGGTTTCAAAGCCCTTTCCTGCACGGATTTTTCTATGCCGTTCAATTGCTGTATGAGCTTCTTCTCCGAATGGAATCATAGTTGCGATATACAGCTTTCTGCCGCAAAAATTATCAAGAATTTTCTCTGCATAGCTTGATTTTCCGCACTTTGAGCCGCCTGTTATCAATGTCGTCATTTCAACTCCACATACCTTTCCATTTCAAGTTCATCAAAACGGTGAGCGTGATTGTAAACCGAAAGCGCACCGTCAAGAAGTGGCAGAAGCAGCACTCCGCCCGTGCCCTCGCCAAGCCGCATTTCCGCAGTAATAAGCGGCTTCAAGCCGATTTTTTCAAGCAAGAGCTTTCCCGCAGGCTCACCCGAAACGTGGCTTGCAAGCATATACTGCGCTGAAAGAGGATTGATAAGGCCGGCAATTACCGCCGCCGCACCCGAAATAACGCCGTCAATTACAACGGGAATGTGATAAAATGCGCCGCCAAGAAAAATTCCGGTCATACCCGCAATATCGTAGCCGCCAAGCTTTGCCAGCAGCTCAATTGGCTTGCTTTTATCGGGCTTGTTGACCGCAATCGCCTGTTCTACTACCTCTATTTTTCGTTTAAGTGCAGTACTGCTTAAGCCCGCTCCCCTGCCCGTAATGCTTTTTGGCGGCAGGTCGAGGAGAACCGCAGAAAGGGCGGAGGCGGTGGTGGTATTTCCGATTCCCATTTCGCCCGTCACAATGATTTTTACGCCCGAATTTTTCAGGTCTCGAACTATGTCCATTCCGACAATAATTGCCTGCTTAGCCTGAGATAAAGTCATAGCGGGACCTGCGGCGATATTTTCCGTTCCGTAGGATATTTTTCTTTTGAGCAGGCGTTCACACTCCGCATCACGATTTATCCCGATGTCAACAGCGAAAACCTCTGCACCGAAGCTCTGCGCCATTCGGTTTATGTTTGAAGTTCCCTCGGCTATCGCCTTTGCGCAAATTGCGGTAACGCTGCTGTCGGACTGGGTTACTCCCTCGCATACAACCCCGTTATCAGCACACATAACCACAACTGCCCGCTTGCCTATATCAACATTTTCGCTGCCTGTTATAGCGGCAATTTTCTCAACCGCATTTTCAAGCAATCCAAGGCTTCGAAGGGGCTTTGCAACGCTGTTCCAGCGCTCATTTGACCTTATGCGGGCGCTTTCGTCCGCCGCTGTTATTCTTTCAATTCTCTTCATAAATACCTCCATATTCCATGCACCTGCACACAAAGCTTTCTGCTATTTTCGGGTTCGCATAAAAGTACAAATGTGGAAAGCCCGCATACAAATTTTCGGTGCAGTGACAGCATTTCCACTCTCTGCCGTCGGTCTTTTTTGCAGTCATATCAGCCCCGCAGCTTGTGCTGTTCCAATAGTGAAACTCGTGGGCGGGAAAGGCTTCTCCGCAGCGGGAGATCAGGTTGTCATTTTCTGCAATAAGATATGTATATCCGAAGCGCTGAAGCCGCTCTGTCTTATAGGCTTTTCCCTCGATTACACCCGCCATTTCGTAAGAATTTCCCTGCCCGTCCTCCAGCTCCTTATGCAGGTACATAAAGCCGCCGCATTCTGCGATTGTCGGAAGTCCGCCCTCAATTTTATCACGAATATCGCTGAGCATTGACTTGTTTTCCGATAGCTTTTCTGCGTAAATTTCGGGATAGCCGCCGCAAAGAATAAGCCCGTCTGCGGCAGGTATTTTTTTGTCCTCAAGGGGCGAAAAATATCGTATTTCACAGCCCATTTTTTCAAGCAGATTTATGTTATCCGAGTAGATAAAACAGAACGCTTTATCCTTCGCAACTGCAATCACCGGCGGTCTTTTAAAGCTGTACTTTTTATATATTACAGGCGTAAAATCGGGGAAATTCCGCTGTGAAAATTCAACGATTTTATCAAGCAGAATATGCTTTTCCGCAAGGCTTGCAAGCTGCTGCATTTTATCCTTTATATCGGCGATTTCATCAGCTGTAACAAGCCCCAGATGACGGCTTTCAAGCCTTATTTTATTTTCAGGCAGAAAGCCGAAATACTCTGTTTTCAGCTCCCTGCAAAGTTCTCTTGCCATAGGTGCAAGCTTTTCGGGCAGGCGATTGAAAATAAAGCCGATTATGTTGTTTTTTCGGTAGGAAAGAAAACCCTTCATCACAGCGCCGATTGACTCGCTCATACCGCCGCAGTCAATTACAACGATTGCGGGAGTATCAGTAACAATAGAAACAGAAGCCGCCGAGCCTCTTCCTGCCGCACCGTCGTAAAATCCCATAACGCCCTCGATTACCGAAATATCGGCGGCGCTCCCGTTTTCGTAAAGCAGCTGTTTCAGCGTGTTATCATCGCAAAAAAAGCTGTCCAGATTATGGGCGCTTGTTCCGATAATTTTTTCGTGAAACATAGGGTCGATATAGTCGGGACCGCATTTGAATGAAGCAACCCTCATTTTGCGGTTGCAAAGCGCCTGCAAAATCCCGCAGGTTACGGTAGTTTTTCCGCAGCCGCTATGAGTTCCGCCGATAATTATTCTTCTCAAATTCTCA
>JBJERM010000324.1:0-2665 GCA_051882315.1 Ruminiclostridium sp.
CCATTAATATGCTTAATAACAGACATCTCTTCTTCATAAAAACCTCCTTTGAATTACGAAGCCTGATTATAGCTTCATTATATCAAAGGAGGCGTGTCGAAATATGTCGTAATAAAGGGGATGATGTAATTAAAAATGCTCTATTGAAAAGTAGCGTATAGATATGCAGTAGTTTTCAATGGAATATATTGGCTTAAAGTAGGAATTTGCGTTTTTAGAGGTTGTCCTTATGCTCTTACAATGGTAGGATTTTCTTTTTTCATCTGCATTTTACGTTTATACATATTCACGTCTGCCTGCTCATGCACCTTTGTTAAATTGCGGCTTGCCTCTGTCGTGGCAAGCCCATGGCAATACTCAAGGGGAAATCATACTTTTCGCTTTCGCTTATGCAGGCTTCCTATACACGCCAGATGTCCTCTGCTATATGCCGGCAGTCGTCGCCGACGTATATAGCAACAAATTCATCGCCGCCTGTACGATATATTTCTTTTGCCGACTTCAATTCATCACGCAGGATTGCTGCGGCAGCAGCTATCATTCTGTCGCCTACGGTGTGTTCATAGGTATCGTTTGTGTGCTTGAGCCCGTTAAGGTCGCACACGATAATCCCAATCTGAAAAGCTTCGTCGGTCATATTTTCTATGCGGGATTTATATTTCTGAAAATCCTCTTCAAAGCAGGCACGGTTTTTTCTCTCCCGTATCAACATCGGTGTACGCTTTTTTGCATAAACCCTTGACGGATTTTCCAATGCAAAGAATATGCCGATGGTGATAATTGTAACGCCTGCGCCTGTGAACAGTAATTCAGGTATGAAAATCTGAAGAGTAATTGCAGACATAAAGGCAATTGACAGGGGATAAGCGAGTTGAAAACAACCTTGTCAAGCTTTCGGTGGTTCTTTATCAGCAGGAAGATACTGATAAGCGCAAGGTCGTAGGCAAGGACATATCCCACATTAATCCCCATGCCGCAGCTATAACGTGTACCGTAGCCTTCAAGGATTTCTATACCCAGGAACGGTCCTGCAATAACATAAATCAGAAAGATTGCTGAACAAACAGTCATACATTGCCTTATCAGTTACCCAGTCCATCGTGTATGAAAGGAATATAAGGCAGTAAAGAACCGCCGAGTAAATGAAAATAAGGTGCAGGAACAGGTTTATTTCATAAGAGACTTTATCGGAGTTTACCGTCACCATATCCATGATTACATGAACCATCGCAACAATGCACATGCATTTGAAAATCTTCATATCCACTCGTTTTACGAACCAAGGGCTGTAGCAGAAGAAAAATGTCAGAATAATAAGACAGACTAAGGCGGCGGGAGCGAAGAGAATACGAGTACACGATATTCGGCATAGCCACGCAAGTTTACTGATAGAAATGGGTTTCTCGCCGCTTCTGATAGCCGAGAGGCTCGGTCACGAAAATGTTCAGACAACTGTAAACCTCCCAAAAGGACTCACGTAAAAAGCAGCCATATACGACAAGAGTGCTACCGACAAAAGCGATAGCACTCTCTATATTAGTTATAGGCAAAATTAACAGCTTTTACAATATAATAATAAGTGGTATGATGTAGTATAATAAATCTTGACACAATCCAAGCACCAAAATATAATAAAGGCAACACCGCACAATGCCACCCACAAATTCTCGTAAATCAAGTTAACCGAATAAAGTTCCATAATAAGCATACTGCTTTTGAAAACCTGCTTGCAGGCGCACTTTATCAAGCCGACAGAGATTTTCTGTCAGCCAGATAAAGGTTTGCGAGTGCAAACATAATATTCAATTTGGCGGTCTGTTTTCGCAGACCTCGGTATCGTGTTTTTCGATACCCGAACAGCCTTTTTATGACTGCAAAAACATGTTCAACCTTTGCTCTGACCGATGACTTTTTATGCTCTGCTTTCTTTGCAGCATATTGTCCGCTTTTTGAAAGTTTTTTAATTGATGAGGGTCTTCTGTTTATCTTGTACTTGATTTTTTTGCCATTGTTGTTTTTAACAACTGCGTTCTCTCGCTTTTCCGCACCGATATATCCGCTGTCACCGTAGACCTCTTTTTCTTCGCCGTGAAGAAGTTCAGCTGCGACTGTTACGTCGTGTTCATTCGCACCGGTCACTTTCAGATGATGTGCAAGTCCGCTGTCTTTATCCACTCCGATATGAGCTTTGTATCCAAAATGCCACTGATTTCCTTTCTTAACGGAATTGGCGTCCTCATCACGCTTTTTATCCTTGTTTTTTGTAGAAGATGGCGCAGCAATAAGAGTGGAATCCACTATTGTTCCACGCTTTAGTATCAATCCTTTTCTGCTGAGAATATCTATTACCTGATTAAATAACTTTTCTTGCAATCCATTCTCTACAAGGATATTTCGAAATCTTCCGATAGTATCTCCGTCCGGAACCTGATTGGGCGAATCTATTCCGCAGAAATCGGAAAACGCACGGCTATCTATTACCTCGTTCATTACTTTCATATCCGAGAGGTCATAAAGATTCTGAAGAAGATATATACGAAGCATCAGTTCAAGTTCGTAGGGCTTGTTTCCATGCTCCCCTTTGTAATAGCACGGTCTGATTATCTCTACCCACTCGTCAAATGGTATTATTCGCTCTATCTTTTCAAGAAATTCTTTTTTGCTT
>JBJERM010000325.1:0-8987 GCA_051882315.1 Ruminiclostridium sp.
TACGTTTCGGTAAGTCTCCTATCAAGTCCACATACTTTGTAAACAAGGCAAACTTCGTTGCCTGCCACAACCCCTCTTACATCGACAAGTATGATATGGTACAGGACGTAATTCCCGGCGGTTCATTCCTTCTCAACTGCCAGTGGTCTGTTGACGAGCTTGACGAAAAGCTTCCTGCACCCGTAAAGGCTTACATCGCTAAGAACAACATCAACTTCTACATCATCAATGCTATCAAGGTAGCTAAGGAAATCGGTCTCGGCAACAAGACAAACACTGTTTTACAGTCTGCGTTCTTCTCTATTGCCAACATCATTCCCGCTGCTGACGCAATCGAGTACATGAAGAAGGCTGCATACAAGTCCTTTGCTAAGAAGGGCGAGGACATCGTTAACATGAACTACGCTGCAATCGAAAAGGGCGCAGGCGAGGTTATCAAGGTTGACGTTCCCGCTTCTTGGGCAGACGCAGAAGGCTCTCTCCCTGTACATAAGGCTACAGGCGACAACAAGAAGCTTGTTGACTACATCAACAATATTCAGATTCCCGTAAACGCACAGAGAGGCGACCAGCTCCCCGTATCCACCTTCGTTGATATGGCAGACGGTACCTTCCCCCAGGGCTCTGCTGCATTTGAAAAGCGTGGTATCGCAGTTGACGTTCCCCAGTGGATTCCCGAGAACTGTATCCAGTGTAACTTCTGTTCAATGGTATGTCCTCACGCAGTTATCCGTCCCTTTGCTCTTAATGCAGACGAGGCAGCTGCTGCTCCCGAGGGCATGAAGATGAAGGACGCTACCGGTCTTCCCGGACTTAAGTTCGCTATGGGTATTTCTGTTCTTGACTGTACAGGCTGCGGCGTTTGCGCTAACGTTTGTCCCGCTAAGAACAAGGCTCTCGTTATGAAGGGTCTCGATTCTCAGCTTGGCGAACAGGCTAACTTTGACTACGCTATCAAGACCTCTGATAAGCCCGAGGTTCACGAGAAGTTCAAGGATACTACTGTTAAGGGCTCACAGTTCAAGCAGCCTCTCCTCGAATTCTCCGGCGCATGCGCAGGCTGCGGTGAAACTCCTTACGCAAAGCTTATCACACAGCTCTTCGGCGACAGAATGTACATTGCCAACGCAACAGGCTGCTCCTCTATCTGGGGCGGTTCCGCACCTTCAACTCCTTACACAACCAACAAGGCAGGCAGAGGTCCCGCTTGGGGCAACTCCCTCTTCGAGGATAACGCAGAATTCGGTCTCGGTATGTTCTTAGCTCAGGATACACTCCGCGGCAGAGCACAGGAAAGCCTCAAGGCTCTTGCTGAAAAGGCTGAAAAGCCCGAGGTTAAGGAGCTTATCGCTAAGTACTTTGATACAGTAAACGACGGCGCTGCTAACCTTGCTGCTACAACAGAGCTTGTTAAGGCTCTTGAAGCATGCGACTGCACAACACCCGAAAAGGCTGACGTTCTCAAGCTCAAGAACTACCTCTCCAAGAAGTCCAACTGGATATTCGGCGGCGACGGCTGGGCATACGACATCGGCTACGGCGGTGTTGACCACGTTCTCGCAAGCGGTAAGAACGTAAACGTATTCGTATTCGATACCGAAGTTTACTCCAACACAGGCGGTCAGGCTTCCAAGGCTACCAACATCGGTGCTGTTGCACAGTTCGCTGCTGCCGGTAAGGCTGTTAAGAAGAAAGACCTTGCTGGTATCGCTATGAAGTATGGCTATGTATATGTTGCTCAGATTGCTATGGGTGCAGATATGAACCAGTGCATCAAGGCAATTGCAGAAGCTGAAGCTTACGACGGTCCTTCCCTCGTAATCGCTTACGCTCCTTGTATCAACCACGGTATCAAGGGCGGCCTTACAATCGCTCAGCAGGTAGAAAAGGAAGCTGTTCAGGCTGGCTACTGGCACCTGTTCAGATTCAACCCCGCTGCTCCCGAGGGAACAAATCCCTTCTCTCTCGACAGCAAGGCTCCCACAGGCGACTACAAGGCATTCATGATGAGAGAAGTTCGTTACAACTCCCTCATGAGAGCTAATCCTGAGAGAGCTGAAAAGCTCTTCAATATCGCTGTTGAAAACAGCAAGAAGAAGTACGACGATTTAGTAAATCTCGTTGAATACTACGCAAAGTAATCACTTTTCGGAGCTTAACGGTTCGGAAGGACAGTGGCGATATAGCCTTTTGTTCAGCCCGGAGTGATTAACCCGAAAGGCAAGGCGGTACAGCCGTCGGTAAGATGTGAAAGCATTTATACCGGCGGATATGTACCGCCTTATATTTTTTGTACACTTTTTGCAGATATTTGTCAAAAATTCTATTTTGTATTTGACTTATCTATGATTTTATGATATAATATACCAATAATATGGATAATTTACCGAAAGGACGAATTGTATGAGCAAAGTTGCCGTAATCACAGACACAAACAGCAGTATGACCAACGAAGAGGCGGAGCAGCTTGGAATTTTCCTTCTGCCTATGCCCTTTATAGTAGACGGAAAGCAGTATATGGACGGTATTGATTGCACCTACGAGCATTTTTTTGAAATGCTTGCAGAGGGTGCTGATGTTTCCACATCACAGCCCGCCCCCGACGCATTGACTTCTCTCTGGGACAAGGTACTTGAAGAATACGACGAAATTATACATATCCCCATGTCCTCTGCGTTAAGCAGCTCCTGCGCAACCGCAAAAGCCCTTTCCGCAGACTATAACGGAAAGGTATGGGTTGCAGACAACAAGCGTATTTCAATTTCCCAGCGCCAGTCCGCTCTTGACGCGTTATTTCTTGCAAAGCAGGGCTTTTCCGCTGAGGAAATCTGCAAGAAATTAGAGGAAACAGCCTTTAATGCAAGTATTTATCTTGCTGTAAACACCCTTGAGCTTTTAAAGAAAAGCGGAAGAGTAACCGCCGCAGGCGCTGCCCTCGCTTCAATCCTCGGCTTAAAGCCCGTTTTACAGATTCAGGGCGAAAAGCTTGACGCTTTTTCTAAGGCAAGAGGAATGGCAAATGCTCAGAAGGTTATGCTTGCTGCTGCCAAAAAGGATTTAGAAGAGCGTTTTGCAGGAAAGCCTGTTCACATTGATGTTGCATATTCGGGAGACTACGAGTCCGCTGTTGAATGGCTTGAAATCGTCCGGAATTTCTTCGGCGACAAGAACATTCAGATGTTCAGACTGCCTATCAGTATCGCCTGTCACGTTGGCGCAGGTGTAAAGGCGCTTGCGGTTCTTGAGGAAATAAAGTAAGGGAATACTTACTAAGAATATAAAAAGAAAGGAAAACTACAATGACAATTTCTGAAATGAAAGTATTAATCTGCGACGATTCTATGCTTGTCAGAAAAAAGCTTGCGGATATTTTAACGAAGCTTGGCATCGCAGCAATTTTCAATGCAAGCAACGGCGAAGAGGCTGTTGAAGCCTATAAAACCAACCAGCCCGACATCGTTTTTATGGACATAGTAATGCCCGGAAAGACAGGACTTGAAGCTCTTGTTGACATCAAGGAATACGACAAAAACGCAAAGGTTGTTATGGTTTCCACAATCGGTACCCAGAGCAATCTTATCGCCGCTGTAAAGGCTGGCGCTTACGAGTTTATGCAGAAGCCCGTAAATGCTGAGGAAGCGGAAAAAATCATCAACAAGGTGCTTAAGGAAAAGAATTGAGAGGTAAATTATGTTTACACAGCTATTCGGACATTATCTTTTAAATAAAGGCATTATTACGGGAGAACAGCTCCGCGCGGCTCTCGAAGCAAAGAACGGAACAAGGGCGAAGCTTGGCGCTCTCGCAATTGACGCAGGATATATGACCGCCGAGCAGGTAGAGCAGGTTCACGAGGAACAGCGCCGTGTTGATAAGCGTATCGGCGATATTGCGGTAGGTATGGGATTTCTTACTTCCGAGCAGGTTGACGAGCTTCTCGCCCGTCAGAAAACCGCAAATATCGTTCTCGGACAGACCCTCATCGACCTTGGCTATCTCACAAACAAGCAGTTTGAGGAGGCTCTTTCGGGCTACAAGGCAAGCGCTTCCTTTGCGGACGAGAATACCGACGACAGCAAGCTTGCAGCCGATTTTGTTGCAGTACTGGATCTTGAAAACTCCGATAAGAAGGATATTTACGTTGAGTATCTCCTGCTTCTCGTAAAGAACCTTATCAGATTTGTGGGCGATGATTTCGTAATCGGTAAGCGCATTGTGCTTGACTGCGTAAAGCCCTCCTATGCGGTTTCACAGGAAATCAAGGGCGAAATTGCTGCTTATACAGCAATCTGCGGCGAAGAAAAGGCGTTTATCGGTCTTGCTTCCCGTTATGCAGGAGAGGAAGTTACCGCTCCCGATGAGTTTGCGGAAGCCTGCGTTGGCGAGTTTCTTAACCTCCAGAACGGTCTTTTCTCCGTAAATATCTCCAACGAGAAGAATATCGAGCTTGACCTTACTCCCCAGACTCCCGAACACGGCGGAGAAATTTCTCTTGCAGGCGGCGTTGCTATCGAGCTTAACTTCTCCTTTGGCAATATCGTTGTTGTTGTACGGGGCAAGTAAAAGCAGATTTATTAAAACATCAGCTCCCGAAGCGGTTTTCCGTTTCGGGAGAAATTTTTTGCAAAACTTTCCGAAAAAACGTCACAAGCCCGTAAAAAAGTCGTTATATGAGGTGAAAGGAGGGGATTTAAAGTGAATGATTCCGGAATCATAGAATTGTTCAACAGCCGCTCGGAGGAAGCGCTTTCTGAAATTGAGGGCAAGTACGGCAGATTATGCAGGAAAATCGCCCGAGAGATTTTAGGAAGCGAGGAGGACGCCGAGGAGTGCGTGAACACCGCATATTATAAGCTATGGAATGCAATACCGCCCAAAAATCCCGCCTCCCTCTGCGGCTATCTCTGTGCTGCTGTAAGAAATACCGCTTTTGATACCTGCAAGCGAAGGGAAGTACATACTGAAAGCTTTGATGAGCTTTCCGAGATAATCTCCGACAAAAGCAGCGTAGAAAGCGGTATCGAGGCTGAAAGCCTTACTGCCCACATAAACGGCTTTTTAAAGGAAATCGGCAGTAAAAACAGGGATTTGTTCATAGCCCGCTACTACTACGGTATGGGCTGCGGCGAAATCGCAGAAAGAACGGGGCTAAGCGGCGAGGCGGTAAGGGCGAGGCTGTACCGGATAAGGGGACAGCTTAAGACATACCTGACGGAAAGGGGAGTAAATCTATGAATGAAAGGAAAAATCCGCTGGAGGAGGCGCTCAGCGGAATTGACGAAAAGCTGATTGAAGAATCAACCCTTCGGCTTTACGGGAAAAGCGATAATGTCCAAAAGGCGGAGTTTATAACCCTGAAAAGGGAAGAGAAGAAGAGTAAGAAGGGTCTTTTCTGGGGCATTACCGGCGCTACGGCAGCCGCAGCCGCACTTATAACGGTAGGCGGAATTGCGGCAAGCTACAACGGCGTTATTAACGGCATTGAAATCACTCTGCCGCCTGATAACCCCGGGGCGGTATCAACTACGGAGCCGCAGAATGTTGCAGTCGTAACAACCACAATGCTTGTTGATAATCCCGAATGGATAAACGAGCCTGCCGATTTCAGAGCAAGCTGGCTTGGGGAGGACGGAAACGGGAATGTTTATGCCTATGACGATACCCTGAAAAAAATCCTTGCTTATTCGGAAAACGGCGCTGTTACAGCACTGGAGGACTTCGATTATTTCATTGACATTACAACCGAATACGGCTTTTTAAATCAGGATTTTGCAGGCGTTGTTGATGATGGACTGTACTTCGCAGAAAGAACCGAAAGCGGGCTTATTGTACGGATATACAGCGCCGATAGCTTCGAGAAGGTGCGGGAGTTTGTAATTGAATGCAGCAATCCCGAAATGATAAAGCTTAGCCGGAACGGAAAATATGCGGCTGTAACAACGCTGATTGGCGAAAACGAGAATGAATGTTTAATTACGCTTTTTGACGGGCAGAGCGGCGAAAAAATAAAAAGCTTAGGACTTACAGAAAGCTATCTTGCCGAAGTCGGCTATTACAACAGAATAAGCTTTGTATCCTCGGAAGGAAAGCTTATTCTCTCCTGCGGAAACGACGCAATATTATGTGATTTAATAAATACAGGCGAATTAAAACCTCTTGATATTGTTATGGGTGCATGCAGCGATTTTGACGACGGACTTATAGTATTTACCGATAAGCCCGAGGCAGTAATCATAGACGCAAAGGGTAATGTGACGGTAAAAGAGCTTACCGTAAATAGCGAAGAACTTCCTTTTGCGGGAAGAAACTGGAGCGGAACAAGTTCTCAGAACGGAAAGTATATCCTTATTACCGAGCAGAAATTTGATTACGGGCTTATGGATTTTACAAGCTCTGTAATGAGCGTTTACGATTCGGAGGATATGAGCCTTATAAGGGTTGTTGAAGCAGATAACACAAGCGGAGAAAAAGCGTATATAACCAACAGCGGACGAGTTTTCTATACCTGCGTTGATAAGGTGAGCAATACCGCATTTACAAACGCATTTACTCTTGATGAAGCAACC
Organism: Ruminiclostridium sp.; assembly: GCA_051882315.1. Lineage (GTDB taxonomy): Bacteria > Bacillota > Clostridia > Oscillospirales > Ruminococcaceae > Ruminiclostridium_E. The sequence continues at coordinate 6,567 of JBJERM010000325.1, forward strand.
ACTTCCGATTCAGAAAACCATGTAAGAACAGGCAACAGTCCCGTTCAGTACCGCTTAGAGGGCTTTACGACCGGTCAATGGGCAGGAATTAATTCCGACGGCGAGGTTTATTCGATAATCGGCAAATACCTGTATGGTGATGACGATAAAAAGCTTGAGTTGGCTGAAAACAGTGTGGTTGTTATGCTTGATAACGGGGTTGCTGTCGCAGGATTTACGGGAACTCAGAATGAGCTTTGTGTTTATAACCGTGATTTTGAGTTACTATATAAATGCAGCGATAGTGAAATTAAATCCATGTGTGCAATATCACCCGACGGAAAGTTTTTGGCAGGACTGGAGGAGAATTTCTCTTCTTCTGATGATAAATCCTGCTTTGATATAGTCGTATATTCAATAGATAACGGAGTTTCTGAATATGCCCGCATAGGTATTGAAAGCGGCATATATATTGATTATAATTTCAAATTCTCAGCGGACGGTTCGACTATTGCCTTTTACGGAAAGAATACTGCTTCAGATACTAAGATTACAGGCGTTGCCGACATAGCAACAGGCGAGGTAATCTACAATGATTTTCTGACGGGCAGGATAACTCCCTTTGATAGCGGCTTCCTGCTTACGCCGCCCTATATGGGACCGGGTGCGGCGATAATGGACCTTAACGGAAATATTGAGCCTCTCGGTTTTATCTCCATATACGAAGCGCCCTATACAACAATTTCTCCTAATGGAAATTATATTGCGGCGGTTGCGCATAATGCCGAAGAGGATACTATAAGGATTCTGAACAGGGCAGGCGAGGAGATTAAGAAGCTTGACGTTGAGCCGAAGATAAATTCGCTTTATATCGACGACGAGGGAACGGTATATTTCAGTACGAATACGTTGATGGAAAAGGTAAGCTTTGACGAGGTAATCTCAGATACCACCGATATTGTAACCGAAGCAACGGATTCCAAAGAATTGGAGGACAGTTCTGACCTGTGTGCTTTGCCCGAAGCGCCGGAAGGCGAATAAACATTACGCTCCGCAGATGTTCTGATAAAATAAGCGCCCCGCTTGTTCAATAAGCGGGGCGCTAAGTTTATATCTTACAGTTAAAATCCGTTTTACAGCAAGGACAGCAAACGGTATGACTGCCTTTCTTTTTGGGAAGTCTTAATATTTTCTTGCAGGAAGGGCATTTGCGGTAAGCGTGGGTCTTACGTTCTGCAAACATTCTTTTTCTGAGAGAAAAGAAGCTTTTGATTTTGCCGATAAGGGTAAGATATTTTGCATTTTCCTCTCTGCGCTTTGTGTAATTTCTTGAAAAACAGCGGTACATTGAGAAAATCAGCACAGCTGCTTCAAGTATCCACAAAACAGGAGAGCGGACAAAGATATTTACCGTAATCAGCAGCATACAAAACCATGTAAGCGCTGTAAACAGCTGGTCCGGACCATATCTGCCGTTCATAAATGCGGCAGCCTTTTCTCTGAATTTCATAAAACAACCTTCCTTCTGTTCATTTATATCTGTAAGCATTATCTGATAATCTCGGGCTTATCCTTCATCGGCAGCTCCTTGCGCCTTTGTGTGCTTATCCTTTTGGTGGGCGAGGGGATTATAAGCCTTGCGGCGTAAAGATAAATTATGCTCATCATTCTTCTGAATTTCTGAAAATAGCGGATTTTCATGTATTCTGTCCCTCCTCATAGCTGTAACTGTACTGGGGTCGGCTGTCCTCGTAGTATCTGCTGCGGTAGCCGCCGAAAAGACCTGCAATACCGCCGAAAATCAGGGAGGAAATAAGCCGTATTATCAGTATGAATAAAGTAATTCTGAAGAAAATTCTGAAAGGATTGAAGGTTCTGAAGGTCTGTCTGCGCCTGCGGTTTTCTTCCTCGGGGTCGGAAAAATCGTAGTAGTAATAGGTGCGCCTGAAATCGTAGCCGCCGCTTCCGAATGGCTCGGAGGCTCTCTGGGTGCTTGTACCCCCGTTTGCAGAATAGCTTTCGCCATTTGCCTGCATATTCTTTATCTGCTCGTAGGCAGCGTTTATCTCCTTCATTTTTGTCTCGGCGGTTTTGTCGCCGGGGTTTAGGTCGGGATGATATTTTCTTGCAAGAGCACGGTAAGCCTTTGTAATTTCCGCTTCCGTAGCGTTTTTTGATACTCCGAGAACCGCATAAGGGTCGTTCATGTTCTTTCCTTTCACGCTGTATGCCTTTTTACAATATTATACTACAACGTGAAAGTGTTAATTCTGCGAAAATGGTATTAAATATTAGTAAAATAAGGATTATTTCAGCTTGTAGAAAAAGTCAATTCTCAGGCTGCCGAGAAGCCGCCAGATGCTAGGAAACCGCATAACGGCTAGGCTTTGTGCCTGCCGTTATGCGGTTGACGACGCAGATGGTGGTTTATCGACAGCCTGA
>JBJERM010000326.1:0-8958 GCA_051882315.1 Ruminiclostridium sp.
ATAAATCTTCGCTTAGAATTATGAAAGGAAGATGAATATGAAATCGGAAAAAAGAAAAAATTCTGCTCTTAAGAAGCTTATTCCCGCTGTTGCTATGCTCGCAACCTCGGCGGTTATGCTTTCTACAGCTACTTATGCGTGGTTTACTATGAATAAGGAAGTTAAGATGACAGGACTTAATATGACGGCGACTGTGGGTGAGGGTATTGAGATTGCGTTGGCAGAGGTTGATGGTACAACATTAACTTTTCCTACAAACGGCACTGCACCTTCTGATACTAAATCAGATAGCTGGAAAAGTGCTGTTGTAGTAGGAAATTATTATACGAGCTTCGGAAAGATAAAGCCTTCGTCTTCCGTTGACGGAAAAACTTTTTTTGACGCAACAAACGCAAGCGATGGCGGAAAGGTTGCAAGTACCTTCAAGAGCGTAGATGCTGCAACTACCGATTCAGGTTTTATTGTTACGCAAACTGCGCTGAATACTGGTAATGCAACAGTTGCCACAAATGATACGACCGGATATTATATTGATATTCCCGTTCATATCCGTACATCAAAATCCGCAGAAAGCGGTGAAGGTGCTATCTATTACAAAATGACTATAGACAACGCAGGGGATGCAGAAGGAAAAGACTTATTTAATGCTGTTCGCGTAGCTTTCATAAAAGGCGACAATTCTACTGTAATACTCGGAGCTGACAATACTTATTACGAAGCAGGCGCTGTTTCAAATATAGATGCAAACGGCAACGGTACGAAAGCTGCTGTAGCATTACTTAAATCCGGTCAAACCGGCGCTGTCTTTGCTTCTGATACAAGTACGGAATATACAAATTCTACCGGTGTGGATTCCGGTCTTACAATTCCTTATGCCACAACCCCAGGTGCATACGGTCACCTTGACTTTACAGTCCGTGTTTGGCTTGAGGGCGAGAGCAAGTTCTGCTATGACGAAAAAGCAGGTCAGTCTTGGAACATCAACCTTGCTTTCTCACTTGGAGAGTTTGATACACCTACAACCCCATAACCACATAATCTGTTTTCCCAAAATCCCGCACTCCCGTGCGGGATTTTTTATGCAAAAATTTCGTAATTATGCATAAAAATTCTCACGATAAATTAAATAAATTAATTTCACGCAAAGCCCTGTTTTATGCGATAAAATGTTGACTTTTGGCGGAAATGGTAGTATAATAAAATCGGGTATTTCTACCCGTTTTATACCTATCGGGAGGTGATAAAAAGTGGAAGAAAACAAGGAAGCGGAAACTACCGTTGACGGAGTTCGGGCTATCGAAATAAGATACCGCCCCATTTACGAAACCGACACAAAGGAGCCTGCCTTTTTTCAGACGAGAGTAAGGCTTAACTCCCCCGATTCGGGCGTTATTCTCCCCGAAAGATTTATGCCCGTTATCGAGAGCAGCGACAGGTGCGTTTCTCTCTTTAAGCTTGCCCTCCTCCAGACCGTAAAAGCGGCGGAGAAGTTTACCGAGCGGGAGCTTGACTTTAACTGGATTTCACTTTTTATGCCCATAAGACTCCTGCACAAAAAAGACTGCGCAGGAATACTTACCGAGTTTACAAAGCAGATAGGCGCTTCCCCCCACAGGATTTGCCTCGAAATCCCGCCGCTTGTAATCGGCGAGGATGACGGATACTGCGATGAGTCAATGAAAAAGCTTCGCAAAGCGGGCTTTCACACTATGGTTTGCGGTATCGGCGCAGATAATTTCCCGCTTTTCAGGCTGTCAGAGCTTGAGCCGGAGTATGTTATGCTTGAAGAAGAGGTTACCGCTATGCTTGGCAGGGGCGATAAGGCGGAAAACTGTGTGCGCTCCCTTATAACCACGCTCAGCGAGCTTGGCGCAGAGCCGATAGCCTCGGGAGTTCCCTCGGCGGAAAAGGCGGATACGCTTTACGACTTGCGCTGTTCCTATTACACGGCGGAGGAAAATACGGGAGAGCGTGGCTCAAACTTTATGCTGGAACGCTTTGTACGCAGAAGAAATCAGGATTAGTATTTTTTATAGATTGGGGATTTTATTTTGGCAGATTTTACGATAAACGAAGAAAAAGCCGCAGAACAGCCTGCCTTTGAAAGTCCTGCTGAGGAACAGCCGGATACTGAAAGCCCCGCAGAGGGAAAGTCAAAGGCTAAGAAGTCCGGGAAAGCAGGCGGAGAAGAACGCAATAAGTCTCTGGATATACTGACCCTGCGCAGAACAGCGGGGGAGGTGCGGCGGCATAAGGTTATAACAAGAGCAATAAGTATTCTTATTATTATTCTTGTGGCACTTGTTGCAGCGGCTTACGCAATTTCATACTTTTACGACAAGTTCGGAAGCTTTACGGTTATGGTTAATAAGTACGATATGGTAAATCAGGGACTAACCCTTTCCGAAACTCCCGAATATGACCGCTCAATAGCGACCCTCAATGCGGGTATTCTCTACGATATGACAAACATAAGCGGAGAAGACCTGCCCGACAATATTGATATGATAAACGGCGCCCATAACGGCGGAAACTATATTGCCTATACCTTCTACCTCATAAATTCCGGTGACGATACCCTTGCATACAAGGGAGAAATGGTGATTGAGAACGTTACAAACGGAGTTGACGAGGCGATAAGAATTGCAGTCTACAAAAACGGCGAGAAAACCGTTTACGGAAAGACAAAGTCCGACGGAAGCGGCAAGGAAAGCGACTGCGATAAGGAATTTGAGGCTTCTACCGTGGTAATGACCACGAAAAATGACAGCCTGAAGCCCCGGGGCAAGGATAAGTACACCGTGGTTGTGTGGCTGGAGGGAAACGATCCGGACTGCGTTGACGATATAATCGGCGGCACAATGAAGCTTGGCATGAACTTCAAGATTATCGAAAATACATAAAGGAGAGCGGAATGAAAAAGATATTGAAAGGTTTTGTATCGGTATTATCCTGGGTCGTGCTTGTGTTTGCCCTTATTATGACGATTTTCGCTTTTTCGGTTGATAAATCAAGCGGTATTTCAAACCTCCTCGGCTTTATCCCCCTTACCGTTGAGTCCGATTCTATGGCGCCTACTTTTGTGCAGTCGGATCTGATTATCGACAGAGAAATTGATGATATTGCAGCCCTGAAAGAGGGGGACGTTATTACCTTCTGGACGATAATTAACGGCAATAAGGTAATCAACACCCACCGTATAACCGAGGTGCATTTAGTAAACGGCAATATAAGCTTTACCACAAAGGGCGACAACAACAGCATAAAGGACAGCCTTGACGTTTACCCTTCGGATATTGTGGGAAAATGGACAGGCATAAAAGTCCCCGCACTTGGGGGAGTTATCGGGTTTCTGCGAACCCAGCTTGGCTTTTGTATCTGTGTAATAATCCCGCTGGCGCTTTTCTTCCTGTTCGAGCTTTATAAGTTCATCACGGTTATCATAGAAATCAAACACCCCGCAGCGCCGCAGCTTGACGAAGAAGAAATCAAGCGCAGAGCAATCGAAGAATACCTTGCGGAGCAGAAGAAAAAGGCGGAGCAGCCGGAAGAAGAAAAGCCCGCCGAAGACGATACTGCCCCAAAGGAAGAAACAGAAGTTACAGAAGAAAACAGCGAAAATATAGCGGATAATACAGAGAAAACCGAGGAAACGGCAGAGTAATAACGGGCAGCGCCCGAAGCTTGGAGTGACGATATGAACGGCTTTTTAGAATGGTTTTTTGTTTTCATTTCCGAAATACTGAAAGGCTTTGCAACCATTTTTACAGGGCTTTTTGAGGGAATAAAACAGATTTTCAATTTCGAGAATTACATAAAAATATTTAAGGAACATTCCGAGCAGTTCGGGGTTGTGGGCTGGATTTTGTCCATTGTGTCCATTGTCATTGTGTCGGCGATTTTCCTGCTTGTTATCTTCCTTATCATTATGGGTATACGGAAATATATCCGCTTCAGACATTCCATAGTAAGCGACGAGGACGTTATCGAGGAGCTTGGAACCCTCCAGCGGCAGGTAATTAAGCTTACCCGTGAAAAGGACGAGATAATGGCTATGAAGGTAGCCCAGATAGGCGTTCCCACAGGCGCAGCCTATGCTACAGGCGGAGCAAGATACGTTCCACCGGCTATCGGCGAGGGAACTCCCGAGGGTATCGAAGCAGCACCACCCGCCGAGGGCGGCGAAATGGTTACCTCCGCAGACGGCATTGTGCACACAAACGACATACGTTTTTCAAAGCTTATCGAGGTGGACAATTTCTACAAGACCTACACTCCACCCGAGTACGACAACAGCATTACCCTTGCGGGAATCTGCGAAACCTACCGCAACTTTGCCTGCTCACGCATGCATCTTTACTACGACATAAAGACTATCCGTCTTTTTATTGCAGGTATGGCTTCCACCAAGCTTATTGTTTTACAGGGTATCTCCGGTACAGGTAAAACCTCGCTGCCCTACTCCTTCGGTAAGTTTTTGCAGAGGGATACCACAATAGCTTCGGTACAGCCCTCATGGCGTGACAGAACCGAGCTTTTCGGCTACTTCAACGAATTTACCAAGAACTTCAACGAAACCGAAGTTTTAAAGAGAATTTATTCATCATCATATAACGACGACATCAACTTCATACTGCTGGACGAAATGAATATTGCAAGAGTTGAGTACTACTTTGCGGAAATGCTGTCAATTCTGGAAATGCCCAACTCCGACGAGTGGAAGCTTGACCTTGTTCCTAACGTATGGAGCACCGACCCGGAAAAGCTGGATAAGGGTATGCTGAAAATACCGCAGAATATCTGGTATATCGGTACTGCAAACAACGACGACTCTACCTTTGCGATTTCCGATAAGGTTTACGACCGTGCCCAGCCCATTAACCTTGACGCTAAGGGTATTGCCTTTGACGCACCCGATACTCCGCCTATGAATTTAAGCTTCAGCCACATAAACAGCCTCTTTAACGACGCTTTCCGCCAGTACCCCATAAGTCAGGACACCCTGAAAAAGATACAGCAGCTTGACCTTTGGGTAATCGAAAAGCTGAGAGTGGCTTTCGGTAACCGTATTCTGAAACAGATGAACCTGTTTGTTCCCGTTTACGTTGCCTGCGGCGGCGAGGAGCTGGACGGCGTTGACTATGTGCTTGCGACAAAGATTTTCAGAAAGTTTGAAGCCTTGAACCTTGCTATGCTGAGAGACGAGCTGAGAGACCTCTGCACCTATTTGCAGAAGCTTTTCGGCAGGAACTCGATGAAGGAGTCAATCGCATATCTGGAGAGATTGCAGAAGCTTTTCTAATCACTCTCTTCTCTCTTTTCCCTCTCTTTTCTCTCTCTTAAATACTGAAGTTTTCGCTCAAGCCTTTTTCAAAAGGCTTGGCAGGGTTTGGGGCGGCAGCCCCAAAAGGCTGCGAGTCTTCACAAAATAACGGGCTATATCCCGAAAGAAAGGCGGTGATGAGAAGTTGGGCAGCTTTTACAGCGATTGGTTTAATAAATTCAAGGATTTCCTCGGCAAGTTCGGCGGCGATAAAACCTACGGCAGTATGCGCTCAATGCTTTCTCATAGCCGCAGTACAATTGCCCTTAACCGAAAGGTTATGGAGAAGGATATTGACCCCAGCTGGGTTGAAGCTATTGAAACAGGACTTGTGTATATCGACAACGTTATGCGTAATCCCCGTAAGACGATTGTCAACGTGGAAGAGGTTGTGCCGATTGCCCTGTCCAAGAAAATCACCGTCGACTCAATAAAGCACCTTGCACAGCATACCGACCTTATACAGAGCGTTGACCCGGTTACGGGAAAAATCACCCCCTCAAAGGTGCTGAATGTTCATAAAGAGGAAAGTCTTTTAACCTACGAAAACAAATTCGTAAATACCCTTATCGACAGGCTTTACATATTCGTAAACAAGCGCTATGAAAAGCTTAAAGCCGCCTCCGCAAGCGAAGAGGTTTTCGCTATGGAGTATAACGCAAGCCTTGACGCAGGCGGCGGTAATAAAATGAAGCTGAGCCTTAAGATAGAAACGGTTGACTCCCTTGAAGCCACGGATAATAACGGCTCAACCATGTGGGACAGGGTAGAGAAGATACGAAAAACCGTTGAAAGCTTCAAGGCTTCTCCCTTCTGTCAGCAGATGGGCGCAAACTATATCCGACCGCCTGTTATGCGTACCAACGCAATTATGAAAAACGTTGACCTTAAGGCGTGCCTTGTCTTGTGGCAGTTCATCGAGGGCTACGATAAGGTTGGCTACGAGATAAGCGTTTCAGATACGGCGCAGAAGCCGGAGCAGGACTATATCGAGAACCTTTACGATATTTCCGCCCTTAACCTGCTGCTTTTCCGCTCATTTACCCAGGATAACGACCGACAGGCGGAAATCCTTAAGGAAAGAACCTCAAAGGCTGCCGCACCAAGAATACTCCGCAAGCTTGACGGGGCGGATACAGACGACTATAACCTTGCTTTTGCAGGAGAAAAGCGGGTGCGGGGCGGTGAGGAGTATTCCTATACCCTTGAACTGCCCGAGGACAGCGATAAGCTGGGCGAAGAAATTGACAAGATAATCAAGATAGAAACCGACTACTACTTAGCCGAGGAGCAAAAGCGGCTTGAAGCCGAGGAAAGAGAAAGAAAGCGGCTTGAAGAGGAACAGCGCAGACTTGAAGAACAGCGTAGGCTTGAGGAAGAGCGCAGACTTGCGGAGGAAAAGGCTCAGCGGGAAGAGGAAGAGCGGCTTGAAAGAGAACGGCTTGAAAAGGAAAGAATCGAGCGTGAGAAGCGTGAAGCTGAGGAAAGAGAGCGGCTTGAAAAGGAGCGCATAGAGCGTGAAAAGGCGGAGGCTGAGGAAAGAGCAAGAATTGAAGCCGAAAACAACGAGCTCAGCAAGGAAATCGCAGAGGAGCGCAGAAGGCTTGAAGCTATCCGTGCCGCAGAACAGGCGGAGAAAGAACGGCTGCAAAAAGAGCGGGAGGAAAGAGAGGCTGTCCGTGCCCAGAAGCTTAAGGGCATGCGTGCAGAGCTTGAACGAAAGAGCTTCAAGGAAATTTACGCAGAGTATTCGAGAAATCCCTTTTATATGGCAGTCCGGGGAATACGCCGCTTGGTTTCCCTTATCCGTCATGACGGAAAGGTTATAAGAGAGGGCGACTCCGACAATCCTATGCTTATCGAGCGTATCGCCGCAGAAGCAGAGGCAAGACGGCAGGCAGAGCTTGAAAAAGAGCGGCAGGCAGAAATGCAGAAGCTTTACGAAAAGTACGCTCCCACATATTATCTTAAGCTGAAGCGGTTCTGTAAGCGTGTGTTCGGCAAGAAGCGCAAGAAGGTTTACGTTATGCCGAAGGAAATGCCACCGAAGCGTTCTTATTGGGACCAGAGAGCCTACGATAAAAAAATGCGTGAGATTTTCAGAAAGTACCACGTAAGCTTTATAACGAAAATCATACGTTGGATAAAGAAAGAAAACTATTGATGATGAAATATGTGTGAACAAAGGAAAAGAGCTGTTAAAAAACTTAAGGTTGCTGCCGATATTATATTGGGAGCAGTCCTGCTTGCCCTTATCACGCTGACAGTTTACATAATGACCTGCAATGTGCGGGGCGAGGTTGCAGAGATTTTCGGGGTAAGCGTTTTACGGGTTGTTACCGGAAGTATGGAGCCCTCAATCCGTGAGGGAGATTATATCCTTATCCGTAAAACGGATACTTCGGAGCTGAAAGAGGGAGATATAATCTGTTTTCGCTCCGAGGAAGCCGAAATCAAGGGCATGCTCAATACCCACCGCATTATGAGCGTAACCGAAAGCGGCTTTATCACCAAAGGGGACGCAAACAAGTACCCAGATGAAACAGCGGTTTCTCCCGAGGCGGTTATCGGAAAATACGAGGGAAAAATCGGATTCCTGCGGTGGGTAAGCTCCTTTGCTTCTGCCGAAAAGCTTATTTTTGTGGCAGTAGTACTTCTCCTTACCTTTGTTGCTGTTTTCGAGGTAAGAACAATTGCAAAAGTAACGAAGGAACAGCGTAGGTCGAAAAAAGCCGAAGAAACCGAAGAACAGCAGCGGCTTATCCGTGAGGCAATCGACAGGGAAAAGCAGAAGCTTTACGATCAGGAAACCTGCGGGGAAGGACAGACTGCACCAAAAGAAGAAAACGGACAGGAGACGGCAGAAAAGTGAATCAGGAAAAGATAATGAAAGCCAAAATGGTAACGGCGATTACAATTGCTATTGCCGCTATTATTGCCGCCTTTATCTTTGCGGGGCTGTATTTCGACCAGCTGAAATACAACAGGCTTGTGTATATCGAGCAGTATGAGAAAAACCTTACTGCCGCCGCAGAGGAGATTGAAAAATACAGCGAAAAGCAGACGGATTACGACCTTTACTATAATCTGATACTGTCGGACGTGGGCGCCGCAAGAGCAATGGTTTTTCTTGTGGAGGACTATGCCGAGCAGCAGAAGGCTATAAACGAAATACATTACTGCTTAGTGAAATATCCCCTTCAGATGAAGGATAAGCTTACCGAAACAGCGCAGGCGTTCCGTGACATTGCCGCACACCTTGACAAGGGCTACGACGAGGTGCGGGAGATTGTAGCTTCGGTAGATAAGCTGGGAAATTAACAGAAAGTGAGGCACCCTTATGTTTGAGGAAAGAAAGTACAAGAAGGAAATCAAGAAGTGCAGAGCCACTATCGAGGAAATAGAGCGTAAGCGCTCCCGTTCACAGTCCGCCCTTACTCAGGCGATTTTATTGCAGGAGGAGCCAAGCGAGGCGGACGTTGAGTGGTTCAACAAATATACGGGGGAGATTACCGCCTGCCGTAACCACATGATTGAAATTCAGAAGAAGCTGGACGCATATATGGCGGAGAAGCAGAAGAAAAAGGGAAAGAAATAATAAGTTGACAGTTGACAGTTAATAGTTGGTATCGGCT
>JBJERM010000327.1:0-8881 GCA_051882315.1 Ruminiclostridium sp.
ACCCACGACCTCTAGCGTGACAGGCTAGCGCTCTAACCAGCTGAGCTACCGGGCCAGACTCTCTGTAGGAAGGTTAAAATTGGTGGGAGTTACAGGGCTCGAACCTGTGACCCTCTGCTTGTAAGGCAGATGCTCTCCCAGCTGAGCTAAACTCCCACTTTTAACCGTCACCGTCAGGCGACTATTACATTATACACAACAGCGGGGGTTTTGTCAATACTTTTTCCGAAAAATTTTTGAAAAATTTTTCTGATGCTTTGCAAAGCCGCTTGTAAAGGGCATTTGCGGGCTTTTGCGATTATATGAATACAGACCGAAATAAGCGGAAAACTATTTATATTAAAATAAGGAAATAGGTCGGGTTTATGAAAAATATAGCGGGAAAAATTTTCAGAAAAGAAAGTCTAATTGTTCTGCTGGTGCTTTTGCAGGTCTTTCTTCTGGCAGCAGTAATCTTTATCGGCGCAAAAGTTCCCTTTGCACGGGCGATTTACTGTCTTGTTACCCTTGTCTGCGTTTTTTTCATCGTAAACAGCGGCATAAATCCCGCCTACAAGCTTGCATGGTCGGTAACAATGCTGCTTTTCCCCGTTTACGGCGGATTCCTTTGGCTTCTTATGGGGAAAAAGCATACCGAAAACACGATTTTCCGCAGAATGCAGCCCTATTTCAGCGAGACCGCAAAGCTTATGCCTACTTCCGAAAAAACTGAGGGAAACGCCGCAGAATATCTGAAACGTCAGGGCTTCCCCGCATGCGCAGCGGAGGACTGCCAATACTTCTCAATGGGCGAGGAGCTTTTTTCAGCAATGCTGGAAAGGGCACGGACTGCCAAAAAATCAATTTACATCGAATTTTTCATAATTTCCGAAGGACGGGCTTGGGATATGCTGCTTGAAATTCTTGCGGAAAAGGCGGCGGCGGGGGTTGATATACGAATAGTTATCGACGGGGCAGGAAGCCTTTATACAAAGCCTGCGGGCTTTATCGGGAAGCTGAAAAAGCTGGGGATTGACTGCCGTGAGTTCAACCCCATTCTTCCCCGTATTTCCGGCAGGATAAACTTCCGAGACCACCGGAAGCTTTTTATCGTGGACGAAAAATACGCCTTCTGCGGCGGTATCAATGTTTCGGACGAGTATATGAACTACAAAGAGCACTTCGGGGTCTGGAAGGACACGGGCTTTGAGGTTGGAGGAGCGGCGGCAAGGAGCTTTACCCTGATGTTTCTGGGAATGTGGGGGTATCTTAGCGGGAAAAATCAGATTCCGCCGCTTGCTGAACTGCCCCAAAAAAGAGAAAAGGGAACCGTTCTCCCCTTCTCCGACGCACCCCTTGACAACAGGGCGGTAAGCCTTCGGGTCTATCTTTCTCTTATTGCAGAAGCCAAAAAGACGGTTTTTATTACAACTCCCTACCTTATCTGCGATGATGAAATGCTTGGCGCACTCTGCTTTGCCGCCCGCTCGGGCAGGGACGTAAGAATTATTACTCCCCATATCCCCGACAAGAAAAGCGTGAATATGATAACCAAAAGCTATTACCCTCGGCTTATCGGGGCGGGAGTCAGGATTTTTGAGTACAAGCCCGGCTTTATCCATGCAAAAAATCTTGTTATCGACGGGAAAACTGCGGTTGTGGGCACGGTAAACCTTGACTACCGCTCATTTTATCTGCTGTTCGAGTGCGCCTGTATCTTCTACGATGGGAACGTTCCGAAAGCGGCGGAGAGGGATTTTCTGGACACCCAACAGCGCAGTATTGAGATAACAAGTAAGGACTGCCGCAGGATTTCTCCCCTTGTTAAAATTGTACGAGGTTTACTTAAACTTTACGCTCCGCTTATGTAATTGTTACAAATTTTGCAAAAGAGGATTTTTAACTCCGATTACCACTTGAAATTAATCCCAAAAACGGCTATAATTTATAATGTATGAAAAAAGATGAATAATGATGAAAAAGTAAATTTCAGGAGTCAAAAATGGATATTTTCAATTTGCTGTCGCTTCTTGGCGGTCTTGCGATGTTCCTTTACGGCATGGACCTTATGGGAAAAGCGCTTGAGAAAAAAGCGGGCGGAAAACTCAAGAACATTCTGGCAACCTTTACCTCCAACAAATTCAAGGGCTTTCTCCTTGGTCTTGCAGTAACCGCTGTAATTCAGTCCTCCTCCGCAACCACGGTAATGGTTGTAGGCTTCGTAAACTCCGGTCTTATGACGTTGGGACAGGCAGTCGGCGTTATCATGGGCGCTAACCTTGGTACCTGCGTTACCTCATGGATTTTATCCCTTACGGGCATTTCGGGCGGCGATATTTTCTGGCTTCAGCTTTTAAAGCCGGACTCCTTCACCCCTGTATTTGCATTTATTGCAATAATAATGCTGGTTGCATTCAAGAACAACTCCAAAAAGCAGGATACAGCCACCATTTTTATGGGCTTTGCAATACTTATGTACGGTATGGAATTCATGTCCTCGGCTGTGTCGGGACTAAAGGACGTACCCGAATTTACGGAAATACTCCTGTTCTTCTCAAACCCGATTATGGGCGTGCTTGTGGGACTTGTGCTTACTGCGATTATCCAGTCCTCCTCCGCCTCGGTCGGTATTTTGCAGGCGCTTTCAATTACGGGCAGAGTAAGCTACGCTACCGCTATCCCGATTATAATGGGTCAGCATATCGGTACCTGTATCACGGCGCTTATATCCTCATTCGGGGCAAACAAGAACGCAAAAAGAGCCGCCGTTGTTCATCTGCTGTTCAACGTTATCGGTACGGTGCTGTGTATCGGAATTTATCTTATAGTTACTGCGGCGGTTGACCTTTCGGAGGTTATCGAAAGTCCTGTTACTCCCTTGTCTGTTGCAGTAATCCACACCTCCACAATTCTGCTTTCCATTATAGTAGAGTTCCCGCTTTCAAAGTACCTTGAAAAGCTGGCGGGACTTATCGTGCGGGACGACAAGAACCCCAAGGACGAGGTTTTCGCTCTCTTAGACGAGCGTCTTCTCTCAACTCCCTCTATCGCTATTGAGCGCAGCCGCACAGTTGCTGTAAAAATGGCAAGAGTTTCCGCAGAATCCATAAAGGACTCCTTCAAGCTTATATTTGAATACGACGAAAAGCTTGCCCAATCCGTTCGTGAGGACGAGGAAAAGGTGGACAAGTACGAGGACAGCCTTGGTACTTATCTTGTAAAGGTAAGCAGCAAGAGCATGAGCGAGGCGGACAGCCACGAGGTTTCTAAGCTTCTGCACATGATAGGCGACTTCGAGCGTATAAGCGACCACGCGGTAAATATGGTGGAATCCGCCGAGGAAATCCACAGCAAGGGACTCAGCTTCTCACCTGCCGCTAAAAAGGAAATTATGGCGATGATGGACGCTGTTTCGGAGATTATCGGGCTTTCCCTTGAAGCCTTCGAGAACAACGACCTTGTAAAGGCTACACAGGTTGAGCCGCTTGAACAGGTTGTTGACTCCCTTAAGCTTCAGCTTAAATCCGCCCATGTCAACCGCCTGCGCAAGAACGAGTGTACTATTGAAATGGGCTTTGTTCTTTCCGACCTGCTTACAAACCTTGAGCGAGTTTCGGACCACTGCTCCAATATTGCGGTCTGTCTTATTGAAATCGCTCACGACAGCTTTGATATGCACGAATATATCCAGAGCCTTAAGGAGGAGCACGGCGGTCAGTTCAAAAAGACCTTTGAATATTATCTTGAAAAGTACTCGATTAAGGAGAAGTAAGCCCTATGGAACCCCACGACTACACGGTTACAGCCATTGACGGCGATTATGTGACGCTGACGGACGAAAATGGCGAGGAGCTTTTTATTGCGGCAGCCCTGCTTCCGCCCTTTATAGATATAGGAACACAGCTTCACTACGAAAATCTTGAATATACGGTTATATGAAAAATCCCCCGGAGTTTTTAAGCTCCGGGGGATTTTTTGGGGGATTTTTTATTTAAAACCTGTTGGCAGTACGGATAGGGTTAAGGTCGTACAGCTGAATATCCCGCTCAAGCATATCCCAAGCCACAAGGCAGGGGTGGGTTTTCTCTCTGTCATTTCGTATTCTGCCGAACCGATAGCCCTCTGTTCTTGTAAAGGCGTTCCAGCGCCGATGCTCCAGCATCATATTTTCCTTGGTTTCCTCTGTGCCTGCGCCCTGTTTTTTTCTTAGGCTCCAGAATAGCATTGAAGCGGCGGAAGAACGATAATAAAACTCGTTTTCAAAGAAGGCTTTCTTTGCTTCATCACAGTTTTTATTAAAGCCACAGAAAAGCTTAAGCGCCAGTCCCTCAATTCCGCTGTCCTTAAGGAATTTCTCTCCCTCAAGCTCATCTGCCCGGACAATTTCAGCGTTTTCTCCGAAGAATTTGCCTGTAAACTCGTCTTCGGAAAGAATAACAGCCTTTTTTGCGGTTTTTACAACCTCGTCCGTCCTTTCAGAAGACCTGCCCGAAGAAAAAACAAAGTCGTAGCGCTTATTTGTCGGCAGGCAGTTCTCATAAAGAGTAATGTTATAGAAAATCTCATTCCTGTCGGGAAGACTTTCTGTATCAAACAGCTCGGGATAATCACTTTTCAGCCGTAAGCCTTCCCCTTCGGCGGCGCAAACATCAAGCTTAAGGAAATATCCCTCCCGCTGAGTGCTCCAGACCGCCGCCTTGAAAAACTCCTCGCTGTATTCGTCAAGCCCTGTTATGCAGGCGTTTATAACTCCCTTTTCGTCTGCATAATCAAAAAGCGGAAAGCGATAAGCAAGGCAGTAAGCCCCGGCTGTTTCCTTTTTAATCATCCTCATTTCACTTCCCTGTAAGCAAAGTCAAACTGCTCCTTAGGGATAATATACATATCGTTTATATCATCGGAGCGAACCGCAAGGTAGTCTCCCACATTTCCCAGCATATAGTTTGCCTTGTCCCAGATTGTGTACAGCTTTAACGTGCGGTCAAGCTTCTTAGCGTAAATAGCAGTGCCGCTCTCCTTTGAGGTGCAGCGCTTCGCATGGTCGGCAACAGGGATAACGCTATCCGCCGTTATAACGGAGGGGGAATACTCCGCCTTTATTTCGTAGGGCTCTTCGGTGGCAGTATATGTGGCAAGGAATTTCCGTTTATCTATCGGGTAGATATTTCCCTTCCTGCCAATCATTATATAAGTATTTTTAGAAGCCCGTATGTCAAGGTCAGCCTCAATCATTCTTATTCTTATATCCGTTCCCGCCTTTACAATATCCGCAGTTTTTGCGTAACCTATTGTTTCAGGCAGCTTGCTGTACAGCTTCATATCGGAAATATCCGCCTTATATTCTCCTGCCCGGATAACGTCGAAGCTGTCAAAATAGGACTTTATTCTTTCATCAAGCAGCGTTTCGGGATTATCGAACTGCTCGGCGTATATCATTCCTCCCGCCTTCTGCTTATGACCGCCCCCATTTCCTCCTGTAATGAAGCTCGCCAGTTCGTCTGCATGAATATCCGTAATGCAGCTTCTTACAGAAATCCTGAAGCCTCTTGAAACGTAGCAGCCCACAACGCTGACGTCAATGCTGTCAACCTGCAAAATAAGGTCGTTTATATAGCCTAAAATATTGGGGTCGCAGGGCTCGGCAACAACCATAGCATAGCGAAGCTCATCATTGAAAGCCGCCTTGTTAAGGGCAATCCCCGCAATCCGCAGCTCGGAAAGAGAAAGAATAGAATTCATAAGCAGAGTAAGCACGCTCTTGTCCGTACGGGCAAAGTCCCGCAGGTCCCTGTCTCTCGGGTGGCTTATCTCAGTAAGATTTGCAGTATCGGTATAAAGCCCGTAGTAAAGCGCAGTAGAAAGCTGTATATCGTCGCTTAAGGGGTACTCCTCATCCTTAAGCATTTCCGCAACTATCGTTGAACAGCTTCCGTAATTTGAGCGGATTTCCGAAAGAAGGGGAATGCTTTTCAGCTCCTGATGGTGGTCGATAGCTGCGTAATTCTCCGCCTCAAAATTTTTGACGTTTGATTCTCCATGTATGCAGTCAACCGTAACCAGAAGCTCAGGCTTTTCAAGCTCTTTAACATACTCCAGCGGTATTTCAAGCTGACTTATCATTATAACAAGATTAGCCTTTGTTATCTGCTTGTCCCCGCTGTAAACAAGCCGTGGATTTTTACCGTTATTCTTGAGATAGCGGTAAACCCCGAAGCCCGAGGCAATTGTGTCTGCGTCGGGGTAATTGTGGCACTGAATAACAATATCATTAAAATCAAGAAGACTTTTAAGCTTCATATCTTTATCCTCTGTATTTGTTTTTATTTTGAAAATACTATATCAGTAACAAGGATTTCTCCGCTTGAATGAATACTGTGCTCCGCAAGTATTATAATCTGACTGCTTCCTGAAATATCATACTCGTATTCCGCAAGGAATGGCGCACCGTCAAGGTTTATTTCCTGCTGCGGAACACCGTCGATATATACGAAAGCCCTGTTTTCGCCCTCGGGCGCTCCGTCAACCTTTGAAATCTTAAAGGAAAGCTTATTATAGTCCTCCTTGTTATGGAAAATCACCTTGGGTTCAGACTTTGTATAGAATACAATGCCGCTGTCATAGGTTTTTCCCGAGGCGGTAACACTGAAGTTCGGGTCGTTAGCAAAAACCTTACAGTCCGCAATTACATAAGGCGGCTTTTCCGCAGGAGCATTGGCAAGGTCCGGAGCGTTAATCTCCTTAGCCTGCTTTTCCGGCTCTGCGCCGTTCTTTGTGAAATAAATATCCGTAAGCAGAAGCTCCGCTCCCACCAGAACATTCCGTTCAACAGCAATTTTTATCTGCTTTACGCCCTTGATATCATACTCAAAATCCTCGGGCATATAGTTTTCATCGGTTTCAATTACTTTCTGCTCCGCTCCGTCAAGATAAACCTTTACTCTGTTAGTTCCTCTTGGGGTATTATCAACTCTGCCAAGAGTAAAGAGAAGCTTTTCGTATTCCTCATTATTGTCAAAAATAACATAGGATTCCTGGTTTCCCTTAAGCACAATGCCGTTGTTGTAATCCTTGAGAAGAACCGTAAAGCTATCGTTTTTGTCATCTGCCAAAACCCTAGCGTCGCACACCTCATAGGGCGGCTTTTCCGCAGGAGCATTGGCAAGGTCCGGAGCGTTAATCTCCTTAGCCTGCTTTTCCGGCTCTGCGCCGTTCTTTGTGAAATAAATATCCGTAAGCAGAAGCTCCGCTCCCACCAGAACATTCCGTTCAACAGCAATTTTTATCTGCTTTACGCCCTTGATATCATACTCAAAATCCTCGGGCATATAGTTTTCATCGGTTTCAATCACCTTCTGCTCCACTCCGTCAAGGTAAACTCTTACCCTGACATCTCCTCTTGCAGTATTATCAACTCTGCAAAGGGTAAAGGAAAGCTTTTCGTATTCCTCCTTATTGTCAAAAATAACGTAGGATTCCTGATTTCCCTTAAGTAAAATGCCGTTGTTATAGGATTCACGAAGAACCATAAAGCTATCATTTTTATCGTTGGCTAAAATCTTAGCGTCACACACCTCGTAGGGCTGCTTATCCACAGGAGAACGGGCAATATCGTTGGCAGCGGTACTTTGCTGCTCCTCCTTGGGCGCTGTACTGCCCCTCGACATAGAAATATCATAAAGAACATAATCGGCGCTAACGATAAAGTGCTGGTCGATTGCAATTTTTATCTGTTTTACACCGCTTATATCATACTCAAAATCCGTAGGCATATAATCGCTGTCTGTGCTGATAAGCTTCTGCTCCTCGCCGTCAAGGAAAACCCTTACGGTATTTTTCCCTCTGCTGGTATTATCCACTCTTGCAAGAGTAAACCTCAGCTTATCAAAGCCGCCCTGATTATAATAGAGTATATATGAGCCCTGCCCTGCATTCAGCATTATACCTGTGTCAAGCTGTTCGCCCAGGACGGTAAAGCTTTCGCCATTTCCGCTGAATATTTTTGCTTGATAGTTCTCGTAGGGCTCAAAATCAGCGGGGCTGTAAATTATGTCCTCCGGATTTAAATTATCAGCACCGGTCTCCGTATCGGTTTCTGTATTTTTAACCGTTGCAACAACAGCTGTACTTTCGCTGTTGGCACTATTATCGGACTCGGCAGAATCCTGTCCGTTCTTATTGCCCATAAGTATAATTCCCCACAAAACAGCTGCGGCAATCAGAACAAATGCCACAGAAATCTCAATTATAAGAGCCGTTTTTTTGGAAATAGTTTTTTTGGCAGGAGCAGCGCTTACGGGTGCAGGCTGCTGAGCGGGCTGCTGTACCGGAGAGGAAGCTGGCTGCTGTACCGGAGCGGACTGTCCCGAAGAAACAAAGCTCTGATTTATGGAAGCCATATTTATAACAACGTTATTTACCGTAACGTTTGCGCTGCTCTCGATGCCAAGGGCGCTTGTTACGGCTGCAACAAGACCGTCAACATTATAATTGCCCGCAGCGGCGCTTGCGTTTACCCAGTGGTTTGTGGTCAGGTAATACTCGAAGCTGTCCGAAAGCTCGGTATCGTCAATCTTGTAGGGAATAATGCGGGAATGGGTTTTATCCGCCAGCGCAATTTCACGGGGCACCTGAGTTGATTGTGCGGAATTTTTACTGAAAACAACAATAAACACCTTTGAATTGCGTATTGCGTCGGTGATTGCCGCCGACCAGTCCTCTCCGCCCCGAATATCTCTCGGCGCTATCCAGCACTTAATTCCCTGAGCTTCCAGGGAATTGCAGATTATTTCGGCAATTTCCTTGTCCTTTGAACTATGGCTGATAAAAACGTCTGCCATTTTCCGACCTCCATAATATAAAGTCACAATTTTACAAAATTTAATTAATTATATCATATTTTAGA
>JBJERM010000328.1:0-2612 GCA_051882315.1 Ruminiclostridium sp.
GTATGCGGGAAGAGCGTCGTAGTTTTTGAAGGTAATTGTTTTAAGTGCAATATTGGTTCTGATACCCTCAAAGGTTAAGGTGTGCTTTCCTTCCTCAAGGTAGAAGAAATAGGGGTCGTTGAAAAGACCTTCCTTATCCTTTACGGGATATGTAACCCACATATCCTTTTCCTTCTGGGTAGGCTTAAGCTCGTTATCCTTGCTGTCCTTCTTGATTTCGGAAGCGTCCTCCCAGTAACGGTCAAGGCTTATGTCGTTGCAGGCTGTAAAGGGATATTCTCCGTCGATTTTAATTCCCACGTCGATTGTTGTGCTTCCGCCGGAAATTGTGTAGTAGAAAAGCTCCATATTGTAGATTCCCGTTTCGGAAACCTCAAAATCAAAGGAAACCTCTCCCCTGTTGTTTGTCCAGACGAAGCAATCCTTTTCGCCCTCGTAGTCGGTTATCTCATAAACCGGCTCATTTCCGTCAGCGTCCTTGCCGCAGACTGCATTTTTCGCCTCAATTACGATTTCGGCGTCGGGCTTCTTTTCGCTGCCGTACTTTTCATAGTAAGCACTGTAGGTTGAGTCCCTGTTGCCGGTGTTCATAATGTTGGTGATTGTAGAAACTTCACTTTCTTCCACCGCGTCTTCCGTATTATCCGCATAAACTGCGGGCTGCATTGAAAGAGCAACGGCAGCGGTAAGAATAAAAGCCAGGATTCTTTTCTTCCTTGTTCCCAAAATAAGCTCCACCTTTCTTAAAGTTACATTGTTTACCGAAACCTCTCGGTTTTTTGCGGCTTTGCCGCTTTTGTAAAGGCATTACTGCCTGTAAATAGAAATTTTATCCTCCTCCAGCTCAACTCGTACCCTGTCGCCGCCCTTTATACCGAGCTTTTCAAGGTATTCCTTGGGAATCTGGAGTCGTCCGGCTCTGTCAAGAAGAACAAGCTCTTCATGCTCCTTACTTTCCAGCGCCTCAATTTCAGCCTTCTGCTGCTCGCTGAGCTGCTCAAAGGAGATATCGGAAATAACCGGCTTCTTTCGGATAAGCTCGCTGGAGGTCTTTCCGTCTCTTATTGCAACAACTCTGTCGATTGACTTTGAAAGCTTTGTATCGTGAGTTACAATTATAATTGTAACGCCCGTTTCCCTGTTAAGTCTTTTAAAGACCTCAAGAACATTGTTTGCGGTTTTTGTATCAACCGCACCGGTAGGTTCGTCCGCCAAAAGCAGCTTCGGATTGTTTCCCAGAGCGATTGCAATTGCAACTCTCTGCTGCTCGCCGCCTGACATCTGCCCCAGCATAGAATTTTTTCTTGCGGAAAGCCCCACCATATCAAGCAGCTCCTCCGCCCGTTTTCGTCGGTTTTCGTAGCCGCTCAGCATCATCGGCATCTCAACATTTTCAACCGCCGTAAGATATGGTATAAGGTTTCTTGCATTATTCTGCCAGACAAAGCCTACTGTTTTTCTTTTATACTCTATGAAATCCTTTTCATTGAACTTTAAAAGGTCCTTGCCGTCAACAAAAAGGCTTCCCGCCGAAGGTTTATCAAGTCCGCCCAGCATATTGAGTAGGGTTGACTTACCCGAACCCGAAGCGCCTACAATTCCCATAAGCTCTCCACGCTCAACCGTAAGGTCAAGTCCCTGCAGCGCCATTACCTCGACGCCCTTCGACTTATAGATTTTTACTAAGTTATCGCACCGCACCATTATATTTTCAGGCGGCGCTAATAATACCTTTTTGGGCATCCGGTCACGCTCCTATATATTATAATGGTATATTCTCATTCTTTACGATATTTGTTATTTCTCCGTCCTCTAAGGTATAGACAATATCCGCAAGCTCCATCATAGCCTCGTCGTGGGTTGTCATCACAACGGTTATACCGTCCTCGTACACAAGCTCTCTGAAAAGCTTAAGGACTGCAATTCCCGTTGTGGAGTCCAGAGCAGCGGTTGGCTCGTCTGCAAATATTATCTTCGGCTTATGGGCAACGGCTCTTGCGATTGCGACTCTCTGCTGCTCACCGCCGGAAAGCTCGCCCGGACGGTGGTGCATTCGCTTGGCAAGTCCCACACGTGCAAGACATTCCTTTGCTCTTTCGCTCCTGCCCGAAATAGGAAAATCCGCAAGGCGAAGGGAAAATTCAACATTTTCGTAAGCGGTCATTGTTGAGATAAGGGCAACCGACTGAAAAACGAAAGAAAGCTTTTCCCGTCTTAGCCTGTCTCTTTTCTTATCGCTCAGAGCGCCGATATCCTCGCCGCAGAAGTAAACGTTTCCGTCAGTCTGCCTGTCAAGCGCCCCGAGTATATTTATGAGAGTGGTTTTGCCCGAGCCCGAGCGCCCCCGCAGGCATACAAGCTTACCCTCGTAAACCTCGAGATTAATGTCCTTAAGAGCATTCACGACGCTTCCGTCGCCTATTTTAAAGCTGCGGGTAATATGTTCTGCCTTTAAAACTGTTTCCATAAATATTACCGAAAAATAATTAATTTTAAAAAATAGCATAATTTGCCCATACTATTTACCTATACATTATAGCAAAAATTATGGCATTTGTCAATATTTATAAAAAGGTTTTGTAAGGTTTATACATATTACTGCGAATTTAACA
>JBJERM010000329.1:0-2611 GCA_051882315.1 Ruminiclostridium sp.
CTCAGAAAAATTACCGCATTACTTTCAGCGGCGGCTCTTGCTGTTACCGCTTCCGCCTGCTCTCAGGAGGGCGCTGCCGCAAAGAAGGACAGCTACACCGTCGGTGTTGTTCAGCTGGTTCAGCACGACGCTCTTGACGCTGCTACAAAGGGCTTTATGGACACCCTTACCGAAAAGCTCGGCGATAAGGTAACGTTCGACGTCCAGAACGCTAACGGCGAAAGCACAAACTGCACCACAATCGCAACAGGCTTCGCTGCTTCAAACGTTGACCTTATCCTTGCAAACGCAACAGGCGCTCTTCAGGCTTCCGCTGCGGCTACAAGCACAATCCCGATTTTAGGAACATCCGTAACAGACTACGCAACCGCCCTTGAAATCGACAACTGGACAGGCACAACAGGCAGAAATATCTCCGGTACATCCGACCTTGCGCCTATCGACCAGCAGGAAAAAATGCTTAAGGAAATGTTCCCCGAGGTTAAGCAGGTAGGTATTATCTATTGCTCCGCAGAAGCTAACTCAAAGTATCAGGCAAACCTTTTCGGCGAGGCTCTTAAGGCAGACGGTATCGCTTACAAGGAATACAGCGCTGCTGACACAAACGAAATCAGCACAGTTGTTACCACCGCTGTTGCAGAGTGCGATGTTCTCTACATACCCACCGACAACACAATGGCTTCCTCCACCGAAACCATCAAGAACATCGTTGTTCCCGCAGGTATTCCCGTAATCGCAGGCGAAGAGGGTATCTGCTCAGGCTGCGGCGTTGCTACTCTTTCTATCAGCTACTATGACCTTGGCTGCAAGACAGGCGAAATGGCTTACGAAATCCTTGTAAACGGCGCTGACCCTGCTTCTATGGCAATCGCCTTCGCTCCCAACGTTACAAAGAAGTATAATGCAGACATCTGCACACAGCTTGGCATCACTCCTCCCGAGGGATATGTTGCTATCGGCTAAGAACAGGCTATATAAGACATTAAAGGTTATAGACGGGGCACAGAATTTCTGTTCCCCGCTTATGCTTTATATTAAGGCAACATCGCACGGCAATAATTATGCGGTATTGCCTTAAAGAATATTCGGAGGTAAGACAATATGGATTTTCTACTGAACAAGCTCACCACCTTCGGAAACGCTCTCCCCGGCGATATTACCCAGGGTCTTATCTGGGGCATTCTCGCAATCGGCGTTTTCATCACCTACAAGATACTTGACTTCGCCGACCTTACGGTTGACGGCTCCCTTGGTCTTGGCGGTGTTGTGGCAGTTGTGCTTATTGCAAACGGCGTGCCTGTTCCCTTAGCTATCTTTTTCGCTTTTCTTGCAGGCTGTGCGGCGGGGCTTGTTACTGCGGTTTTCAACACGGTTCTCGGTATTCCGGGCATACTCTCGGGTATTCTTACACAGCTTGCCCTTTACTCGGTTTATCTCGATATAAACGGCAAGGCAAATGCACCTATAAGCGTAGACAAGTATCCTCTCGTTATCTCCTCACGATTTGTTACAGCAGGAAACTCTGTGCTTGATATTGTTAAGACCGTTGCGGTGGCAGTAGGCTTTGTTGTGGTTATTATTGCTGTTCTTTACTGGTTCTTCGGTACGGAATACGGTATGGCAATACGGGCTACGGGCTGCAACAAGGCTATGTCCAAGGCTTCGGGCATCAACACAAAGGCGACAACAATCGTCACCCTTGTGCTTTCCAACGGTCTCGTTGGTCTTTCCGGCGCTATCCTCGCCCAGTATCAGGGCTTTGCAGACGTAAATATGGGCAGAGGCGCTATCGTTATAGGACTTGCGGCGGTTATTATCGGTATGGTTTTAGGAGAGGTTATCTTCAAGAAGCGCTTCAACTTTGTTGCAAAGCTTTCCTTTACCGTGCTCGGAGCGGTTATTTACTTTATAGTACTCCGGATTGTTATACTTATCGGTCTTTCTACCGACAATACAAAGCTTTTCTCTGCAATAATCGTTGCTGTATTCCTTGCGGTTCCATATCTTAAGGCGCAATCCGCAGCTTCCTTCTCAAAGGCGGGCAAGAAATCGGCGGAATACCTGAAATCGGCGGGAAAAACAGAACAGCAGGTAAAGGAGGAGGTCTGAAATGCTGGAGCTTCACAACATACATAAGGTTTTCAACAAAGGCTCAATTAACGAGAACTATGTGCTTCACGGCATAGACCTTGTTCTTGAGGACGGGGACTACGTTACCGTAATCGGCGGAAACGGCGCAGGAAAATCCACCACCCTGAACGCTATCGCAGGCGTATGGCCCATAGACGAAGGCGCAATACTTATAAACGGCAGGAACGTTACAGGACTTTCCGAACATCAGCGTGCAAAATACATAGGACGGGTATTTCAGGACCCGAAATCCGGCTCCGCTCCGGATATGGAGATACAGGAAAACCTTGCTCTCGCTGCCCGCAGAGGTCAGGGACGGGGGCTTACCTGGGGCATTACAAAGAAGGAAAAGGAAGAATACCGGGAAAAGCTTAAATCCTTTGACTTAGGACTTGAAGACAGGCTTTCGGATAAGGTAGGACTGCTTTCCGGCGGTCAGAGACAGGCGCTTACCCTGCTTATGGCTACCCTTAAAAAGCCA
>JBJERM010000330.1:0-2599 GCA_051882315.1 Ruminiclostridium sp.
CCGATCTATATCCTGAGCAACTTCCTTACTTATTATCGGATAGCCATATTTCTCAATAACCTTTCTAAAGGTAATTCTCTTGCCGTATTTGTCTTTCGGATAGTCCACCACAGTTTCAACTTGGATTTTGTATTTATCCTTTAAGTATTCGCTTACCTTATTAACGTTTGATTTTATATAAATATAGAAAGGATGTTGACTAACGAATACAAATAATTACTACGACAACGGTAAAATTCACGATAAACAGCGGCTTAAAGAGCTACAACAACTACCATTAGAACGTAAAATACAGCTTACTCAAACTCGTCTAATTGAGTGGTATCAGGCGTGGGACGGGAACTGTTACGTTTCATTTAGTGGCGGTAAGGATAGTACTGTGCTTGCAGATATTGCAGCTCAAGTGTGCAAATTACTCGATTATAAGCTTATTCTTTGGTTTTCTGACACTGGACTTGAATACCCCGACATAAAATCAAACGTTTAATAACTGCTATTTTTAACTGTTAAAGTACGGGGGTTCTCCCGATATAGCAGTTCATAAAAATCATTTTCTCTTATAGCCTTGTACTCCTTATACGGGTTGTTTGCTGTTATATTGCCAGAGACACAACTTTCGTTGAATGATTGATGTATCGGGTTCGTTATATAATAGACACCATTACGCTTAAAATAGTCTCTCATACTGTCTGTTGAATGAAGTGCTGTGCCCTGTTTTATAAGAGATTTGAAATATTTTTTATCATCAATTGTCATAGTGGCTCGTCTGTTCTCGGGTCGTAGCTTTCACAACCCTCGTTCTTTATCCAGGAGATTTCAATATTACCACACTGAGTGCACTTAGATATTATCACTGTGCAGTTTGTGTGAATCTCTATATCCTCATAGCAACAGGGGTCAAGCTCGTATACACCATCCGGCTTTATTTTTATATTGCCGTGCAACTGGCATTTCTTCTGCATCTTATCCACGATTACTGCCACCACCCCAGTATGAATTTAAAGATTATAATACACATTACGAATATACTCATAAATATAATTGCGCTCCAGCCAAATATCTGCGAGAATTTCTCCTTATCTATCTTACCCCGTTGAATAAGATTCAGAGAAGCAATTACCGTCATAATGTAGCAGATGAGCAGTATCGTTATTTTTTCTATCACTTGGTATTTCCTTTCTGTGTTTCCACACATAATCTAAGAATTTATCCCAGTTCAGCATCACCTGTGAGTATATATCTACCTTGATTTCCTTAGTGTCTCTGCCGCCGCACCAAGGGGAGATAATAAGCTCATACTCGCTTCTGCACCAGAAATAATACATTAAAGTCGAACGGAGTTCTTTTGCGAACGCTTCCCTGTCCGAACATTTCTTTAAATGCTTTTCAACGTCTTTTAAAAAGCTGCTGTGCTTGAAGATGTTGAAAGTGGTTATTTCTTGGGTGTTTATGTTGTGGTAAAATACATTCCATTCCATTAGCGTCACTCTCCTTTCCGTAAACCCTACCCTTTATGATAAAATGAAGAGTTTAATTTATTGTGCTGTACTTCTTAACATATCTGCCGCAGCAACAAGCTCCTTCGGTCTCCTGCTCTCTGAATATCTTACAAGGACAGCGGGTTTCAGGAGATTTTGTCAGTTCACAAGGACAGTAGCCGTTATTGTTCTTTACTGCTTCTGTGACTTTTTCGTAGGTTTCATTATCGGGGTTTTTAATAATCTTTAACATTTACATTATCCTTTCTTTGGCTTTCCAAAACGTTTCCGTTATATCTTTAAGTTCGCCGTTTTCAATCTTATACATTCTCTGATTTGTAGTGCGGCTTGATAAACCACCTAAATCGGCACGATACTCGCCAACCTTGATGTATTCAAGATTATCGAGAGCGAACTGTTTAAGCTTATCTGACAACGGATAGCCTGTGTATAAACAGGTTTTTAATCCTGCATCGTGAACTATATTGCAGCAGTATTCCAAATCATTCAGATTTTGGTTTCCACCCATCAAGCAGATACAGGAAACATAATTCCTGTACCTGCCTAAAAGAGCGTAGATGTCTTGCTTTAGATAATTACCCTTGTATTCCCATAGATACTTGCTGTGACAATCCTTACATTTAACAGGACAGCCGCTTATGTTTATTGCAAGAGAAATCTCGTCGGGAACTTCCTGAAATACTACTGAATATCCCAGATACTTAAGGGGTAACATTTGCGTCATAGTACCTTTTACTTTCTTCCTTCTGACGGCTTTCAGAGAAGGATGATACACGTTTCAGATAGCCGATTATTCTTGTGAGGTAGTCAATATCCTTACTGCCGCACTTGGGGCATTCCGTAAGTCTGCGCTTTGATATGTGCCCACAAGAGTTACAGAGGGTGTTCGGGATATTAAATGTGAAATAAGAGCACCCCGTCTTTATTGCAAGCTGAAGGAGCTTCTTATACTGTTCTTCGGAAAGATGCTCTGCAAGGTTAGCGTGGAGAGCAGAGCCACCGTCAAGATACTTTGTAAGGCGCTTGCCATGGAGAATGAACTTGTCAACCGTACTGCAGGTTTCATCTTCTACTACATAGAAGTAGCTGTTGTAGCACTC
>JBJERM010000331.1:0-8774 GCA_051882315.1 Ruminiclostridium sp.
TGGTTTTTCCTGTGGCAGGATCATACTCCAGTCCCTCACCCAGAATAATTCCGCCTATTGCGGTTTCTGTTGCCTGAGCTACGCTGATTTCATTATCTTCCGTTATCTCAACACCGTCCCCCGCAGTATAATCGCTGCCGCTGCCCTCGGTTTCCAGCGTACCGTCGGCGCTTATCTTTAACCCATTTCCCACCTTTACACCGCCAAGATTGTTTTCGGTGGCAGGCGTTACGCTTATCGCTCCGTCAACTATGCTGATACCCTTGCCTGCGGTGTAATTCTTTACGGTATTGCTGCCGAATTTTATATCCCCCGCAACCCAGAGATTTCCCTCCCAGTCAAGGGTAAGGGCGTTGGAAGCCTCAAAGCCGGAAAGACCTCTGACGCCTGTACCGTTTCCGATTATAAGGACGTATTCGTCATCGTTGTCCTCAATATTGCCCTTGCCTGCAACAAATTGTTTTTCTCCCGAGGCAAGGGTCTCTGAGCCAAATGCCGCTGCTGCGACGCCTTGCACCATTGTATTGATGCCGTGAGCAAATCCGCCGTCCTGGAACACGTTACAGCCATATCCTCCTGCGTGCGCCCATTTTGCACCGGTTATATGGTTACATTCGCCTTCGGCGTGAGAATAATCCGAGCGTGAAACAGTATTCGACCCTCCCTCTGCGTGAGCGCATCCGCTGTTGGTTAGGGTATTCCCCGCTCCCTCTGCGTGCGATGCACCGCTTGACGAAATATTGTTATTTGCTCCCTCTGCGTGGGCATTATAGCTATCTCCGATAACGTTTGCGTTGCTGCCCTCATACCTGTTGAAAATCTCGCTGTCGTTGCCTACGTTCTTGCCGACTCCTCCTGCCTTTATGCCGTCAATCCGCTTTTCCGTCTGGCTTTTTGCAGTACGGGGGGAACAGGAGGAGGAAGCGCCGCTAAGAGACTCGCCACACTGGGCGGCGGTACAGATTATGTCCTGATAATTCCGGTATTTCCATTCGATTGCAGTAACAACACCCACAACGCTTCTGCGCTGGTCAACGTCACCCCCCGAAAAGCGTATTGTATCGCCCAAATCAATTGCCGGGTCGCCGAAAATACGGGCATTTACGCCCCTCTGCTTAAATGCGTCTATATAGGAAAGCCAGCTTTCGTTTATACTGTCACATTCCTCCCCGCTTTTGTCCGAAATCAGCGGATTTTTTGCAAGTGCATATACTGCGGGAGCTGCCTGCTCGTCCTCGGGAGTATAGCCTGAAATATACTCCTTTACCTCTCCCTCGCAGTATGCCGAAATATACTTTATATAGGCTCTTGTGTCGGTGGAGTAAATGCTGCTGCGCTCGCTTTCGGTTATATATCTGTCAATTGTTATATCCGAGGAGTTTTCATTGCTTACCTTGTACTTTGCGGAAATAATATAAAGCTTTCCGTCTCTTCCGATTACTGCGTACCCGCACATAAGCGACGCCGCCCACATTATTATATCACGGCAGCTTTGAAGCTGACCATCGGAGGGAGTTACAACAACATCGCTGTTCGGCAGCCCCTCGGCTATTCCGCCGAAGTCAACCCCGCAGTAATTGCAAAGCTCCCGAACCAACACCGCCGCAGAATAAGAGGAGCTTCTTATACTCTCCGAAGGCTCAACGTCAAAAAAAATCCCGTTATCGTAGGCTGTAAGAGCAACCCTGTTCTTCCGCCGTACAACGCTCTTTCCCTCAACTGTAAAAATCCCCAGAGGAACAGATTCCGAGGCGGAGAAGTCCTGCCCTAAAAAAAGCTTATAGCTAAGGGAGATTTTCGCCCCGCTGTAATCCCTGCCGAGGGAATTTTCGTCGTAAATCGTCATTTTAAGGCAGCTCAGATTAAATGTGCCTATGCGGTAATTGTCGGAGCAAAGTTCCTTTGTGATTTTCAGCGTATTCTTCACAAGAACGCTGTCGTCAATCTCAATCACCGTGCCGTCGGTAAGGGTTATGCTGCCCGAAATACTGTCCTTTATCGCCTTTTCCTTTAGCGCAGCAAGATAATTCTCGCTTACTTCATACATAAGCCGCCCCTCCTTAGTACTGCACCAGACGGCAGCTTATCTCCCAATAGCTTACGTCTTCGCTGCCCTTCTGCTGCTGATAGAAAACGCTTTTTAAGCTGCTTGCGTACATATCGCAGTCGATATAGCCGCAGGTCGCAGGGTCCAGCATACTCACCTTTAAAAGCGGCTCCGAAAGGTTTATGTGCAGGTTTTCTGCTGCCCCGCCGTTTATAATCCACTTGACGTCGCAGGTTTTTACGCCGCTTCGCACCCTGTTGCGGTGAGTAACCCCCGTTTCGTCCGAGCGGCGGCTGTCCTCGCTGTCAATATCCGCTGTATCGACGGAATAATAGGCGGGCGTAGGCAGCACCGTGTCATTGATTTTAAGAAAATACATTTCCTGCTCCTTTCATCAGTCCGAAAGCCCATTTGTGATACGTCCCCGCCTCATCATATAAAGTGAAGCCGCCTCTCCTATCCTGTCCCCGTCAAGCTCTACCGTTGTGTTGATTTTTATGGGCTGTTCCGAGGCAGTCTCCTTTTCGTCACGGGAAACTGCGCCGATAACCGTTTCCCTGCTGCTAAGATTAAGCACCTCCGCCGCAGCCGCCCCGCCGAAATATTCGTAAGCGGTCTGCGCCGCCTTTGCCGCTCCTCCTGCCGCAGCAGGCAATACAAAAGTACCTGCCGCTGTTTCATCGGCGGAAGCGGTTTCGGTAAACACTCCCGAAAAAACCGAGGAAACAGCCTTCTGCGCCTCTGCGGAAAGCTGCTTTGTCCTTTCGAGTGCCTCGTTTACCGAAGCTATTTCACGCTGAAAATCCTCTGAGTCGGCGGTTATTTTTATGTTAAGCTCTTCAACCGTCATTTTCGTTATCCCTTCTCTTGTTAATCTGTCTTGCAATCTCCAGGAATGCCTGCTTTTGCGCCCGCCAGTCCGCCGAAGTCTCCTTTTTAAAGGCTTCGGTGGGACTTTTCGGAAACCTCCGGGGAGCGTTAAAGGCGCAAAGGACGAGAGCGCCGATATTGAACGCCAGTATTTCATTTGCCTTATACAAATCTGCAAGGCGCTTTTCTTCGGCAGCCCTTTGCGCCGCTATAAGCTCCTCCGCTTCCGAAGCCGTAATGCCAAAAAGACGATTTACGTCAATTCCATATACGAGGGCGCGTTTTCTTATATCCGCAATCAGCTCTCCTGCACCGGAGAAGCCCCGCCGAAAAAACCCGAGCTTTTAAGCGCCTTTGCGATAACCCCGTTAAGGGAAGCTACCGTTCCGCCCTCGTTTATGTATTCGTCGAATACCTCGCAGGCGTCGCTTCTCTTGAACTCGGGCCGCAGGCTTTCTATAAGGGAATAAAGCAGCTCGATTGTAATTTTTATCTCCTCCGTTCTCTTGATTGCAGCGTAAACCGAGCAGCCCAGCCTTTCCTCCAGCCTCAGCGCCGCCAGCGCCGTAAGCCGCAGCATATAGGTTTTCCCGCCCACCTCAAGCTCCGTAAAGGGAAGCAAAACTTCTTCGTTCATAGCCCTCTCCTTTCCTTAAGCGTCTGTGCTGTGGGTAAGCTTAGAATTGGGGATTGAAATTATACTGAATTCCATAACCCCGTCAGCTTCCATGCTCTTTATTTTAGTTGCAACCTGCCCCGTCCAGGTGAAATATGTTCCGTCGGGGAAAACAAGCTTCTGAGGAACGGAGGTGCCTGCGGTTTCGATTGCTCTTGCGGTTTTGTAGGCGGCGGCTACCTGCCCCGCAGTTACAGCAGGATTAGCCTCCTCGCTGTTGTAGTAAAAGTCAAAGGTAAGGTCGTCGTACTTGTAAAGCCCCGCTATGTAGCGGTGGGCTGTGTCAAGCAGGTTTGTTACCTGCTTTTTTTCTCTTGTTCCGCCCATATCGGGAGTTGATTTAAGTCCGTAAAGGTTCTGCCCGTTAAGATAAAAGGCAGTTCCCGAGGTTATAAGCTCCATATTATCTTCCTTTCTTATAAAGATACTATCCGTCCTTCTGCCTCATCGGCAAAAAAGGTAAATCTCATGCATCTCCGGGGCGTTCTTTCTTCGGTAATAAGCTGTGAAAAGCCCCGTTTACCGCCCTTTTCCGTAAGCAGGGCGCTTACCCTTGCGGCAAGCTCCTCCGTCTCCCTCGCCGTTTCCCCGTAAAGGTCAAGCTGTATAACTATACTGCTTACCCTGTCCTGCCCGTTTATAACAATACGGGCGGAGTTATCCGTTTCGGTAAGGCAGATAAAGGGCAGCGGGTTTTCGTTCCTGTTGTAGGAAAGCCCGATGTTCGCTTCATTTTCAAGCAGTGCCGCTATCTGCGGCTTTATGTCAACCATTCTTTCCGCTCCTTCCCCCAAACATTTCAGATATGAAAATCCCGGCAGCCTGTGATTTTGCGGCATTTATGCCCCTGCCGAGAAAGCTTTTCGGCTGCTGTCTTTCTGTGCCTAGCTCCACCGCTGCGGCGTATTCCACGTCTGTTCCGATGACTGCCGAATTGCCCTTGCAGTTAAGCTGAATACTGTTTTTTAGCCGTCCCGTCCTTACGGGGCAGCAGGTTTTCGCCTCAAGAAAGGCAAGCTCCGCAGTTTTCTGCAAAGCCGTATCTATCTCATTTTCGTAGCTTTTCATAATCTCTCCGCCAGCACCGAAAGCCCGCTGCTTCCCCGCTTTATCTCTGTTATGCGGCAGTCCGGCGTATTCCCGAAAACAGCCGCAAAGTCCCCGCATTTCACTCCTGCGTCGGGGCGCATAAGAAGCCGTGCCTTGCAATACTGCGAAGTGCCGCCAAGGTCTTCTTTTATTTCCTCGTCAATGGGCTGAACGTCTGCATATACAAAGCCGAGAAGTGTGGGCTCGGGCTTTTTGCCGATGTAGCCGCTGTCGCTTTGCCCAGCAGAATATATATCAACCCGCTTAAGTCGTCTCTGTATCAGCTGCATTTATCACCCCAACCTTTCTCGGGTAGTTTTTAAGCCTTCCCTTTATTTCTGCTGGCAGTCCGTCTATATACTGAGAGGTTATCTCCCCCTCGGTTCTCCTGCTTTCTCCCTCTGTGCCAAGGCGGTTGTACATAATAAGCGCAAGCTGAGCCTTTACGTCATACAGCCTTTCGGGGAGAATATCCCGCCCTATATAGTCAAGAATTGTATTCTCCGCAGCTTCAAGAAAAGCATTAAGCCGCTCTTCGCTTTCATTTGCGTCAGGCGGCAGAAGCAGCTTTAAAAGCGCCAGAGAAGAGCTTTCCATACTTGCCATTAATTCACTCCTTTCAGTAAATCAAAAAGCAGCGGGCTAAGCCTGCTGCACTTAAAAGAATTTAAAAAATCAGCGGCGCACCGCAAAAGCAGTACGCCGCAAAAGTTATATTGTAAGGAGAAAAAACATCAGAGAAACAAGACTTAGGAAACGCTGATAACCTCGGAAGCCGCAACGCACTTTCCGTCGGAGTTTCTGAGCGCTGCGCAGAGCTTTGCGCCTGCGGTAAGCTTACCGTCGGCGGGAACCTCTGTCCATGCGGAAAGGTCGTCGCCGAGGGCGGGAGCGGTTACGGAGGAGCCTGTCTTGTAAACAAGAGTTCCGCCGCCAAGCTCGCCGTTTACGCTGAGAGCGCCATCGGCGTAGGAAGCGGTAAGAGCGCCAAGGGCGCCGTACTGGACGGAAATAGCCTTTTTCTTGTTGTCGAACACGAAAATATCGTGATACACAAGACCTTCAACAAGGTTGCCCGCAATTCCGGGAGGGTCCTTGTGGATTTTGTACTCCTGAAGCTTTACGGGTGCAGGAGCGCACATGGGGTGAGTTATGATAAAGGAAACGCCGGCGGGAAGTCTGCGCTTAGGAACGGCGATAATCGCTACGCCGTCGCAGTCGCCAACCATACCCTTAAAGACAATTCTGTCCTGGGCGATTTCGGTTGCCTTTGTGAAGTGAATGGGGTCGCTCTTAAGCAGCTCGATAAAGCCGTTGGAGCAGAAAGCAACCCTGTTTTCAACGGGAAATTCCTCGTCTGTGATTGCGGTATTCGCCGCAACAAACATCTCGTAGGCATTTTCCGCTGTAAGTGCTCCGTAGCTCTTTGTTCCTGCATTTTCAGAAAGCTTAAGGAAGCGGTAGCGGTCGATTTCGGGGATAATTACCTGCTCAATCTGGCGCTGTAAGGCTCTGCCTGCGTTGCGTACGCCTGCGGGGGAGTCTGCCTCAAAGGTCTTGTCGATTGTGAAGGTAAATGACTTCTGCTGAGTCATCTTCATCTCCTGGGTGCTGTCCTGAAGCTCCACGGGTTCGCCGTAGCGGTTCATACCGCCGCCTGCATTATAATCGTTAAGAGGCGCTGTTTCAACGGAGTAAACGGTAACCGTCTGCGCTCCGCCGAACTCAACGTCGTTGTTTGTGCCGGGGGTTGAGAGGAGACCCTTTCTGATAACCTCGTCAACCTGTGAAGAATACTTTGCCGCTAAATTTACTGCCATAAAATCATTTTCCTTTCTTTAATCAATTAACGCCTAATCCGTCAAGGAATGCGTCGCTGCCGCCTGCGGCGGTGTACTTGGGTGTGTTGCCTCTGATACGCTCGTTTACCGCAAGCTTAACCGCCTCGCCGAAGGCTTCGCCAACCGCCTTTAAGCTCTTTTCGCAAAGCTCGGGGCTTTCGTAGCAAAGGCAAGCCGCAAGCTGCTTCGGAAGTCCCGCTTCCGCAAGCTGTTCTCCTGCGTCAGCCATAAGCTCTCTGCGGGCAACCGCCGCTTCACGCCTTGCAAGCTCCTTTTCCGCCAACTCTCTGCGGTACTTTTCCTGCTGTGCCCCGTCCATACGGGCAAGCTTTTCGCTTTCGGCAAGCTTTTCCTTAAGCGCTCCCCGCTCTCTTTCAAGGATTTCATCAAGCTCCTGCTTAGTATAGAGCTTTTCCTCTGCGGGTGCATTAGCTTCGGTATTAACCGTAGTCTTTTCCTCCATTTCGCTTCTCCTTTCTGTTTATTGCAGGTAGGTTTCTCTTAACCTTCTCTGCAGTTTACATAATAGCACCACTTTATAAGGACATTCAAGGACATATAGGAGGACATTTATGGACAAAAAAATCCCCCGCTGGTGAGGCGGGGGAATGGAGGTACAACGTGGAATTTATCCTAATCTGCGGTTTATTTCATCATATAATTTAGACCAGTCTGCATGGGTATACTCTTTGCCTTTATATGTGACTGTGAGAGCGTCACAATTTTTGAATGGCATATAAACATCAGTAATGCCGTCGGGGAGAGTAAGACTTCTTAATTTTGGACAGTTTTTAAATGAGGCTGATATTCTGGTAACGCTATCAGGTATATTTACGCTTGTAAGGTTTTCGCAATTCATAAATACATCGCCGTCAATCTCCGTAATACCTTCAGGCAAAATCACTTCTGTAAGACTTGTACAATTTTGGAACATACCGCTCCCAATAACCGTAATACCACTTGGAATAGTTATTTTTTCAAGGCTTTCGCAACCGCTGAATACAGAACCACGCATATTTGTTACATTATCAGGCATATTTATTTCCTTAAGACTTTTACAATTCGTGAACGCATCGGTTCCAATGTATGTAACGCCGTCAGGAATATTAATTTTGGTAAGGTTTGTGCAATAGCCGAAAGCACCGTTTCCAATGCCTGTAACACCTTCCGGTATATTAATTTCACTAAGGCTCTTACAATCGCTGAAAGCAAAATGACCAATGAATGTAACGCCATCCGGTATTATTACTTCGGTAAGCTTTGAACAGTTACCGAATGCACTTTCACCAATTTCTGTGATACTCTGCGGAATAGTTACTTCTGTAAGCTCTGTACAGTCCTTAAATGCTTTTTTTCCGATAACGGTAAAGCTTTCAGGTATTTCAACTCTTTCAACATATTTATTATCTAAAGCAAACTCCTTGACAGCATCTCCCTCAATCGTTTCAGGAATACGGATATTCTTTTCCTTGCCCTTATATTTAGTGATTTTTACGCCACCAATTGCTGCGTCATACTTATACTCAAAATCCTCCGCCGCAGGCTCTACTACCTCGACTACAGCTTCGGTTGTAGTTGTAGCCTCTGTTGTCTCGGGAGCGGCTGTTGTGGCTTCTGTTGTTTCCTCCGCTGTTGTCGTGTCTTCTGTTTCCGCCTTTTCAGTTGTTTCCGCCGCTTTGGTTGTGGCTGCTGCTTCGGTTTCTGCCGTTTCCGTCTTTGCCCCGCAAGCTGACAGACAAATCAGAGCCGCAAGCAGTGCGATTAATGCTTTTGATTTCCTCATTTTTCGTATTCTCCTTATAATAAAAAAGTGCGCAGCCGAAGCTACGCACCGAAAAATGCATCACTCCGATTGCTGCGACACAACTTCCGAACACACAAACAAAGGTATACGAAAAAAGAGCATGCACTTTTACCGATAGTAAAAGTGTACACCGTGTTTGTGCGCAATATTCAGTTGTGTCGCACCATTATTATACCACAAATAAAAATAATATTCAATACCAAAGCAAAAATTTTTAATCCCCCTATCATCAGCAGCCTTATTCGGCACAAAGCTTGCCCGACCTCTTGATTTTCTGCCGTACTTGTGATATTATAACCTGGTAACAGGCAGCAGAACTGCTCAAAAAGGAGAAAACAAAATGATATATACCGTAACCTTTAACCCCGCAATCGACTATGTTATCCACACCGAGGAACTGAAGGCGGGAAAAACCAACCGCTCTCTGCGGGAGGAAATGTATATCGG
>JBJERM010000332.1:0-2595 GCA_051882315.1 Ruminiclostridium sp.
CCCGTCCGAGAGGGATAGGGGCAGAACTCCTGCGCCCTGGGCGGCGTCAACGATAAAGCAGATGTTACGGCTTTTGCAAAGCTCCGCTATCCGCTTTACAGGCAGGATTTTTCCCGTAACGTTGCCTGCAAGAGTGCAGATAACCGCCTTTGTGTTCCTGTTTATCCTCCGCTCGAACTGTACAGCCGTTTCCTCGTCGTTTTCTCCCGTAGGCGCAAAGGAATAGGTAACACCCATTGTTTTTGAGCAGGCGTACACGGGACGAAGCACAGCGTTATGCTCAATATCGCTCATAACAACGTGGGATTTCGGCTCAAGGACGCCCTTTATTGCGGTATTCAGTCCGTAGGTGCAGTTAGGCATAAATATTGTGTTTTCCACTTCTGCCCCAAAAAAATCAGCGCATTTCTCCCTGGCGGAATAAACCGCCTCCGCCGTTTCAAGGGACATGGCGTGACCTGCTCTGCCCGGGTTTGCGCCGTAGCGGACGAGGGCTCGGGACATTGCCGCTATAACGGAGGGCGGCTTCGGATAGGTGGTTGCCGCATTATCGAAATATATCATTCAACCCCCGCCTTTCTGCTAACCGTCGCTTACAGAGCCGCGGCAGCTGACTCCGATTACCGCCAGCATACGGCATACCTTTTCAGGCTCCTCCGCCGTTCTTACCCCGTAGGCGCAGCCGCCCTTAAAGCCGCTTACCTTTTCAACCCTTGCCGGAATTTTAACTGAGGAGAGGTACCTTGCCGCCTTTTTTGCGGCAGTATAAGAATTAAGAATCACAACGGATGTGTTCATAAAATCAGTCCTTTCAGAACAAAAATACTACTTACTCTCCTTTTATTTTATGCTTTTTGGCGGTTTTGGTGCAGGAAAACAGCCCACAGGGAACGCTTGTTCCTTACGGGCTGTCTTGTGATATTATGTTTATGATTTTCTAAAGTAACATCTAAATCTCAACCGTCTTCCTGTCCTTACCTATATAGAACAGCGCAACCGTACCCGGTCCCGAATGTGCGCCGATAACAGCGCCAACATCGCCGTAGGTAATCTTCTTGACCGTGGGCATAAGCTTCTGAATTGTCTCGCCAAGGTAATGAGCGTCTGCGTCTGCGTCGCCGCTGCTTATAAAAATCTCCTCGTTTTCCTCGGGGATATAGGTTTTCAGCATTTGCTTTGCAATAGCTTCAAGGGACTGCCGCCTGCCCCTTACCTTTGAATATGGAAGCAGCTGTCCTAACTCGTTGAAGAACAGTACAGGCTTTATGCCTAACATTCCCCCGAAAACCGCAGAAAGCTTTGAAAGCCGTCCGCCACGGTGCAGATGGTTCAGGTCGTCAACGGTGAAAAGGTGGACAACCCTGCCCTTGAGCTCCTCGGCATAGCGGGTTAATTCCTCAAGGTCAGCGCCGCTGTCCCGCTTCTGCACACACTTATGAAGCAGAAGTCCCTCTCCCGTGCAGGCGGAAATCGAGTCAACCACGCTTATTTTACAATCCGGGTACTTCTCCATAATATCCTTTGCCGCAAGCAGGCTTGTCTGATATGAGCCGCTTAACTGGGAGGAAAAGCTAAGGTAGAAAACGTCCTTTCCCTGCTGTGCTACGCTCTCAAAAAGCTGAGATAAGCGCTCGTAGGAAATCTGGGAGGTTTTAGGCATTGCGCCTGCCCTTACCATATCGTAAAACTCCTTTGTATCAAGGCAGTTGTCGCTGAACTGAACGTATTCCTTGTCGTTTATGGTGTACTGCATGCCAATCAGCAGAATATTATTCTCCTCGTAGTATTCCTTTTGCATATCGGTTGTGGAGTCCGCCGCAATTACATATTCCCGCTTTTCCATAGCAAGTCCTTTCCTGCGCCCTGACCGGGTGCAAATCATATATAGCTACAATTATTATACAGTATATTAAAAATATTGTCAATAGTACGAAAAGTTTTTATGCAGAATTTACGAAATTATTTTGTGCAGGAAGTTTTGCGGACAGGTTTTCCGCTTAAAGCCGCTGTCATGCTTGACATATCTCTGCATTTGTGCGATAATATATTATATATAACATTTTTTGGCACAAAAGAAAGGACTCCACCATGGAAGAACATATAGGAACGCTGATATTTATAATAGTGCTTATATTTATGTCTGCGTTCTTCTCGGCAGCGGAAACTGCATACACAAGCGCCAACAGAATACGTCTTAAAAGCAAGGCAGACGAGGGAAAAAGGTCTGCAAAAAGGGCGCTTGACATAATTTCGGGCTTCGACAAGACCCTTACCACAATTCTTGTTGGAAACAATATCGTAAATATCCTGACCTCATCGCTGGCTACGGTAATGTGTATTGCTGTTTTCGGCGCTGAAAACGGCTCCCTTATCTCAACCGCCGCTGTTACGATTGTGGTGCTGATTTTCGGAGAAATACTGCCGAAAACCATTTCAAAATCCCACGCAGAAAGCTTTGCCTGCGCTATAAGCGGCATAATGAAATGCCTTATAATAATATTTACGCCGATTTCAGCCTTTTTCCTCCTGCTCCAGCGGCTTGCAACCAAGCTGTTCTGCAAGAAAAAAGAAGTCAGTATGACCGAGCAGGAGCTT
>JBJERM010000333.1:0-8770 GCA_051882315.1 Ruminiclostridium sp.
CCAAAATTCCCCTTAATTTTCCTGCACAAAAAGAAAAAACCGACATTTCAGCCACGACCCTAATAAAACATTGACATTTCCCATAATATAAGGTATAATATATAAAAATACGTCACGACGTCACGGCGCACGGCGTCGGGAAAGGACGCAGAAATGAGCAAAAATAATAAAAATAACACACCCGCAGCCCAGAAGGACGGCGGTTCAGGATTTCTTATTCCGATTTTCGCAGCAATCGCCCTTATCATAACCTGCGCTGTTTATATAGTATATAAGCTGGCGCAGCAGCAGGGCTCCGAGAAGTGGGCTGACTACGACGACTGCGGCTGGTCCTGATATGCGAAGCGGAAAATTTGCGCTGACAGCGCTGATTGTTGTGGTTCTGGCAGCAATCTACGTTGTCGGCTTTTTTCTTCTATGGGACTATTTCGGCGTGGACAACACCATAACCCACATTCTCGACCATGACCTTTACGCCACGGAGGAGAAGCCGGACTCTAAGACTGCCGTTTCCCTTTCCTTTTCGGGCAGCAACTTGACAGAGGAGGAACAGGCTTTATTAAGCGGTTTCTTTACTTATTATTATGCAGGACTCGGTAATCTCGCTCCCGAAAAAATCGAAAAATTTTTTGCTTTTCAGTCGGAGGACCAGCTTTTCGATGAAATGGCGCTTGACTATGAAATTTTTCTGGCAGAAAGCCTTCCCTCGCCCTTTGTTTTTGACGGCTGTACTATATATATAAATGTAGACAGCCGCACGGAAAGCAGAAAATCCGCCACAATCGAACTGGGGCTTACCCTTTCGGCAGAATTTTCCGAGGGCGGAGAAGCCCTGCCACAAAAAATAAAAAAAGAGAGTCACCTCTTTACAATCAGCACCAAAGAAAATGACGCCCTTATTTCCGCCCACACCACCGACCGAGCCACCCGAACTGCGGCGGAAAAACAGCTTGACAGGGAGATAAAAAAGGCAGGCTACGAGAGAAGCGACCTTGCCTATACATATTTTCCGCCCTACATAAAATCCGCTCTCACGGCGCTTAAGGAGGAAACATCAGCCCTTTACGCCGCTTTCCCCGAGGAGGCGGAAAGCGCAGAAAGCCCCGCCCCCGAGTACCGCTATGACCGTGAGAAGGCGGTTTCTTTCGCCGAAAACGCAGGAACCGACGACACCCTTTTCGGCTCCTACCCCGAGGACGACGCAAATTTCACCTCACAATGCCTTTTTGCTTCGGGAATACCTATGGACTGCCAGGGCGAAAGCGACACCCAATGGAAATGGTATGACAGCGAGGTTAATACACAGCGGAAAAAGACGGGCTGCTCCGAAAGCTGGTACCTGCGGGATAAATTCTACGATTACGCTATTAAAAATACCGGTTTCGGTCTTTGTGCAGCAGAACTCCCCCGCGCCTGCGGCAAAAAGGGCGATATTATTCAGATTTTAGAAGCGGGCGAGCCGGTTTTACAATGC
The DNA here is from genome assembly GCA_051882315.1 of Ruminiclostridium sp. Classification (GTDB taxonomy): domain Bacteria; phylum Bacillota; class Clostridia; order Oscillospirales; family Ruminococcaceae; genus Ruminiclostridium_E. Next base: position 1,475 of record JBJERM010000333.1, read on the forward strand.
ATAATAACCGATGTTCAGACCGACAGCACAGGAAAAGTCGCAGATTATATCGTCTGCACTGACCGTTACACCTCCGTTTCCCTGAAAACTCTCGGCTGCCGTGATTTTCGGATTATCGGGATTTTCGGATACAATACGGCAAACATATAATAGTAATGTCCGCAGGCTTGCTTTGACAGCCTGCGGACTTTTCTTCTAAGATACCGCTGCGAAGCAGCGCACCATAATTATTCCATATTCTTTCTTCAATATTCAGTAAATTCACACCAGCATCCCCCGAAGCCCCTCCAGTATCTTCTTCTCCCGCCGTGAAACCTGAACCTGGGTCATTCCCAGTATTTTCCCGGTTTCGCTTTGGGTGCTGCCCTTCCAGTATCGCAGATAGATAAGCTTTCTGTCCTCAGCGCAAAGGGATTCAAGGCACTGCCCTAAAGCAATAAGCTCGGTAGCCTTAAGCTGGGGCGCTTCTACGGGCAGGTCAAATTCTCCCCCGCTTTCATCGCTTTCTGTAAGGGAGATTGTTGGCTGCGCCGCAGAAACCGCCTCGGTTATATTTTCGGGGCTTTCGCCGAAATGCTCCGCAATTTCGCTTATTGTGGGCTCTCTGCCCTGCTCGGCGGAAAAGCGCTCCCTGTAACGGGCGACCTTAAGGGAAAGCTCCTTAAGTCCACGGCTTACCTTGACTGCTCCTCCGTCCCTGAAAAGCCGACGTATTTCCCCTAAGATAACGGGCACGGCGTAGGTTGAAAAGCAAAGACCCCTTGTTTCGTCAAAGCCCCTTGCCGCCTTTACAAGCCCCATACACCCCGCCGAAACCAGCTCCTCGTACTCAATACCACGATTGCGGAAGCGGTTTGCAAGGGAATGTACAAGCCCCATATTTTCGCTTACAAATTCATCTGTCAGTCTGTTCATTACCCAATTTCCGTACGCAGAGCTTCTTCTGCATAATAACGCAGGTGCCTTTTCCAACGTGGCTTGTAACCTTAAGACGGTCGGTAAAGCTTTCCATAACCGCAAAGCCCAGCCCTGCCCTTTCTCCCTCGGGACAGGTTGTAAAAAGCGGCTCCATAGCCTTCTTAACATCCGCAATTCCGCAGCCCTTATCCGAGATTTTTATGTACAGGGTGTCTTCTCCGATGATTTTAAGCTGCATTGTTATTTCGCCGATTGTATCACGGTAGCCGTGGACTATGCAGTTTGTAACCGCCTCGGAAACCGCCGCTTTTATATCGTTAATCTCCTCTATTGTGGGGTCAAGCTGCGAAGCAAAGGCGGAAACGCACATTCTCGCCGCAGACTCGTTTTTTGAATACCCCGGAAAGGTAATTTTCATATAGTTTGTAACGTCACGCATATCAGCTGCTTCTCCTTTCGCCGCCTGCAATAAAGCCTTCAAGCCCCGATAATTTCAGTATTTTCTTTACGGGTGCAGTAGGCTTTACTATCCCCGCCTTTCCGCCCCAGGCGGAAATTTTTCTCATTCGCCCCAGTATCAGCCCCACACCCGAGCTGTCCATAAATCCAACCTCCGCAAAATCCAGCAGAAGCGTTTTCGGCATAGTCCGCTCCAGCTCCCCGTCTATCATAATCCGCATCTCCGCCGCACTGTGGTGGTCAATATCCCCCTTAAGTACGGCAGTAAGCCTGTCCTCCCCGTATATAAACTCCACCGACATTAATATCACTCCTTCTTCAAGACCTGCCTATATAATACCACGCCTCCCCCGAAAATTTTGTCAAATCCCGCCCCAAAGCCTGTTTTTTCAGCGACTTTTTGCGACATGAAAGGAGAATATTTGAGAGATTTAAGAGAGAAAAGAGATAAATATTTGCGTTTAAATGAGAGAATGAAAGAAAAAGAAGAAAGATTTTCAGCCCTTTTGTAAGAAGGGACCGCAGCAAGCTGCGCGGAAAACTTTCAGTCGCTTCGCGCAAATCGGGCGCAAAAGCAAACAGTGGCGGACATAAGCCAAAACCCGTTATTTTTTATTTAGCAATCTTTTCCATAACAAAACAGCCGCAAGAATAATCAGAAATAACACTCTGTGCTGAGATGTGAGAAAATAAATCAGCAAAAAACCGCGAATGTGCACCAATTCTCCCCCACAAAAACTCAGCATAAATCAAGCTTCAAAGGGGGTGGAGCGCCCCCGCGCTCCCGCCGGGGTCAAGGGGGCGGCGTTAGCCCCCTTGCTTAAAAATCACAAATATTTTTCTCTTTATTCTCTCTTTTCTCTCTCATTTCTCTCTTTTCTCTCTCAACAGCAAAATGCGCCTGCCGCAAGCGGCAGGCGCAGGGGGAAGCTTAGCTGTCGATGAATTTTACGGGGTCGGTATAAGCCCCGTTCTGAGTTACGGCGAAATGGAGGTGCGGAGCGAGCTTACATTCTATATCGGCGGTATTGCCTACCTGACCGATAATTTCGCCCATAGCAACCTGCTGACCTGCCTTTACGCAGACGTTTTCGTCAAGTCCGCAGTAGTGACCGATAACCTCGTCGCCGTGGTCGATAACTACGCAGATACCCCAGAGCGGGTCGTTGTTGACTTCCTTTACCGTACCCTTCATCATAGAAGCAACCGCCGTTCCCACCTCTGCGGCATAATCTGTACCGTCATGGGTCTTCCAAACTCCGAGGGTTTCGCTTTTAACAAGCTCGCCGCCGCTGTAAGGGTTGATAACCTCGGCGCCTGCTACGGGGCAGGTTTTCGGATTGCTGAAAACAATTCCCGCTTCGTCGGCGCTTTCGGTAGTCTGCTCCGTTTCCTTGGGCACGTCAAGCTTGTCAGCGCTTACGTCCCTTGTATCCTCACCGTAGAGAAAAACATTGTCGTCGGCTATTTCTGCGTCTTCGCCGCCCAGCTTGCTTATTGCACCCGAATAAGCCGCATAAGCGGATATTCCTACGGCGCAGATACTGAGCACAAGAGCCGCCGCAAAGCCCTTGCCCCCTGTTCCGTTAGTGAATTTTACCTTTTTCATATTTACAGTTCCTTTCTTTGGCAGGAGCCGTTGTTGCTCCTACTGCCTTACACCCGTAGTTTTGCCTGTTTTTCCCTTATTATACGGATAAAAACGGAAATTTCCCCGAAATCGGACTGCACAAAATTAATATAAAATATTGCATTTTCTCTGAACCCGTGCTATAATGAACTTAATATTATAATGTGTGCAGGCATATTGCCGGAAAGGGATAAATTATGGACACAATGGCGCTTTATAAAACATGGCTCGAAAAGGCAACCGCAGACCCGGATTTAAAGCAGGAGCTTCTCTCCGTTTCGGGCAAGGATGAGGAAATCTCCGACCGCTTCTATCGTGAGCTTGAATTTGGTACAGGCGGTCTGCGCGGCGTTATCGGCGCAGGCACAAACCGTATGAACTACTACACCGTCTGCAAGGCAACTCAGGGACTTGCCGCTTATTTAAAGGCAGTTAAGCCCGAGGGTGCAAGCGTAGCGGTTTCCTACGACAGCAGAATAAAATCCGACTATTTCGCAAAGTCCGTTGCCGAGGTTCTCTCCGCAAACGGAATCAAGGTTTATATCTATACCGAGCTTATGCCTACCCCTATGCTTTCATGGGCGGTAAGATACCATAAGTGCGACGCAGGCGTTATGGTAACCGCTTCACACAACCCCGCAAAGTACAACGGCTACAAGGTTTACGGCCCCGACGGCTGTCAGCTTACCATTGACGCAGCAGACGCAGTTCTTGCCGAAATAAATAAAATCGACGTTTTCGCCGGCATCACCTCCCAGCCCTTTGAAAAGGGTCTTGAAAGCGGAATGATTAACTATATCGGACAGGAAGCAATCGACGCTTACATAGCTGAAGTAAAGAAGCAGTCCATTCACTCCGACCTTTGCGCTAAATCAGGACTTAAGGTTGTATATACTCCCCTTAACGGAACGGGCAACAAGCCTGTACGCCGTATCTTAAAGGAAATCGGCATTGAAAATGTAGTAGTCGTTCCCGAGCAGGAGAACCCCGACGGAACCTTTGCTACCTGCCCCTTCCCGAACCCCGAAATAAGAGAAGCCCTCAACAAGGGACTTGAGCTTTGCAAAAAGGAAAAGCCCGACCTGCTCCTTGCTACCGACCCGGACTGCGACCGTGTAGGTATTGCAGTTCCCGACGGCGACGATTACGCTCTCTTTACCGGCAACGAGGTTGGCGCACTTTTACTTGAATACATCGCAAGCCAGCGCAAGGCTATGGGTACAATGCCCGAAAGACCTATTGCAGTAAAGACGATTGTAACAACCGACATCACCCGCAAAATTGCCGAAAAGTACGGAATCGAGCTTATCGAGGTGCTTACAGGCTTCAAGTTCATAGGCGAGCAGATTGGCTTCTTAGAGGCAAAGGGCGAGCAGGACCGCTACATCTTCGGCTTCGAGGAAAGCTACGGCTATCTTGCAGGCGGCTATGTCCGTGACAAGGACGCAGTTGTTGCTTCAATGCTTATCTGCGAAATGGCAGCCTTCTACCGCTCTAAGGGCATTACCCTTATCGAGGCAAGAAAGAAGATGTACGAGGAGTACGGCTCCTACTGCAACAAGCTGGATAACTTTGCTTTTGAGGGCGAAAGCGGCATGGCGAAGATGCAGGAGATTATGACCAATATGCGTACCAACTACCCCAAGGAAATCGCAGGCGCTAAGGTTGTTGCTCTTGCAGATTATCAGGCTTCAAAGAAGTACGACCTTGTAACAGGCGCTGAAACAGCAATCGACCTGCCCAAGTCAAACGTAATCACTCTCTACATAGAAGGTGGCGCAAGCCTTGTTATCCGTCCCTCAGGCACCGAGCCGAAAATCAAGATTTACTACACAACAGTAGGCAAGACCAACGAGGAAGCCGCTGCTATTCAGGCAAAATACGCCGAGGCTTTCACCAAGCTCATCAACGGCTAAAGCAAAACTGCGCTTAACCTTTCAAGGCTAAGCGCAGTTTTTTTGAGAGAGTTTGAGATTTTGAGCCAAGGGGGCTAACGCCGCCCCCTTGACCCCGGCGGGAGCGCCAGGGCGCTCCACCCCATTGAAGCTTGATTTCTGCTTTTGCTTGCGGGGGAAATCCGTTTGCACATTCACAGTTTTTCTGCGTTTTTTTTCTCTCAATTCTGCCTGATTGAAAAGTAATGTTTATCGCTGTTGCCGCTGATGTTTGCTGTCCCGCCCGCTTTGCGCGAAGCGGCTGAAAGTTTTTGCTAAGCTTTTTTCAAAAAGCGTCTTCTCTTTATTCTCTTTTTCTCTGTTTTCTCTTCATCTCTCAAAAAATCTCTAATTCTGCGAGGTAAGTTATGATAATATATAATGCTAAGGATATAGAGCTGTACTTCGGGGCGGAGCTGCTGTTTGGCGGGGTTAGCTTTGAAGTGGACAAGAACGACAAGATAGGGCTTGTAGGGGTAAACGGCTGCGGGAAAACCACGCTTTTCAAGCTGATGCGAGGGGAACTGGAAACCGACGGCGGGGAGTTTGTGAAGTCGAAAGAGGCTGTTCTTGGGTATATGGAGCAGCACGTTATCCGTGACAGCAGCGTAAGCGTTTACGGGGAAGTTCTATCTGTGTTTGAGCCGCTTATGGAGCTGGAAAAGGAAATAGAAAAGCTGCATAAGGAGATAGACGGAGGGAATACCTCTGCTGAGCTGCTTGAGCGGCAGACCTTTTTGCAGGAGAAATTTGCTGCTGAGGGCGGGCTTACCTACCGCGGGAGGGCGGCGAGCAGCCTGCTTGGCCTGGGCTTTACCGCTGAGGAGCAGGAAAAGCCCGTGTCGGTGCTGAGCGGCGGAGAAAAGGCTAAGGTACAGCTGGCAAAGCTGCTGCTTTCGGGGGCGAACCTGCTGCTACTGGACGAGCCTACCAACCACCTTGATATTGCGGCGCTGAGCTGGCTTGAAAAGTTCCTTTCGGAGTATAAGGGCGCATACATCATAATCTCCCACGACCGATATTTTCTGGACAAGGTAACAACACGCACCTTTGAGCTTGAAAACAAGCGGCTGACCTGCTATAAGGGCAGTTACAGCCGGTACCGCAAGCAAAAGGAAGAAGACCTTGAAATCGCATGGCGGCACTACAATAACCAGCTTGAAGAAATCAACCGCATAAAGGGCATAATCGAGCAGCAGAAGCGCTTCAATCAGGAGCGCAACTACATCACAATCGCCAGCAAGGAAAAGCAGATTGAGCGGTTACAGGCTGAGCTTGTAAAGCCCCAGGTACTGCCCAAAAAGCTTTGTTTCTCTTTCCGCTGCGCCGAGCCGGTAACAGACCTTATTTTAACCGCAAAAAATCTGAAAAAGTGCTTTGAGGGCGAAAAGCTTTTTGAAAACGTAAGCTTCGAGGTAAGGAAAAATGAGCGTGTGTTTCTTTTAGGTGCAAACGGCTGCGGCAAGACCACCTTGTTTAAAATCCTTATGAAGCAGCTGCCCTCCGACTGCGGCACAGTAACCTACGGTCCGGGGGTTAAGGTGGGCTATTACGACCAGCTTATGAGCGGACTTACCGACAGCAAGACCGTTATGGACGAAATATGGGACGCTTACCCGAAAATGTCACAGACCGAGGTGCGTACCGCTTTGGGCAGCTTCCTTTTCAGCGGCGAGGAGGTTTTCAAGAAAATCGGCGTTTTAAGCGGCGGCGAAAAGGCAAGAGTTGCAATTTTAAAGCTTATGCTGAGCGGCTGCAACTTCCTGCTCCTTGACGAGCCCACAAACCACCTTGACATAAGCTCACGTGAGGCTTTGGAGGCAGCACTTGAAGCCTACGGCGGAACTGTTTTCATAATCTCCCACGACCGCTATCTTATCAACAAAATTGCAACCAAAATATATACTCTCAACATTGACGGCGTAGGCACAATCGAGGGCGGCTTTGACGACTACCTCTCCGCCGCCGAGGAGCAGCCAATCAGCGCCGCTAAAAAGGAAAAGGACGCTCCCGCCAGCGCAAACAAACTGGACTACAAGCGCCGCAAGGAAATTCAGAGCGAGACCCGCCGCCTTACTACCCGTATTTCAAGGGCAGAAGAGCGTATTTCCGCCCTTGAAAAGGAAATCGCCGCCGTAAACGAGGATATGCTTTCCCCCGAAAACAGCGGCGATTACGAGAAGATAACCGCCCTCTCCGCCCGCCTTGACCAGCTCCACTCCGAGCTTGACGAAACAACCGAGGATTGGGCAGAGGCAAGCGAGGCGCTGGAAGAGCTGGAGAGAGAACAGGAGTAAGAGAGGTTTTGAGAGAAGAGAGTTTTTGAGCCAAGGGGGCTGCCCGCCCCCTTGACCC
>JBJERM010000334.1:0-35074 GCA_051882315.1 Ruminiclostridium sp.
TTACTGGTTCCACGTTCATCACCTTAACACAAACAGCGGAAAAATGAGCAAGTCCTCGGGAGAGTTCCTTACCGTTTCCCTCCTTGAAGAAAAGGGCTACAATCCCCTTGTTTACCGCTTCTTCTGCATGCAGTCCCACTACCGCAAGTCCCTTGTTTTCAGCTACGAAAACCTTGATAACGCTGCTGCTGCCTACAACAAGCTTACCGCAAAGATAGCAGGACTGCTTCCCGAAAAGAACGGGGAAATACAGCAGGATAAGCTTGATGAAATCCTCGGCGGCTTCAGAGCAGCCCTTGATAACGACCTTAATACCTCCCTTGCGGTAACAGCCCTTTATGACGCACTTAAGGCGGAAGCAACCGCAGCAACCAAGCTTAAGGCGATTGCTGAAATGGACAGAGTTCTTTCTCTCGGACTTATCGAGGCTGCTGAAAAGTCGGTTAAAAAGGAGGACTCCGCCGATGAAATCCCGGCAGAGGTCAAAGAGCTGCTGGAAAAGAGGGCAGAGGCGAGAAAGGCGAAGAACTTTGCTCTTGCTGACGAAATAAGGGCGCAGATAACCGCTCTCGGCTACACCGTTGAGGAAACAAGACAGGGTACGGTTGTAAAGCCGGTTGCCCGCTAATCGGGGCTTGACTAAAAGCTTAAAATGTACTATAATAATTTTGCGGGCAGTAAGCTTCCTGCCCGCAAATCGTTTTTAGTGAAAGGAAAAACTATCTTGAAGAAAATTATTGCTGCCTTAGCCGCAGCTTTCGGTCTGCTTGCGGCTTCGGGCTGTTCTTTTACAGGAAGCAGCGGCACTACCAGCGCTGTTGGCACCTATAATTACGAAAATATGCACTTTGTCCAGTTCGACCCGCCCAAAGAGGGTCAGAAGGAAGCGATTATCGAAACCACAAAAGGCACTATAAAGGCGGTTCTTTACGAGGAATATGCCCCCAACACGGTAAAAAATTTCCTGAACCGTGTAAATGAGGGATATTACGACGGAAAGGACATTTATGCTGTAATCGACAAGGCTTTCTTTATGTCGGGGGCCTATAACGAGGAATATACACAGGGCGTAACCGACGACGGACAGCTTGTTGCAAACGAATATACCCCGGATTTGTGGACCTTTAAGGGCGCAATCTGCTCATACAGCGGCACTCCGGGCTATTCCGACAGCAGATTTTTCATAATCAACAACAAGACTCCCACCGAGGAAGAGGTAAATCAGCTTAAGAGTATGACCAACAAGGATGGCGCACGGATAATGCCCGACGAGGTAATCGACGCTTTTGTGGAAAACGAGGGAGTTGTTCATATTGCAGGCTGCTACACCGTTTTTGCCCAGACAATCGAGGGTTTTGAGGTAATCGAGGCTATCTGCGAGGTGCCTGTTGACGAAAATTCGGGAAAGCCAACCGAGGAACTTAAAATCAACAAAATAACTATATCCGAGTACAATTCCGCTGAATAGGGGGAATAAGAATGAGGGGATTTGCGAAAAAGGCTATCGCTTTTCTTGCGGCAGGACTTATGCTTACGGCAGGCGGCTGCGGCGGGGAAAAGGCGGTAGGAAATTTAGGGGACGTTACAATTGAAACAGGGGACGTTTATGCAATAATCAGCATAATGGACTACGGCGAGATTACCGCAAAGCTGTTTCCCGAGGTTGCGCCCCAGTCCGTCCAGCGCTTTACCGAGTTTGCCGAGCGGGGCTATTACGATTACAAGACAATTCACCGTGTAATAGACAACTACGCAATTCAGGGCGGCTCCCTTAATGGAGACGGCTCCGACGGAAAAATCCCCGACGCCCAGTATGTGCCGCTGGAAATTTCCGATTCAGCCCGCAATTTCTACGGTGCTTTATGCTTTGCGGCAAATTCCAAGGGCAGCTACGGTCAGTTCTATATCGTTGACAACAACACCCCTCAGGACATAGACAAGATAATTGAAACTATTTCGGGTCAGCTTGCAGACGAGGAGATTGCGTCCCGCCTTACTGAAAAGGACAAGAAATACTATGAGGATTATCTTAAAAAGCTGAATGCAATACCGAAGGAGGTACGGGAAAAATATGCCTCCGTAGGCGGACTTTACCAGCTTGACGGACAGTCTACCGTCTTCGGGCAGGTTATTGACGGCTTTGATGTGCTGGAGAAGATAAGCTCTGTTGAGGTCGTAAAGGGCAACGTGGTTGATGATACTATGGGTACTGCCTCTAAGCCAATAGACAACATTATTATTGAGAAAATTACGATTGTGAGAATGGAGCCTGAGGTTACCGAGGAAACCACAACGAAGAAGTCGAAAACCACTAAGGCAACCGAGCCGCCCGATACCGTTGTGGCGGAAACCCTGCCTACAACCACCGCAACTTTAGAAACAAGCGAAGCAGAAAGCACAATTGACACACTTGTTTCCGTGTCTGAGTAAAATTATTGTGCAAATTTACCTTTGTAATTGATAGGGCAGTTTCACGCTAAGGGGCGGGGAATTGCCCTATTTATCGGCTTTAAATCGTTTTATTCTTTTTTGCATCTTTTTGCGGCGGTTTTTTCTGCATAAATGTAAAGTCTGTGTCAAAAATATATGGTGAAAATGTAGATTTTACAGAAAAGGTATTTATTTTTTTATGTTTTTGTGCTATAATATACAGGCACTATAACGAAATGTAGGCATATTTTAATAAAATAAATCCTATAAAGAGGGTTTTATACGGTTTATTTTATTCATATATGGCGCGTTTTTCCTGCGCTTTGGCTTTTTAAGAGCGCTTTTATCAATACCGGTAACGGTAAATAAAGAGGTTAATGTTTTGGATAAATTTATAATAAACGGCGGAAAACGACTTACCGGTGAGGTAGAAATAAGCGGCGCTAAGAATGCCGCAGTAGCTATTATACCTGCTGTAATTCTTTCCGATGAACCTTGTATTCTTGAAAATGTACCTTCTATAAATGACGTTTCAATAGATTTGCGGATTTTAAAGGAGCTTGGCGCTGACGTCAAGATAATAAACAAATCAACAATCCGCATAGACCCTAAGAATGTGCGGGATATGCCCGTTCCCTATGAGCTTGCCCGCTCAATGCGAGCTTCCTATTACTTTCTTGCAACCTTATTAAGCCGTTTCGGTCACGCTCAGGTGCCCATGCCCGGCGGCTGCGATTTGGGCGACAGACCAATGGACCAGCACCTGAAGTGCTTCCGTGCCCTTGGTGCAAAATGCACAATAGAACACGGTATTGTTGATATAAAGTCGGATTTCCTTTTCGGAACGCAGATTTATTTCGATAAGGTTTCCGTAGGCGCAACTATAAACGCCATGCTTGCTGCGGTAAAGGCTGAGGGACTTACAATCCTAGAAAATGCCGCAAAGGAGCCCCATATCGTTGACCTTGCCAACTTCCTTAACTCTATGGGCGCGGACATTATGGGCGCCGGCACAGACGTAATCAAAATCAAGGGCGTAAGCCGCCTTCACGGCGCAGAATACACCATTATCCCCGACCAGATTGAGGCGGGAACCTTTATGATTGCAGTTGCCGCTACAAAGGGCGACGCACTTATAAAGAACGTTATACCGAAGCACTTGGAGCCTATAACCTCAAAGCTTCGCAAAATCGGCGTTGTTGTTATGGAATACGACGACAGCATAAGAGTAATCGGGCAGGACAACTACGAGCGCATTACCGTAAAGACAATGCCTCACCCCGGTTTCCCCACCGATATGCAGCCCCAGCTTGCGGCGCTGCTGACCCTTGCAAAGGGAACAAGCATTATTAACGAGGGCATTTTTGACAACCGTTTCCGCTATGTGGACGAGCTGAGAAGAATGGGAGCTGACATTTCCGTAGACGGAAAGGTTGCGGTTATAGAGGGCGTAGACCACCTTACAGGTGCGCCTGTTAAGGCTGCTGACCTGAGAGCTGGCGCAGCGCTTATTATTGCAGGGCTCAGCACCCAGGGAACCACCGAGATAGAGGATATTTACCATATTGAGCGCGGATATGAGAATATGGACGGAAAGCTCAGGGGACTTGGTGCGGATATAGTAAAGCGCTCCTTCCCGGACAGCATGAGAAAAGCGCTTTAAGCAGAGCTGCACCAAAAGTAAAAAAGAAAATATCGGCGGCATTGGTTAACCTTGTCGCCGTTTTTCTTGATTGATATATGTCGAAATTTGAAAGGAATGTTAGAATAAATGAGAATTGTGTCGCTGTTCAGTTCCAGCAAGGCGAACAGCACCTACATAGAAAACAACGGCGAGGGTATTCTGGTTGACGTCGGATGCAGCTACAAAGCGCTTTGCGAGGGGCTTTCCGCCGCAGGAAGAAGCACGGAGAATATACGGGCGGTTTTTATTACCCACGAGCATATCGACCATATCGGCGGACTTTTACAGCTTACAAAGCAGCTTGACGTTCCGATTTACGGCTCGGAGGGGACGCTAAGGGCGATAATTGAAAAGGGAAAAGCGGCGGCTACCGCTGATTTGCGGCTTATTGACGACCTTGAAACTGCCCCGATAAATATGGACGTTTTCGCCTTCAGAACTCCCCACGACAGCGCCGAAAGCGTAGGCTACACCATTTCAACAGCTGATACAAAGGCGGCAATCTGCACGGATTTAGGCAGAGTTACCGACGAGGTAAGAGCCGCTCTTCTCGGCAGCAGATTCGTTCTTCTCGAAGCCAACTACGACCTTGAAATGCTCACAAGAAATCTTAAATACCCGCCCTCGTTGAAACAGCGCATACGCTCCGATATGGGTCATCTGTCCAACGGCGACAGCGGCTCCTTTGCACGGGAGCTTGTAAAATCCGGTACGGTTTCTATTATGCTGGGGCATTTAAGCAGAGAAAACAATACCCCCGAAACCGCCTATAACTGCGTAAGCGGGGCGCTTGCGGCGGCAGGAGCACAGGTAAACAAGGACTATCTTCTGAGCGTTGCGGCAGTATGCGGTACGGGAAAGGGAGTTACGGTATGAATCCTTTTCCTTTTTCCGACGACAACAAGCGCTACCATACCTTAAGCTACCACAACCGCCACACCTACGGAAAAAGGATATTCAAAGCAGTAATCGACGCCGGGTTTACCTGCCCCAACATAGACGGGACAAGGGGACTCGGCGGTTGTATTTTCTGCGACGGTGGAAGCGGCTACTTTACCGCTTCGGACAGGCTTTCCGTAAGGGCTCAGTATCTTCTCGAAGAAAAGCGTATACGGGAAAAATACCCCACTGCGGGAATTATCGCCTATTTTCAGGCTCATTCCAACACCTACTGCACTCCCGAAAGGCTTAAAGCTGTTCTTTTAGAGGCAGTAGGCTGCGGCGCCGAGGGAATTTCAATAGCAACAAGAGCAGACTGCATAGACGAGGAAAAGGCGGAGATTATTGCTTCTCTACCTATTCCCGTAACGGTTGAGCTGGGATTACAGACTGTTTCAGACGAAACTGCGGCGAGAATAAACCGCTGTCATAGCTTTGCAGAATTTCTGGAGGGCTACCGCCTGCTCAAAAACAAAAAAATACGGGTCTGCGTGCATATAATCGACGGACTTCCTGGAGAAAATTGGGAAAATATGCTTGAAACAGCACGGATTCTCGGCAAGCTTCGGCCTGACGGCGTGAAAATACATCTGCTTCACGTTATAAAAGGCACAAGGCTTTGTGAGATGTACGAAAGCAGGGAATATACGCCCCTTGAAAAGGCGGAGTACATTGATACGGTTATAGGTCAGCTGGAGTTGCTGCCGCCGGAAACGGTTATCGAGCGGATAACCGGGGACGGGGACAAGAAAAAGCTGGCGGCGCCCTTGTGGAGTGCAGACAAGATTTCCGTCCTTGGCGGGATAGATAAGAGAATGGCTGAGCTTGGGACCTATCAGGGGAGGCTGTTTTCTGAGTGAAATAAAAAAGGATTGTTGCAGCGTTCGCTGAAACAGTCCCTTTTTCTAAACAATACATATCATCTGTAAGTCATAAGGCTCGTCTTCGGCTATTTCCTTAATAGGAGTGTCGGTTATCTCTGCGCCCATCGCATTGTAAAAAGCAATTGTTTCTTCCGATGAGCATGCAGATATATATAACGCTTTTGCGCCTGCTTTTTTCGCCTCTTCTTTTCCGAGATTAAAGAGCGTTCTTCCTATCCCTTTCCCACGATATTCCGCAGAAACCTGCATCAAATCCAGAATCATATATTCATTGTGAAGCCGCTTTTTAAGCCCGATAAAGCCGATAACCTTATCGCTCTCTTTGGCAATATAGGATATGTATTCATTACTGCTGATGTCTTCTGCGACCTGCCGCTTCTTTTCAAGGCTCCAGTCCTCCACATAAGGCATATCCACAAGAACATATTCGTTTCCGCTTTTTCTGTAAACCCTTTTTACCTTTTGCTTTCTTTCGTAATTGTCCAATGAATATTTATTAAAATTCTTTTCGGATAATAGTTCAAGCTTAATCAATATGTTTTCTCCCTTTATGCATTTTCTTCTGCTATTTTGGCAGACCTGCTCAGCCCCTCTAAATAAGGCAGTTCTTTTTTCAGCTCCCGCCTAACATTCTTCTGCCAGAAAAATTCGCCCATAAACAGCAATCTTTCAAGCCCCCGCTTATGCAGGACTGCACCTAAAAGGCGCTTTACGGAGTAGATTTCAGCACTGGCGGTTATAATTTCCCGCTGAAGCTGTGCAGGGCTCATATTTAGCGGATAATGCACCGCTTTTCCTACGCATCTCGACCAGTCGGAGCTGTCGATAAGGCAGTTTTTGTGGGTTTCGTAAACGGGAGTACCCGGGATAAAATACATAGCCTGAATAAGCACGCCGCTTATATTGTTCTTTATCACAAAATCTGCAAGCCGCTTTCCGATTCCCTCGGTGTGGTTGTCGGCGCCGAAGATGAAAAGACCTCTCGTCCTGATACCGTGACGCTGAATGTTCTTTACCGAGCGTAGGATTTCGGAGTAGCTGCTTTTCTTGTTGTAATTCTGAAAGGACTCGTCCTCCAAAAACTCAATTCCCATAGCCAGCTCCTCAAAGCCCGCTTTTTTAAGCAGCTCCAGCATTTCATCGTCGAAGCCAACCTCATACCGAGCCTGAACGGTAAAGGAGTAGTTGATTTTCCTGCGGATTATCTCGTTAAGCACAGAAATCGCCCAATTCCTGTCAGCAAAAAAGTTGTCGTCGGTTATCCAGAGAATGTTTGCAAGGCGCTTGCTGCCGCTGAAAAATTCTATTGCCCTCTCTATATCGTCAACGACGCTTTTCGGCGGTCTTGTGCGTACCTTTCTGCCGAAGGCTGCAACAAGAGCGCAGTAGTCGCAGTTGTGGGGACAGCCACGGGAAGCGTGAACCTGAGGCCAGATTGTGCTGTATTTTGTTGCTTTTTTAAAGCCGTAGAGCAGATTGCGGTCGGGGATTGTATCAATATTCTCGGGTATTTCCGGCTCGCCTGTGGTTATAAGCTTACCCTCACGGAGGTAGGCTAAACCGGGGAAGTCCATGGGACTGCCCTTAGATAAAGCGTCAACAAATTTAAGAATAAGCTCGTCCCCCTCACCACGCAGGACGTAATCGCAGTATTTTGCGGTTTCGGGGTAGTTAAGGGTTGCGTGAAGCCCGCCGAAGGCGATAACGGCGGAGCTGTTTTCCCGTATGTACTCCGCCAGCTTGTAGCCACGGTTGGCGTTGAAGGTGAAAATGCTGATAAAGATAATATCTGCGTCAAGAACATCCTGCCACAAAATCTCGGAAATTTCGGAAACAGACTCGCTGTAACAGTAAACGTCCTCGTAAACGCCTTTAAGAATAGTCGCAAGGGTTATCATGCCGTTTGAGGGGGTGCGGATACTGCCGTCGTAAACGAAATAATTCTTTATTGATTTTTTATAGGGCAGGTTGCCGGGCTCGATAAATCTGATTTTCATATTCTTTCCTCTCCAATCGCTTTTTTATAATTATACTTGTTAAAGAGATTTATGTCAATAGCGAAAAGGAAAAGACTGGACAAACTCTGAATTTTAGGATATAATATGAATATATTTTTGTCAGGAGGAGCAGTAATGCCCGAAATTATAAAAATTGACAGCTTGGAGTCGGCGGGAGCTGATGTTTTTTCAAAGCTCACCGAGGCACAGCTGAGAAATAAGCTTGAAAAGGAGAAGGGAATTTTTATCGCCGAAAGCCCGAAGGTCATTAAGGTTGGGCTGGAAAGGGGCTTTGAGCCGCTGTCTTTGCTTATGGACGAGGGAACAACCGACAGCGAAACAAGGGAACTTCTGCCCATGCTTGAAAAATACGGCGATATTCCCATTTACTCCGCAGACAGTCATGTTTTCGCAGGACTTACGGGCTTTCGCCTTACCCGTGGTATTCTCTGCGCTATGCGGCGTCCTGTTCTGCCCGAGGTTGAAGCAGTCTGCGAAAAGGCAAGGCGGATAGCGGTTCTTGAAAATATTGCCGACGCTATGAATGTAGGTGCAATTTTCCGCTCGGCGGCAGCTCTGGGAATTGAGGGGGTTTTGCTTACCCCCGACTGCTGTGACCCGCTCAATCGGCGTTCTCTGCGGGTAAGCATGGGTACAGTCCTGCAAATTCCCTGGGCATATTTCGACGGGGACTTTAGAGCAGGCGGCTATCCGAAAAAGCTTAATGCTCTCGGCTTTAAAACTGCGGCAATGGCGCTTTCGGATAACTCGGTAAGTATTGACGACAAAAGACTTAAGGCACAGGAGCGGCTCGCAATAATTCTCGGCTCAGAGGGGCACGGGCTGCCGGTTGATACGATAGAAGCCTGTGATTATACGGTTAAGATACCTATGTTCTTTGGCGTTGACTCGCTGAACGTTGCTGCGGCAAGCGCTGTGGCGTTCTGGGAGCTGAGAGCGGGGAACATTTAGCATTAACAGCTCAGAAATACAAGAAAGCTCCCAAAAATAGGGAGCTTTCTCTTTAGATTGATACATTCGGGTAGAACTGGAGTCTCAGCTTGTCTGCAAGCAAAGCAATAAACTCAGAATTTGTGGGCTTTCCTCTGGTTGTGTGAACCGTGTAGCCGAAAAGACCGTTGAGAACGTCAACATCTCCTCTGTCCCATGCAATTTCAATAGCGTGGCGGATTGCTCTTTCAACCCTTGACGAGGTTGTGCCGTATTTCTGTGCAACAGTAGGATAAAGAAGCTTTGTAACGCTGTTTATCATCTCGTTGTCGCCGATAGAAAGAATGATTGCAGTACGAAGATAGTGATAACCCTTGATATGGGCGGGTATTCCTATCTGGTGGATTATGTCGGTAACCACATATTCGATATTGGTAAGCTCACGGGAAACTCCTGTTGGCATTACTCCCATTTTTAAGTTATAGATAGACTTTACCTTCTTTACCATAAGCTCGGGAGCAAAGGGCTTAACCATAAAATAGCTTGCTCCTGCGTCCATAACCTCTTTTTCAAGTTCGGGGGAATTAAGATTTGAAACAACAATAGTAATCGGAATCCTTCCGGTCTTGCTGCGAATTTCGCCAAGCAGCGAGGCTGCGTCCAGCTCCGGCATTTTTGCGTCAATAATCAGAACACGCGGCATATCGTTTTTCACAGATTCGAGAATTACTCTGCCGTTCTTCTGCCTTGTTACCGCAAACATTCCCTCTTCCTTAAGCAGGCTTGCCCATGTCAGCCCGAATTCCGCTGAGTCATCACCGATCAGCACCTTGATTTTCTCTGTCATTTTGTACCTCCAAGTTGATTAATGTCAGCTGTTTTCTTAATCTGACAGCTTTATGTCTGTGATTACATTCTACCACATTATGGTAAAAAAGGCAATAAAAATTATCAAGAAATTGTTTTATATTTTTAAACCTACTCGAAAAATACTGCTATTTATTTTTGTGAAAATGTCAAAATTCCGCTTAATAAAGCCATTTATCTGATTTTTTTGCAAATCGGTTTTTAAATATAAATGTCGAATTTTGTCGAAAAAATTTTCGTTTTAAAGCCAATTTCTATATGCAAAAAATGCCGTAACAAAGGGAAAAAACGAACATAATACAGTAATTTGTAGGATATTACAAAAAAATCGTCATTTTTAACAAAAGGTGAGTTAATGTGATGAAATTATAAGAAAATATAGGAAAATTGAGCCTGTGCGCAGGATTTTCTGATGCGAAATTTCATTATTCTTACTAAAAATCTCATGCTGTGCTTAATTTGCAAGTGACATAAAGCAAAAATCTTATTGCTTTTTAGGGAAAAGAATGTTATACTATTGACAAACCCATTACAGCAAAACAATGCTTATTTGCTAAAATAAGTGCAAAACACGCTTGCCGTGTGTATTAATAAATAAGAAAGGACTATCCCTATGGCTAAAATTCTTGACTGGAACAAGTATATTGAGGCAGCCGTACAGACGGTTGCAGAGGGCTGCGTTCTTCTGAAGAACGACAGCAAAGCCCTGCCCCTTGACAAAAGCAAGGAAACCGCCGTTTTCGGCAGAATCCAGCTCCATTACTACAAGAGCGGTACAGGCTCGGGCGGTATGGTTAACGTTTCAAAGGTTACGGGTATAACCGACGGGCTTATTGAAGCAGGCGCAAATATAAACCGGGAAATCCTTGAGGTTTATAAGAAGTGGGATGAGGAAAACCCCTACGACTTAGGCTCAGGCTGGGGCAGCGAGCCATGGAGCCAGCAGGAAATGCCCTTAGAGGAGGCGCTTGCCGCAAAAATCGCAGAAACAAGCGAAACCGCAATTGTAATAATCGGCAGAACCGCAGGAGAGGAGCATGACAACAAGGCGGAAAAGGGCGCTTATTTCCTAAGCGACGGGGAAGCGGAAATGCTGAAAACCGTAAGGAAGCATTTCAAGAAGGTTATCGTCCTGCTTAACGTTGGCGGGATTATAGATATGGGCTTCGTTGAGGAAATTAAACCCGACGCGGTTATGTATGTGTGGCAGGGCGGTATGACCGGCGGCACAGGCGTTGCCCGCATACTTACGGGCGAAACAAGCCCCTCGGGTAAGCTGCCCGATACAATCGCCCGCAGCGTTTCCGACTACCCTTCGGACGAGAATTTCGGCAGCGGAATGCGGGATTTCTACGCAGAGGACATCTACGTCGGCTACCGATATTTTGAAACCTTTGCAAAGGACAAGGTGCTGTATCCCTTCGGCTTCGGTCTTTCATACACAACCTTTGAAATTGAGCCTGTTTCCTTTAGTGCAGGCGAGGAAAATGCGGAAATTACGATTTCCGTTAAAAATACCGGCGATTTCAAGGGCAAGGAGGTCGTACAGCTTTATTTCAGCGCCCCACAGGGCAAGCTTGGAAAGCCCGCAAGAGTTCTCTGCGGTTACGAAAAGACAGGAGAGCTTGCCCCCGGCGAAACCCAGATTGTAAGCTTTACCGTAAATTTCAGCAACCTTGCTTCCTACGACGATTCGGGCGTGACAGGCAATAAAAACGCCTACGTCCTCGAAGCGGGAGAATACTTATTCTTTGCGGGCAGCAACGTGCGCTGTGCAGAAAAGTGCGGCTCGGCAGTCCTGCCCGAAAAGGTAATTTCAAGGCATAAGCAGGCTCTTGCTCCTGTTCTTCCCTTTGAGCGGATAAAGCCAAAAGCCGAAAACGGCGCTTTTGCAATAGAAAAAGAGCCCGTTTCCCTTAATACCGTTGACGAAAAGACACGCAGAAGCGAAGCCCTGCCCGAAGAAATTCCCTTTACGGGAGATAAGGGCATAAAGCTTTCCGACGTCAAGGCGGGCAGAAGCACGATGTCCGACTTTATCGCCCAGCTTTCCGATGAGGACCTTTCCTGCATTATAAGGGGCGAGGGAATGGGAAGCCCCAAGGTTACAGCAGGCACAGCTTCCGCTTTCGGCGGAGTTTCAAAGGGACTCAAGGACTTCGGTATTCCTTGCTGCTGCTGTAGCGACGGTCCCTCGGGAATGAGACTTGACTGTGGCACCAAGGCGTTCAGCCTGCCAAACGGCACGCTTATCGCCTCTACCTTTAATAAAGAGCTTGTGACTATGCTTTTTTCTGTTGCAGGACTTGAAATAGCCGCAAATAATGTTGAATGTTTATTAGGTCCGGGTATGAATATCCACCGCCACCCGCTGAACGGCAGGAACTTCGAGTATTTCTCGGAAGACCCCTATCTTACGGGAACAATGGGAGCTTCGGAGCTTAAAGGTCTTCACACCGCAGGAGTTACGGGAACAATCAAGCATTTCTGCGGCAACAACCGTGAAACCCACCGCCACGAGATGGACTCGGTAATCTCGGAAAGAGCGCTGAGGGAAATTTACCTGAAAGGCTTTGAAATTGCGGTAAAACAGGGCGGCGCAACTTCGATAATGACAACCTACGGCTCGGTCAACGGGCTTTGGACGGCGGGAAGCTACGACCTTACAACCATAATTCTTCGTGAAGAATGGGGCTTTAAGGGCGTTGCAATGACCGACTGGTGGGCTGACATTAACAGGCGGGGCGAAAAGCCGGATAAGCGGGATTTTGCAGCTATGGCGGCTGCCCAGAACGACCTTTATATGGTCTGCGCCGACGGAGAAAAGAACGACGACAACACCCTTGAAGCCCTTGCCGACGGCAGGCTTACAAGAGCCGAGCTTCAGCGCTGCGCTATGAATATCTGCGGCTTTGTTATGGCTTCAAGAGCTATGGAGCGGCTGGAAAATAAGGCTGAGCCAATAGAGATAATAAATCGCCCCGACAGCGAGGACAATATCTCGGGAGATGATGTAGTATTCTTCCCGCTGGATACAAGGCTTACAATTCCCCTTGACAGCGTTTCGGTACAGAAGGGCAAGAGCCACGTTTTTGCGCTTGACGTTAAAATCCCCGGCGATTACCGCATAACGGTAACTGCAAGCTCCGAGGCAGGAGAGCTTGCGCAGATACCCGTAACCCTGTTTTCAACGGGAACGCCCTGGGCGACCTTTACCTGGAACGGAACAGGCGGAAAGCCTGTTTCCTTCAGCAAGGATGTGCCGATGTTCTCACGGTTTACTACCATAAGGCTGTATTTCGCCCAGAGCGGACTGGAGCTTAAGGATATAAGCTTTGAATTATTACAGAAATAAAAAGAAGCGCCGATTGCGATTTGCAATCGGCGCTTTTTATCTGTTAAGCCTCATCTTCCGCTATATCTTCAAGAATAGCCCGTATCTCCTCTACGCCCTCTCCTGTTTCAGCAGAAAACTCAATCATTGTTATATCCTCTGCACAGGGTATCTCCTGCAATAAAGCCTCTCTTCGCTCTAAGCGTTCCCGCTTTTTAAGCTTATCCGCCTTTGTCAGCGCAATAATAAAGGGAATTTCGCTGTCGATAAGGAAGTTTATCATCATTATGTCGTCGGCAGTAGGACTATGGCGGAAATCTATAAGCTGTACCACAAGAGCAAGGTTTCTGTCGTCATGCAGATAGCCTTCAATCAGCTCCGCCCAGCGCAGCTTTTCGTTCTTTCCTACCTTTGCATAGCCGTAGCCCGGTAGGTCTACGATGTGCAGCTTTTCAAGGGAGTAGAAATTTATTGTAATCGTCTTTCCCGGAACAGCGCTTACTCTGGCGAGAGACTTCCTGCCTAAAAGCTTATTTATAAGGGAGGACTTTCCCACGTTAGAGCGCCCCGAGAATGCAATTTCGGGAAGCTCAGAGGGCGGTATCTGTGAAAAAGTGCCGTAAGCGGCTTTAAATTCAGCCTTGCTGTAATTCATTTATCTTTTCCTTTCGGCTGCGGGAATTTGCAGGCATTATCCTGCTTCTTTTCTTGGGCAGCTTCTTCTCCGGCCGCACCAGAGCGTTGTCAAGAACAGTCTGTATCTTTTCTGCGGCGATAAAGGTTACATTTTTCTTTACAGCTTCGTCAACCTCTTCTAAGTCCGCTTCGTTGTCCTTAGGTATAATTACGGTCTTGATTCCCGCCTTATATGCCGCCATTGATTTTTCCTTAAGTCCGCCGATAGGCAGCACCTTTCCGTGGAGGGTAATTTCTCCCGTCATAGCAACATCACGGCGCACCGGTACTCCCGAAAGGGCGGAAACAAGTGCGGTGGTCATTGTAACGCCTGCGGAGGGTCCGTCCTTTGGTACAGCGCCCTCGGGAGCGTGGATATGCAAATCCTTCTTGGTTACGAAATCCCCGCTTACTCCGTAGCTGTCACCGATACTTCTTACAAGGCTTACAGCTATGCGGCTGGATTCCTTCATAACGTCGCCCAGGGAGCCTGTAACCTCAACCTTGCCGCTGCCCTCCATAACAAGCACCTCAAGGGGCATTGTAACGCCGCCTGCCGCTGTCCAGGCAAGACCTGTAACAACGCCGACCTCGTCGGTTTTTGAAATTGTTTCGGGCAGGTACTTCTTAGCGCCGAGGAAATCGGAAATATTTATATCGTTTACCGAAACAGAAGCCTCGCCCTCAACTATTCTGCGGGCAGCCTTGCGGCATATAGCTGCAATTTTCTTTTCGAGGCTTCTAACGCCCGCCTCTCTTGTGTAGTTGTCGATTATGGAGTAAAGCGCCTTGTCGGTTATCTTAAGGGTCTTTCTGTTTTCTCCGTGTTTTTTAAGCTGTTTGGGCAGCAGGTGCTTCTTTGCAATATTGAATTTTTCTTCCCGTGTGTAGCTTCCAAGCTCTATTATCTCCATTCTGTCCAGCAGGGGAGCGGGGATAGTGTCTGTTGTGTTGGCAGTAGTGATAAACAGCACATCGCTTAAATCCACGGGAATTTCAAGGTAGTGGTCGGTAAAGGAGGAGTTCTGCTCCGGGTCTAAAACCTCCAGCATAGCCGCAGAGGGGTCGCCCTTATAGTCGCTGCCCATCTTGTCGATTTCGTCGAACAGCATTACAGGGTTCATGCATTTTGCCTGCTTAATAGCGTTGATAATTCTTCCCGGCATAGCGCCTACATAGGTTTTGCGGTGACCTCTTATTTCCGCCTCGTCCCTTACTCCGCCGAGGGAAACTCTTGTGTAGTTTCTTCCGAGAGCTTCTGCAATAGAGCGTCCGATTGAGGTTTTACCTACTCCGGGAGGTCCAACAAGGCAGATTATCTGACTTTTAACATCGGGGTTAAGCTTTCTTACCGAGATTATCTCAAGTATTCTCTCCTTGACCTTCTTAAGTCCGTAATGATCCTTGTCCAGCTGCTTTTCCGCCTTTGCCATATCAAGAGTATCCTCGGTAAAGGTGTTCCAGGGCATTTCCAGAACTGAGTCAAGGTAGGTTTTTATAAGTCCGTATTCCTGTGAGGAAGGGGAAAGCTTCATTATCTTTGCTGCTTCACGGATAAGCTTTTCCTCGGTTTCCTCGGGGAAGCCTACCGCTTGAATACGATCGCTGTATTCGTAGCCCTCGTCGTCGTACTCCTCGCCGCCGCCAAGCTGCTTTGAAATAGCCTTCATCTGCTCACGAAGGATATATTCCCGCTGGCTGCTGTCAATAGAGTCCTTAATCTGGTCGTTTATCTCCGCTTCGAACTGGAGTACCTTAATTTCCTCGGTAATCAGCTCTATAAGGCATTTAATCCGTTTTTCAATAGTGTTTATCTCGAGAAGCTGCTGCTTGTCCTCGGTTTTTAGGTAAATGTTAAAAATAACAAGTTCAAAAAGCCGGTTCAGGTCCTTTTCCGCTTCGATTACGGAGATAAGCTCGTCCGGAACCTTCGGAACAAGGGAAGCGTAGTCCCGGAAAAGCATTTTAAGGGTTCTCTCATAAGCGTCAGCAAGGTTTGCGGGAATTGTATGTTTTCTCTCGATTAAGGGGATAATTTCCGCAACATTGTAGCTGTCAAATTCTCCGATTGCAGAAAGCTTTGCTCTGTAAAGACCGTGGGCAAGAACTCTTGTAATCTTATCCGGGGTTTTCAGAACCTGTTTTATTTCAGCAACAACTCCTGTTATGTACAGGTCCTCTTTTTTGGGGTCTTCTGTATCGTAGCTTTTCTGCGTTACCAGAAAAATCTTTTTATCTGAAAAGCAGGCTGTCTTTATAGCTTCAACGAACTTAGGCTTTGTCACATCGAAATTAAGCACCATTCCGGGGAAAACAACAAGACCTTTCATCGTAATAAGTGGAAGCTTTATGGTTTCCTTTGTCTTTGCCATTAAAATCATTCCTTTCTTAGGACATCACCATTATGGTGTATAACTGATTATACTATATCCCGCCATCAAATGCAATAGATTTTCTGTGTAAATATTTTGTAAGGCTTACATAATATGTGTGATTATACCGTGAAAAGCTAAATTGTGACAAAATTCCTTATTTTCTCCAATTTTACGACACCGATTCCGCTTACATTCTGAAGCTCGTCCACATCTAAGAAGCCGTTATTTTTCTCTCTGTATTCAATTATTTTTGCGGCGGTAGCCTCGCCTATTCCGTCTATGGTCATAAGCTCCTCTGCTGTTGCGGTGTTAATATTTATGAGCTTTTCCTTTTGTGGCAGTTCTTCTTCTGCGGGAGCTTCTGTTAAAATGGGTTTTGCCTCTACATAGGCGGTAAATCCGGGAAGGTCGGTGAATACAAAAATCAGAGCGCAAAGAGCAAGATAAGCTATGACAATAACCGGGAAGCGCAGGCTTTCTTTGATTTTCATAGCTGTCACCGCCTTTTTTGAAATGTGAAATATATTTTAGCATATTATCCGGCAATTGTCAAATTTTGTCGGAAAATGTCGAAAAACGTGAAAAGAAAAAGGACTGAGCGCTTTCTCTCAGTCCTGCGGGCGCTATATTCTTCCGTCCTTCTCAGCCTGAAGCTTGCTGTAAACACAGCCGCAGTAGCTCTGCCTGTAAAGCCCGTACTGCGCCGAAAGAGCAATCGAGCGCTTGTAGCCCTCCCGCTTCTTGAAGTCCGAAAACAGGTAGGGAACACCCGTCCTTTTCGCTTCATCTCCGCCGATTTCATTAAGCTTTTCCGCATTTTTATGCGGGCTTACCGAAAGGGTAGTTGTAAAATAGTCAAAGCCCTTTTCCTTTGCATAGTCAGCTGCTCTCGCAATCCTCTGTCTGTAACACTTAAAGCACCGCTCGCCCCCCTCGGGAACGCTTTCAAGCCCCTTTGCAAGCTTAAAAAACTCCTCGGGGCAGTATTCTCCCTCGATAAAGTCAATGGGATTTTTTGCGGGCAGCAGCGATATAAGCCGCTTCTGCTCCGCTATTCGCTTTTCATATTCCTCACGGCTTGTTATGTTCGGGTTAAAGTAGAAAACCGTAATTCTGAAATATTCGGACAGATATTCCAGTACATAGCTGCTGCAAGGCGCACAGCAGCTATGGAGCAGGAGAGAGGGAATCCGCTTTTCCGTGGTTATTTCCTCAATTGTCCTGTCCAGCAGCTTCTGATAATTAGTCATTACTTGCCTTTCTTTTGCAGCTCGGCGGATTTTATTGCAAGCACCTGCTGAGCCTCGGAGACCTCTCCCGAAACAACAGCGCTCTTGTCAAGAATAAGCAGTGAGCCTTCCTTTGAAATAAGGTAAAAGCCAAGCTTTCCCTCGGTAATTTCCCCGATTTTATCCCAATCCATAACCCCGTAGGGCAGATTGTTCTTTATAAAGAGAATGTCGTTGTCCGAAACTCCCGCAACTATGTCCGTATAGCCCTCAGCCGCCTTTTTAACCTTACCCGCAAGCTTCCTGCAAAGCAGATTAATCAGCAAAGCAGCGCCGCCTGCAAACAAAAGAGAGCAAAGAGAAATTATAAGGGCGGAAATAAGCCCCGTAACAGCAAACATTATTATCCCGCCAAGGAAAATAACCCCAAGCAGTCCCGCACAGATAATAAAGGGGATTTTCTGCGCCGTCGTCCTGCCCATAACCGAGATATTAACGTATTCCTTTATGCATTTTTCCGACCAGTCAAGCTTGAATTCCGTCATTAGTTAAGTCCTTTCATAGTGAGCGAAATCCGCTTTTTCTTAACGTCAACGCTCAGTACCTTTACGTTTACAATGTCCCCTACCTTTACAACCTCAAGGGGGTGCTTAACGTACTTGTCGCAAAGCTGTGAGATGTGCACAAGTCCGTCCTGATGAACGCCGATGTCCACAAAAACGCCGAAGTCGATAACGTTTCTTACCGTGCCCTTAAGCTCCATTCCCTCGGTTAAGCTGTTTATGTCCGCAACGTCCGTGCGAAGCAGGGGCTTCGGCAGCTCGTCTCGTGGGTCACGTCCCGGCTTCATAAGCTCCTTCACAATGTCCTCAAGGGTCATTTCTCCAACGCCCGCTTCTTGTGCCGCCTGTTTTTTGCCGATAGCGTTTATTTTTTCTGTTATTGCAGTACCGCTCTTCCCGATTTCCTTTTCCGTAAGCCCGCAGATTGTGAGCAGCTTTCTCGCAGCATCGTAGCTTTCGGGGTGAACTCCCGTGTTGTCAAGGGGATTTTTGCCGTCATGCACTCTGAGGAAGCCCGCACACTGCTCAAAAGCCTTTTTGCCAAGCTTGCTGACCTTAAGCAGTTCCTTGCGCTCGGTAAATCTTCCGTTTTCCTCACGGTAGGCAACTATGTTTTTCGCAACAGCGGAGTTAATGCCCGCAACGTAGCTTAAGAGAGAAACCGAAGCCGTATTTACGTCAACGCCAACGTTGTTTACGCAGTCCTCCACCACGCCGCCGAGCGCCTCCGAAAGCTGAGCGGGAGGCATATCATGCTGATACTGTCCGACGCCTATTGCCTTCGGGTCTATCTTTACAAGCTCCGCCAAAGGGTCCTGCAAGCGCCTTGCAATAGAAACGGCACTTCTCAGCGATACGTCGTATTCCGGAAATTCCTCTGCCGCAAGCTTGCTTGCGGAGTAAACGCTTGCTCCCGCCTCGGAAACCACCATATAGCTTATGGGTCGGTCGATTTCTTTCAGCATTTCCGCCACAAAAACCTCGCTTTCGTGGCTTGCCGTTCCGTTTCCTATTGCAATTGTTGTAACTCCGTGCTTTTCGATAAGGGCTTTAAGCTTAGCCTTAGCTTCAGCAGTCTTATTCTGGGGCGGGGTAGGGTAAACCACCGCCGTATCAAGCACCTTTCCCGTAGCGTCAACCACCGAAATCTTGCAGCCCGTTCTGTATGCGGGGTCAAGTCCGAGGGTTACGGTGTCCTTAACGGGCGGCTGCATAAGCAGCTGTCTGAGATTGTCGCCGAAAACCTTTATTGCTGAAACCCTCGCCTTTTCCGTCAGGTCGTTTCTGACCCGCCGCTCGATTGAGGGGTGAATAAGCCGCTTGAAGCTGTCCTCCGCAGCCGCAAGCACAAGAGAACCGTTGGTGTTCTTTGCCTTGACGTATGCCTTTTTTATAATTCCGAGGGCCTCGTTTTCATCAATCTCCACCGTTACCTTTAAAATCTCTTCACGCTCACCTCTGTCAAGGGCAAGAATACGATGTGTAGGGATTTTTGCGGCAGCTCCCTTATAGTCGTAGTAGTTCTCGTAAACGGTGTTCTCCGTTTCTCCCGCCTGCTTTGAAGCTATAAGTGCAGTACGGTCGTAGAAGCCCCCAAGCTTCATTCTCAGGGCTGTATCGTCTGAAATTGTTTCCGCAATTATGTCCAGCGCTCCCGCAATTGCGGCTTCCTTGTCTGCAACTCCCTTTTCCTCGCTGATATACTGTTCAGCCTCGGCATAAGGGTCTTTAAGGCTCTGTTCAAGAATAAAATCCGCAAGGGGCTGAAGTCCCTTTTCCTTTGCAATTCCCGCTCTTGTTTTCTTCTTTGGCTTGAAGGGGCGGTAAATGTCCTCTACTGCCGAAAGAGTAACCGCTTCGGCAAGCATCTTTTCAATTTCCTCGTTCATCATTCCCAGCGCTTCAATAGAGGCGGCAACCTCCTCCTTGCGCTTTTCAAGATTGCGAAGATAAGTAAGTCTTTCATTAAGCTCCCTTAAAATCTGGTCGTCAAGAGCGCCTGTCGCCTCCTTGCGGTAACGGGCGATAAAGGGGATTGTGTTTCCGTCGTCAATAAGCTTAACCGCCGCTTCCGTCTGGGTTTTCCGAATTTTAAGCTCTTCCGAGAGCTGTTCTATAATATCCATTTGTTTACCGTCCTTTAAACTATTCTTCCTACTATTTCAAACACAGGTCCCTTTTGCCACAAAAAGGTGGAAAGGTTTATCTGTATGCATTCGCCCTGTCCGATTGCAAAATCAGCAGGCTTTCCTTTGGGCAGTCCGTAGCCTGCACAAAGATTCATAATAACTCCGCCGTGGGTAATAACCGCAGCCTTTGTAACCTGGTCGTGCATCATATCCTTGAAAATTTCTTCCAGTCCGTCAAGGCACCGCAGAGTAAAGTCACCGAAGCTTTCTCCGCCCGGGGCTGCCGCCTCGTAGCCGCCCTTAAGCCATTCGATATATTCGGGTAAATCCTGCAATTCCTCCGCCGTCTTGCCCTCAAACTCCCCGAAATCACATTCCGCAATATTGTCAATCTGCTTGACGTACCTATCCGGATAGATTATATCCGCAGTTTCAAGGCAGCGCTTAAGAGGGCTTGAATAAACCTTCTGAACGTCGGGATAAAGCCTGTCGTGGGCATAGCGGGTTATAGCGTAATAGCCCTCGTCGCAAAGGGGCAGGTCGGTAAGACCGATATATTTTCCTTCTAAATTGCCCTCGGTTATTCCGTGACGAATGAGATAAATTGTGTAATTTTTCATATCTTACGTCCTTTCTATATAATTCACACGAAAAACAAGCGCTTATAGCGTTCAGTAATGCGCCTTGCGCCGGTTTAAGAATGATTTCAGTCGATTTTGGGGTAAAACAGACAATTTAAACAATATAACTTTGTTTTTTTGTCGAATTTGCTACTTTACAATGTGAAAAAAATTGATTATAATATACAGTGCGACATTTTGCGAAAGGTAACTACTAAATGAACACTGATTTTCCGAGAATACTGACTCTGCTCCGCAAGGAGCGGCATTTAAGCCAGAAGGAAGCCGCGGAGGCTCTTGGAGTTGCCCAAGCGCTTTTATCCCACTACGAAAAGGGAAAGCGGGAATGCGGACTTGATTTCCTTGTAAAAGCGGCTGACTACTACAACGTATCCACCGATTATCTTTTAGGCCGTTCCGCTATGAGCACGGGACGGGTTATTGCCGAAAGCGATATCCCCGAGCCTCAGGCAAACGAGCGTGCCCGTTTCGGCGCAGATATTTCCCTTACCCTTTCCAAAAAGCTGCTTACCAACAGTATTGACGTAATTTACAGCCTTATGGGAAAAATCGGCAATTCAAAGCTTAACTCCGCCATTACAAACGTTCTGAATTACACGGTTTACAAGGTTTTCCGCATAGTTTTCCGCAGCAACAAGGCAAATAATCTTACAATGTTCGAGCTTGCGGACGAAAAGGCTTGCCACCTGTCCGACGCAGGAATACACATAGCCGAGGGAGAAGCTGCTGCTGCAATAAAGACTGCTGCGGCGGAAAGCCCCGAAATTTCAACGGTTACGATAGAAAGCGATTTTCCTCAGCAGGCGCCTGCACTCCTTTGTCTTGTAAAGAGCAGCGAAACCCAGCTGAAGAAATTATTATGACATTTTTTGATAAACACAAATGCATTTGCAGAAAAAGCTTCTGCAAATGCATTTTTTTGTTTTATCAGTAGTTGAGTCCGAGCTTAAGCGCAGTAAGATTAGCCTCCGTAAGGTCTGCCTTTTTAGGCGGAATAACCTTCTTTATAGCCTTTTCGATAACCGCCTCGTCTGTAAACCCGCACTCCTTGAGAAGCTTGCCGGTAAGGATAATGTTCGCCATTCCCTTAAGGTTGTTTTCGTTGGCAAGTCCTGTTGCGGGAACGTAGAAGCACTTGATATCCGTTCTGTCGGTGCTGCCCTCAACAAGAGTGCTGTCAATAAATGCCATACCGCCTGCCTTTACAGCGCCGATGAACTTGTCGAAGCTGGGTGTGTTCATAACTAAAAGCTGGGTAGGTTCAAGGATAAGGGGAGAGCCGATAGGGTCGTCGCTTACTGTAACGGAGCAGTTACATGTACCGCCGCGCATTTCCGGACCGTAGGAGGGAAGCCAGGAAACCTCCTTGCCTGCGTAAAGACCGATGTATGCAAGCAGCTTTCCTGCAAAAAGAATACCCTGACCGCCGAAGCCTGCAAGTAAAAATTCATTTGTCATCTTACAGCGCCCTCCTTATAAACTCCCAGAGGATAGTAGGGAATCATTTCGTTTCTGAGTCTTTCGATTGCCTGTACGGGAGTCATTCCCCAGTTTGTGGGGCAGGTTGAAAGCACCTCGATAATTGAGAAGCCCTGCTTGTTTTTCTGGAACTCGAAGCCCTTTCTTATCGCTTTTTTTGCAATAGCGATATTCTTGGGGTCGATTACGGTTACACGCTCTGCAAGTGCAACGCCGTCAAGCTGGGAGAGCATCTCGCACATTTTTACGGGGAATCCCTCAACAGCGGTGTTCCTTCCGTAGGGAGTGGTCTGGGTAACCTGTCCGGGAAGGGTTGTGGGCGCCATCTGACCGCCTGTCATACCGTAGGTGGTGTTGTTTATGAAGATAACTGTGATATTTTCGCCTCTTGTAGCTGCGTGAACTGTTTCGGCAGTACCGATTGCTGCAAGGTCGCCGTCGCCCTGATAGGTGAATACGAACTTATCGGGGTTGGCTCTCTTAACGCCTGTTGCAACAGCGGGTGCACGTCCGTGGGAAGCCTCCATCATATCGCATGCAAAATAGTCGTAAGCCATAACGGAGCAGCCAACGGGGCAAACGCCGATTGTATCGCCCTCGATACCCATTTCGTCAATTACCTCGGCAACAAGTCTGTGAACTATACCGTGGGTGCAGCCGGGGCAGTAGTGAAGATATGTATCGGTAAGGGCATTTGGTCTTTTAAATTCGGGCATTATTCCTTACCTCCCATTTCCTTGATTTTAGTAAGAATATCAGCGGGAGCAGGAACAACGCCGCCTGTTCTTCCATAGAATTCAACGGGCTTTGAGCAGTTGATTGCAAGCTTGACGTCGTCAACCATCTGTCCCATTGACATTTCAACAACAAGAACCTTCTTTGCGTTCCGTACCGCTTCGTTAATTTCCTTTTCGGGGAAGGGCCAGAGGGTAACGGGTCTGAAAATACCTGCCTTTATGCCCTCCTTGCGTGCAGCGTCAACAGCGGACTTTGCAAGTCTTGCGGTTGAGCCGTAAGCAACAACAACAATTTCAGCGTCCTCGCAGTAGTCGGAAACCGCCATTGTGTGCTTTGCCTTCAAGTCCTCGTATCGCTTGAAGCGCTCCACTATGGTAGCTTCAAGCTCGGGAGCCTGTAAGTAAAGGGAGTTTATAATGTTATGCTTTCTCTTGCCCCCGTGACCGTTTGCAGCCCAGGGCTTGTTCTCGGCGGTAGACATTTTGATTTCTGCGTCGTCAAATTCAACCGGCTCCATCATCTGTCCTAAAAGTCCGTCTGCAAGAACAACAGCGGGCATTCTGTACTCGTCCGCAAGGTCAAACGCCTTTGTAACCGTATCCGCCATTTCCTGAACGGAGGAGGGAGCAAGCACGATAACATGGTAGTCGCCGTGGCCGATTCCCCTTGTAATCTGCCAGTAGTCCGCCTGGGAGGGCTGAATACCGCCGAGACCGGGACCGCCTCTCATAACGTCAATGATAACGCAGGGAAGGTCAGCGCCTGCAATATAGGAAACGCCCTCGGATTTAAGGGAAATTCCGGGAGAGGAGGAGGAGGTCATGCATCTGATACCGGAGCCGGCGCAGCCGTAAACCATATTGATAGCTGCAACCTCGCTTTCAGCCTGTAAAAATACGCCTCCAACCTTGGGCATACGCTTAGAAAGGTATGCGGAAATTTCTGTCTGGGGAGTAATCGGATAACCGAAGAAGCACTTGCAGCCTGCTCTTAAAGCAGCTTCTGCCAAAGCCTCGTTGCCCTTCATCAAGCTCTTTTCAGCCATTATTTTCCACCTCCTGAAACAGTAATAGCGCAGTCGGGACACATCATAGCGCAGAGAGCGCAGCCGATACAGGCAGCGTCATCGGTACACTGAGCAGTATAGTAGCCCTTTTTGTTCAGCTTTTCCTGCTGAATGCTGACAATTTTTTTCGGACAGGCGGTAACGCAGAGTCCGCAGCCCTTGCAGCGGTCAAATTCGACCGTCATTTTTGCCATAAGACCATTCCTTTCTTTTGTTAATATCGAAACTGCTTCGGCAGAAACCATACTGCCCCAACAGCTCTTAGTCATTAATTCCAAGCGGTTTTAACATAGATTTCAACGGGGTAGGGAGCGGGTGTATTTTCGGGAAGCGCTTCCCTTACCGCAGCAGTCGCCATTATCGGCAGCCCGCAGGCGTCGGAAACCTTTTCCGCAAAGGAGAGCGAAGCCTCAACCGTTTCCTTTGTGGTTTCAAAGCCTAAGCAGGAATTGTTCACGATACCCGTGCATAAAAGCCCCGAAGCTGCTTCAATTTCCCGCATAAGCTGCAAAGCGTCCTCCGGCTCTTTCGTCAGGTATCGGTACTTGTTGATAACGTAAAGAATTTGTGTGCTTTCACACTCTCTTATTGCAGGAGCATATCTTCCAAGCGCCTTTGCCCCCTCGTCGTCTCCGCCCACGTCGATAATAACGCTGTCGTACTCATCAAGAAGGCTTTTTACCGAAATATTCAGGGCGGGTATATCGAGATTTGAGTTTGCGTAGGCGGGGGCTTTTAGTGCAATTCCCCGCTTTTCAAACAATTCCTCAAAATCCGCAGTTCTGAAATAGGGATTTACTATATCAAGGTCAACCACCACGCATTTTTTTCCCTGCGCAGCGGTATCAAGCGCCAGATTTACGGCGAAATTTGTTTTTCCCGAGCCGTAGTGACCGGTTATAACCGTAAGCTTTTTAAAATCCATCTGCAATTTTCCTTTCGGACTTAAGAAATAACCAATTTTCGATTTTCGGTCAGTCATTAATTATAGTATATCACAAAAAGCCGCAGATGTAAAGAAAAATTATCTTATAAACATTGAAGCTATTGCGGTTAATCTGTACTGAATGTCGTTTATATCAATCTGACTGAAATCAATTCCGCTTTGATTCAGGATAGTTGAGATAATAGCGGCAAACACAGCGCCGAAGACAAGTAACATAAGTATTACCAGCACTAATGAAATAAGCTCAACTATAAGAAAAGCCTTGCAGAATCTTCTGCGGGACTCCGGACCGTCGCCGAATGCCCATACAAGACAAACTATAAGGCTGATAAGTCCGAAGAAGGAAACCGCTATTATTGTCCATACCCATTTACCGAGGGACATTTCCTCCTGCTGCTGCGGAACGTACTGAGGTGCAGCGCCGGGCTGACCGTATGTATACTGCTGTGTGTTCTGCTGAGGCTGCTGATAATACTGCTGCTGATTGTCCTGCTGAGGTATGGGCGCAGGAGGAATAACCGCCTCGCTTTGTGCGTTTTCTCCGCAGTTAGGGCAGAAGCGTTCGTCGTCCATCATGAAGTTTCCGCATTTTGCACATCTTTTAGCCATAATAAATCTATCCTTTCCCATTTTTGCCGCCGACTTCTTCATAGCGGCTATACAAATTTATAATACCACATTTTTGCAGAAAAATCAATCGTTTCCTGCAAAAAAAAGACTGTTTTAAAAGAATTTTTATGTTTTCCACAAAATTTATAAAAGGTACTTGAAATCAAAAAAGTCTTGTAGTATAATAAGAACATATTTTTGCAGGATTTCAAAATAAATCCTGCAAAAACGGAGCTTAATTAATATGATGGAAAGGGAAAAACGCTATGAACACCAAGTATATTTTCGTTACGGGAGGAGTTGTTTCGGGACTGGGAAAGGGCATAACCGCCGCTTCGCTGGGACGGCTGCTCAAGAACAGGGGTTACAGGGTTACAATCCAGAAATTCGACCCCTATCTGAACGTTGACCCGGGAACTATGAGCCCCTATCAGCACGGCGAGGTTTTCGTAACCGACGACGGTGCGGAGACCGACCTTGACCTTGGACACTACGAGCGCTTTATCGACGAAAATCTGTCAATGAACAGCAACGTTACCACGGGCAGAATATACTGGAACGTTATAAATAAGGAAAGACGGGGCGATTACCTGGGCGGAACGGTTCAGGTTATCCCCCATATCACCAATGAAATAAAGGAGCGGGTTTACCGTGCGGCAAACTCCAACGGGGAGCAGGTTGATGTTGTAATAACCGAAATCGGCGGCACGGTAGGCGATATTGAAAGCACTCCATTCCTTGAAGCTATCCGTCAGGTTTCCTACGAAAAGGGCAGGGAAAACGTAATCTACATTCACGTTACCCTCGTCCCCTTTATCTCGGGCAGCGACGAGCTTAAGACCAAGCCCACCCAGCACAGCGTAAAAACTCTTCTCTCCCTCGGTATTCAGCCTACTATTCTTGTGTGCAGGAGCGAAATGCCCATTCCGCAGGATGTACGAGGAAAAATTGCAAGCTTCTGCAACGTGCGGGCTGAGGACGTAATACAGAACCTTACCGCTTCTTCTCTTTATGCAGTACCCCTTATGCTGGAAAACGAGGGGCTCGCAAAGGTTGTCTGCGAGCATTTAGGCATGGAAAACCCGGAGCCGGAGCTTGAGGAGTGGAAGGCTATGGTGCATAAGCAGGAAAATGCCGCAGGAAAGGTAACAATCGGACTTGTTGGCAAATACGTTGCTCTCCCCGACGCATATCTTTCCGTAATGGAATCCCTTCGCCATGCCTCCTTTGCACAGGACGCTGCGGTTGACATAAGGCTTATAAACGCAGAGGAGGTTACTGCTGAAACTGCGGAGAGCCTGCTTAAGGACTGCGACGGAATTTTAGTTCCCGGCGGCTTCGGCGACAGGGGAATCGAGGGTAAAATTCAGGCTGTCCACTACGCAAGAGTGAATAAGATACCTTACTTGGGCATCTGCCTTGGCATGCACATGGCGACCATTGAGTTTGCCCGTTACGTTATCGGATTAAAGGACGCCAACAGCTCAGAATTTTACGACGGAGAGAATGCGGTTATAGATATTATGCCAGACCAGCGGGGAGTTGATATGGGCGGCACAATGCGGCTTGGCTTATACCCCTGCAAGCTTGATGAAAGCTCCATAAGCCGCAATGCCTACGGGGATAATCTTATCTACGAACGTCACCGCCACCGCTACGAGTTCAACAACAAGTTCCGCCAGCAGTTTACCGATAAGGGCTTTGTTCTTGCAGGACAGTCCCCCGACGGAAAGCTTATTGAGATAGTGGAGCTGCCAAGGGAGGTTCACCCTTGGTTTGTGGCGGTTCAGTTCCACCCAGAGTTCAAGTCCCGCCCCAATCGTCCACACCCGCTTTTCTCGGGCTTTATCGAGGCTTCGATTAAGAACAGGAATAAGTGATAATGACAATTGATAATTGATAATGGAAAATTGACAATGGGACTGTTGCAGCGTGTGTTGCAACAGTCCCGTAATTTTTCTGCCCGTTACTCCCCAACAGCATTCGGAAAGGTATTCGGGTGCAGCTTCTTCGGCAGCGGTACATCTGTAAGCAGGCATGCAAGCTCCACCGAATCCCTGCCGTATTTCTTTCTTATCCTCTCCATAGCCGATTCTGCCGAGGAAACCTTGTCTATTGCGGCGCAGTCGGTATTAAAGTTCAGCTGCTTTGGTGCGGCGCTGTCGGTAAGGTTTATGGCACGAACAGTAAGCGAACGAACATGTGCGTGCCAGTCATAGCTTTTTACGAACAGTTCGTAGGCGCACTCGTAAATATCACGGAAGTTCTGGGTAGGGAAGGGAAGTCGGCACTGGTACTGCTGCACGCAGAGAAACTTATCCCGCACCGCAATCTGCACTCCCTCGGCGAAAAGCCCGTGGTTACGGAGCTTGCAGCCTATGTCCTGAGAAAGCCGGATAAAAACAGTCCGAACAGCACCGTTTCCCTCTAAATCGGCAGAGCAGGTAGTTCCATGACCGATACTTTTTATCGGCGGCGCAAAGTTCATTTCGCTTACGGGCGAACTATCCAGCCCGTTTGCGGAAAGCCAGATATACCGCCCGCATTTTCCCAGCTTTCTTTCGAGAAAATCCGGATTCGCCGCCGCAAGGTCGCCTATTGTTTCGATACAGTATTTCTTTAGTGTGGCAGCAGTTCTCCTGCCCACGCCAAGCATATCCGAGGCGGGCAGGTTTCTGAGCATTTCCCGAAAGCCGTTCTCCGGAATAACCGTTACAGCGTCCGGTTTTTTCATATCCGAGCCCAGCTTTGCAAAAACCTTGTTGAAGCTTACGCCGACTGAAACGGTAAGCCCTGTTTCCGCCTTCATACGGGTGCGGATTTCCTCGGCGATAGCCTCGCCGCTGCCGAAAAGCCGCAGGCTGCCCGTAACGTCAAGCCAACATTCGTCCATTCCAAACGGCTCAATCATATCAGTATATTTTTCGTAAATCCCTCTTGCCATTTTAGAATATTTCATATATTCCTCAAAGCGGGGCGGGGCGATTATAAGGTCGGGGCATTTGCGCTGTGCCTCCCAC
Source organism: Ruminiclostridium sp. (assembly GCA_051882315.1). Classification (GTDB taxonomy): domain Bacteria; phylum Bacillota; class Clostridia; order Oscillospirales; family Ruminococcaceae; genus Ruminiclostridium_E. The sequence continues at coordinate 28,557 of JBJERM010000334.1, forward strand.
ACGGCTTCTCCCGTGGTAACCCCGTAGGCTTTCGCAAGGTCGGACTTTGCAAGCACAATCCCGTGCCGCTCCTCAACGCTTCCGCAGACCGCAACCGCCTTGCCCCTAAGTTCAGGATGCAGGCGTATTTCCACCGAGGCAAAAAAGGAATTAAGGTCGCAGTGTAAAATTGTCCGCATAAATTATCATTCCTTTCGCAGAAATCTCATAAAAACTATTGACAAATCACGAACAATATGCTATAATGAATACGAACAAAATGAGTGTAGCTTTATTATATCTGCCTTTTCGCAATTTGTCAAGTACCTTTTGCGAAAAATTTTTGGCAGTAGTTTTTCTTCAAGCTTTTATTTTATAGGAGGGAGTTTTGATATGACTTTCAACGAAAAATTAGCAAAAGCCCGCAGGGACAAGGGCTTTACCCAGGCTCAGCTTGCCAAAGCGGTTGAGGTTTCAACCCGCAGTATTCAGAACTACGAGCTTGGCACACGCTATCCGAAAAGGGACATTCTTTCCAAGCTCTGCAAAATTCTGAATGTGCGGCAGGAGTATCTTGTAAGCGAAGATGACTTCTTCGGGCTTGTTGAAGCCGAGGACGGGCTGACGGGAGTTGAATCCGCAAGGCGGCTTCTCGACTGTGCAGGCGCTCTTTTTGCAGGCGGAGATATTTCCGAGGAGGATAAGGACAAGGTTATGCTTGCTTTACAGAATATCTACTGGAAATCCAAGGAAAAGCACATGAAAAAGGAATAAATGGGACTGCACATAAAAAGAAAAGGCTCTCAGAAGACACTCAACGGAGGAAGAATTTTGAACAGGAACGAGATTAACGATATAGTTAAGCAGGCGGTAAGAAAGTACCGCACCAGCGACCCATTCATGCTTGCGGCGGCTATGGATATTGACGTTGACTGCGCCGATTTGGGCGGGCTTAAGGGTTTTTATATCGTTTACAACGGCGACCGCTACATTGTGGTGAATAAGTATTTAGAGGAGCACATGGCAAAGCTTGTGGTTGCCCACGAGATAGGCCACGACTGCCTTCACCGTGATATGGCGGAGCGGGGCGGGCTTCGGGAGTCGGGCTTTTTCGATATGGCAAGCAAGCCCGAAAAGGAGGCGAACATTTTCGCCGCAAACCTGCTTATCTCCGACAGCGATATGCTGGAGCTGGGTGAGGAGGGCTATACCATTGAAGAAATCGCCAAGAAGCTTGAGGTGCATTACCAGGTTGCCCTTATAAAGGCGGCGGATATGAACAGCCGGGGCTATAACGCCAATGTTCCTTTTGTTCCCGATTCGGGATTTCTTGGTACAGAGTTCTGATTTTTTCAATTATGGGCTGACAGTAACTATGGGTGGAAGGATAATTAAGAAAATGATTGAACGTTACGATATAAACGAGGAATGGGCTCATTCCGGCATAATCAAGGCTGGGGATTTCTGCTTTCTGAACTACTGCGCCGGAAACGTAGGCGGAACCGTGGAGGAGCAGATTAACGGCGCCTTTGACGAAATGGAAAAACGGCTTGCTATGGTAGGTCTTAACCTTGAAAACGGGGTGCAGATGGACTGCCTTTTCAGAGATGTATGGAATATTCCCATTATGGAAAAGGTTATAAAGGAAAGGTTCAAGGGGAAATACCCTGTTCGTAAGTCTATTCAGACAAATTTCGCCGCTGTCGGCGGGGAAAAGGGCTTGCAGTTTCAGGCGGACGGGATTGCCTACTGCGGAAAATAAGATTATACAACATCAAAACCCCTGAGCATTTCTGCTCAGGGGTTGTTCACTATTCGGGTGTATTTACTTCCTCGGCTCAAGCACCGCATAATTCTCGTCGGCACGCTTATAAACAACGTTTACATCGCCTGTTTCCGCATTCTTGAACATAAAGAAATCGTGGCTCAGCATATTCATCTGGAGAATAGCCTCGTCAACGGACATAGGACGAAGGTCAAACTGCTTGCGCTTGATAACGGTGTAGTCAACCTGCTCGTCGGGAGCGTCCTCGAACTTATCCGTAAAGGTATTGTCACGAAGCTGCTTGGAGAGCTTTGTCTTGTTCTTTCTAATCTGACGGATAATTTTATCTATGCAGGCGTCAAGAGCGTCGTTCTTGTCCTCTGCGGACTGCTCCGCTCTGAACATAAGACCGTTGTATGTAACGGTAAGCTCCAGAATAATTTTATTTTTAATGGTGCTGAGTGTTATTTTTGCATTAGCCTCGCTGCCGAAGAACTTGTCAAGCTTTGAGGAAAGGCGTTCCTCTGCGTATTCCGAAAAGCTGGGGCTTAACTGCATTTTCTTAGCTGTAATCTGAGTTGTCATAGGTAGACCTCCTTTTTTAGACAGTTGCCTGTCCTTTATGAGCATATTATATCACATTGAGTTAAAATATACAAGAGGTTTTTTGAAAAAATGAAAAATTTTGCCAAAGTACACAAAAATATTGCGTAATTTTAACGAAATCAACATTTTTAAATCACAATTTATCGCTGTATCGGGGTTATTTGCAGTTGTGAGAATAATAGAATAATAAGCTCTTTTGTGCATTATGCTTGTGCAATATAACGAAATCTGCCTTACTGCCCTACCATAATTATATTTAATATTCGTTTTACTTGAAAAAATGTCTCAATTGTGTTATAATAAACTCTAAGGCTGTCGATAAACCGCCATCTGCGTCGTCAACCACATAACGGCAGGCACAAAGCCTAGCCGTTATGCGGTTTCCTAGCATCTGACGATTTCTCGACACCCTTAAATAAAGCTTTTCCTACAAATTGTTTAAACTCTATATAGCAGTTATGTGAATAACCGAATAGAAAGGATTTTTGATTTGACATATACCGTAAATGATGAAGAATTAAAGGAGCAGGGCTTCTTTATACAGCGGGTGCGCTCCGTTACCCACCTTTTTGACAGCCCGCCTCTTGCCTATACCCACAGCTACGGCTGTCAGCAGAACGTTTCCGACGGGGAGAAGATAGACGGAATGTTGGCGGAAATGGGCTTCGGCTTTACCGACTCCCCCGAAAACGCCGACCTTGTGCTGTACAACACCTGCGCCGTCAGGGAGAACGCCGAAAACAGGGTTTTCGGCAATATCGGCGCACTTAAGCACTGCAAAGCCCGCAACCCCCGCATGATAATAGCGGTCTGCGGCTGTATGGTGCAGCAGGAGCATATCGCAAAGCGAATGAAGGAAAAATTCCCCTTTGTTGACCTTATTTTCGGAACCCACGTTCTCCACCGACTGCCCGAAATGCTTTACGGCATTTACGAAAATGGGGGAAGAACAGTTCTTATTCCCGAAAGCGACGGCGTTATCGCCGAGGGCTTGCCGGTACGCCGTGAAAGCGCAATAAAAGCCAGCGTGCCGATTATGTACGGCTGCAACAACTTCTGCACCTACTGCGTTGTGCCTTTAGTCAGGGGCAGAGAGCGCTCCCGTGAGCCGCAGGATATAATTTCCGAGGTAAAGGGGCTTGTTTCCGATGGGTATAAGGATATACTTCTTTTAGGGCAGAACGTAAACTCCTACGGCAAGGATAAAAGTATGGGATTTGCGGGGCTTCTGAAAGCTCTTGACGAGATAGAGGGGGAGTTTGTGATAAGCTTTATGACCTCCCACCCGAAGGACTGCACCAAAGAGCTTTTGGACGTTATCGCCGGCAGCAGGCATATTTCCCACCATCTGCACCTGCCCGTACAAAGCGGCAGCGACAGGATTTTGAAGCTTATGAACCGCCACTATGACATAGCACATTACAGGGAGCTTGTTTCCTACGCAAGACAGCGTATCCCGGATTTACAGCTTACAACGGACATAATCGTAGGCTTTCCGGGCGAAACAAGGGAGGACTTCGAGGAAACCCTGTCTTTAATGCGTGAAATCCGCTTCGACAGCGCCTTTACCTTTATTTACAGCCCCCGTGAGGGCACAAAGGCGGCTCAGATGGAGGACCCGATTTCAGCAGAAGAAAAGGGCGAATGGTTCAGGGAGCTGCTTAAGGTGCAGGGCGAAGCAGGCGAGGAAGCCTACAAGCGCTATGAGGGCAAGACCCTCAGAGTCCTCTGCGAGGGCAGGGGAAGAACGGACGAAAGCCTGTTTACGGGCAAGTCCAGACAGAATATAATAGTTGATTTTGACGGCGACGAGAGCATGATTGGAAGCTTCGTGGACGTTAAGATAACCCGTGCGCTTAACTGGGCGCTTGTGGGTGAAGTAATAAATTGAAAGGAATAACTAAAACTATGGACGCAATCAAAGCAGCAAGAGAGCTTGGAAAGGCAATCCAGGCAGACCCCCGCTACAAGGAGTATGTACAGGCTAAGGAGGCAAACGACAAGGACGAGGAGCTTCAGAAGCTTATCGGCGAATTTAACTTAAAGCGCCAGAACTTACAGCTTGAAATGCAGAAGCCCGAAAGCGAAAAGGACGGGGAAAAGCTTCGCAAGTACAACAAGGAAATGCAGGACTGCTACGCAGACGTTATGAAGAACGTAAATATGGCGAACTTTGCAATCGTAAAGAACGCCCTTGACCAGCTTCTTAACGAAGTAAATATGATTATTGCTATGTGCTGCGAGGGCGAGGACCCCGACACATGCGAGCCTCACAGCAGCGGCTGCAGCGGAAGCTGCTCAACCTGCGGCGGCTGCCACTAAGCCGTAATTATTTTTTGTTTGCAGTAGGGCGGTAAACGCCTTACTGCAAAAAAATATAAAGTTATAGAAAGGATTGAGTTTATGCCCGAAAAGGAAGAAAAGCTTTCGCCTATGCTTGCCCAGTACCTTAAAATCCGCAACGAATATAAGGGCTACGTTGTTTTTTTCAGACTCGGCGATTTTTATGAAATGTTTTTTGAGGACGCAGAAAATATTTCAAAGGAACTTGAGCTTACTCTTACTTCAAGAGCGGGAGTGCCCATGTGCGGCGTTCCTTATCATGCGGTTGAGACATATCTCAAAAGGCTTATCGACAAGGGCTATAAGGTTGCAATCTGCGAGCAGCTTCAGGACCCAGCCCTTGCCAAGGGGCTTGTTGAGCGGGACGTTATAAGGCTTGTAACCCCCGGAACTCTCTACGAGGACAGTATGCTTGACGAAAGCCGCAACAACTATATCGGCTGCTTTTACGGCGGGGATAAGCTTTGCGGAATGGTTTTTGCGGATATTTCAACGGGAGAGTTTCATATCTGCGAAAAAAGCGGTACAAGGGTACAGCAGGAGGTAATCGCCGAGATTTCCCGCTATACTCCCTCCGAGCTTTTATTCAACGATAAGTTTATCGACTATACCGAGGTGCAGGACTTTCTCCGCACAAGGCTTGACGGAGCAACGGGAGAGCTTTTCGAGGAGGATATGTTTGAAACCTCGGATACCGCCGCTCTTGACGGGCAGTATTTTTCCTCTCCCTCGGATACGGAAACGCTTAAGAAGCTTCCTGCTGCTGCAAAGGCGCTGTATGCGGTTTTCCGCTATATAAACAGAACACAAAAGGCTGAAATCAAGCGCTCGGTAAGCCTTATCCCTCATTATGCCGATGATTATATGAACCTTGGAATAACCGCAAGGCGGAACTTAGAGCTTACCGAAACCATGCGAAGCAAGGACAGAAAAGGCACGCTTCTCTGGGTGCTGGACAAGACAAGAACAGCCATGGGAAGAAGAAAGCTAAGGCAGTTTATAGAGCAGCCCCTTTTAAGCGCTCCCGCAGTAATGGAGCGGCTTGACGCAGTGGACAAGTTCTTTTCCGACTACCTGCTAACCGAGGAGATAAGGGAATCCCTTAACGGAATTTACGACCTTGAGCGGCTTATTTCAAGAATAGTTTACCGTGCCGCAAGTCCCCGTGACGTTATGGCACTGGGGCTTACCTGCAAGTGTATTCCTGCTCTTAAGGAAAAGCTTTCCTCCGCCGATTCAAGGCTTATCGGGCGGCTTAACGGGGACATTGACCCGCTCGAAGAAATAGCGGCGCTGGTGGAAAACGCAATCGCCGAAAATCCGCCTGCTCTTACCAAGGACGGCGGCTATATCCGTGACGGTTTCAACGAGGAGCTGGACAGGCTTCGTGAGATTTCACGGGGCGGCAAGGATATTTTGAAGCAGATTGAGGAGCAGGAGCGGGAAAGCACGGGAATAAAGAACCTTAAGGTAGGCTACAATCGTGTTTTCGGCTACTATATTGAGGTTTCAAAGGGCAACGTTTCCCTTGTTCCCGACCGCTATATTAGAAAGCAGACTCTTTCAACCGGCGAGCGTTACATAACCGAGGAGCTTAAAAAAATCGAGAACGAAATCCTCGGCGCAAACGACAAGATTTTAGCCCTTGAAGCGGAGATTTTCTCCGAGGTAAGGGAGTTTATATCCTCAAAGCTTGAAATCGTACAGCGCACAGCAGAAGCAATCGCATATATAGACGTTTTGCAGAGCTTTGCCGTTGTTTCAAGGGAAAACGGCTATGTGCGGCCCGATATTTCTCTTGAAAGCGTAATCGAAATAAAGGACG